>NZ_JBFHHB010000265.1:0-4191 GCF_041597215.1 Actinotalea sp.
AAGGCGTCGGCCTTCGGGTCGGCGCGGGTCGCCAGGTGCGCCCCCTCGACGAGACCCTTGGGCCAGCGCTCCAGCGTCGTCGGTCGGTCGCGTACCGCACCGAGGATCCCCTCGCCGACGGAGAGCACGTACTCCACGACCTGCAGCTTGGTGACGCCTCGTGCAGGGAAGACGACACGATCGGGGCTGGAGACCCGGACGCTGCGGTCCCCGACGGTGAGCTCGACGGCGGGCGAGGTCGAAGGCATCCCTGAGCGTACGTCCGGGGCCGATCCCGGTACACCGCGCGGAGGCGTGCGGCCCGGCGTAGGGTCGTTTCATGCCCGCAGCGAAGGGGGCGAAGCCCCAGCCCATGGAGCGGACCGAGGAGTTCGACGCCTTCGGTCCCTGGGTGCTCCCCGTGTCCGAGGCCGACGAGGTCCCGCGGCTCTTCCGACCCCACGCGGGCGATCCGCACACGGCGCAGGCGATGCTCAAGGTGCCGCGGACGATCTCCCGCCGAGACGCGAACCCGTCGATGGACCTCTACCAGCACCTGCTGGTGTTCCGTGACGACATCGTCGTGCTGCTCACCCGTGCCCCCTCGCAGTCCGGTGGGGTCCACCGGCGCACCGTCGCCGCCAAGGACCTGCTGGCGATCGAGGAGAGCGTCGACCTGCTCGATGGTCGGCTCGTGCTGACCGTGCGCGACGGCCCGGCGCTGCGCGTGTCCTACAACGGCTCCTCGCGCGACCTGATCCGCGGCTTCGTCGACACGGTGCGGGCCTCGTGGACCACCGGGGTGGGTGGTCCGGGCCCCGAGCGCGATCCTCACCCGATCCCCCTCGGCCTGCGTGAGCTGGGCCCCGACGTGGCGCTGGTCACCGAGTACCGCGCGCTCGTGGCAGCCGAGCCGGCGATGCACCTGCTCGGCGCCCACCCCCGCGAGCGCGTCGAGCCGGTGGCGCCCGACGCAGCCGGGATCGTCACCCGGATCGGCCACCGGCTGTGGCCGATGACGCTCCAGGGCGCCATCGTCTGCTCCGACGGGCGAGAGCTCGTCGTGCTGCACCGTCGGCCGTGGTGGGTGCGAGGTGCGCGCCCCGTGCACTCGATCGCCAGGACGATGATCCCCGTCGACCGGGCGAACCCCTTCGAGATCCTCGACCACCCGGACTACCACGGGGTGCGCACGATCCGGATCGGCGGCGTCCTCGAGCTGCCGGTGCCCCTCGGCTCGGCCGGGGAGCAGGCACTGCGCGAGGCGCTCGGCTGAGAGCGGTGCGCGACGGTTCGACCGGCCCCGTGACCGGCGACGGTGCGCCCTGCTCGCGCTGATGCGACAGACTGGACCCGTGACGAGTGACGAGCCGGTCAGCGCTGCCCTGAGGGATGCGAAGGCCCGCGCCCGGTCGACGCACTACACCGTCGGGACGCTGCAGACCGACCCCGACGGGACGGTCTGGCTCGAGTGTTCGTGCGGGACCGTGCTGCGCAACGGACCCACGTGGACGCTCGACGAGCACGTCAGGCTGCATCGCGCCGAGGCGAAGTACCTGGAGCTCTCCGCCGCGGCACCCCCCGGGATCCCGCGACTCATCGCCCTGCCCTGACGAAGGCGGGGTCGGAGCGGCGGGCGGCCTACAGCCGGTGCAGCCGAGGGCTGTCGAGGGCGACGCGGACCAGACCGCGTCCGCTGAAGTCGATGATCACCGCGCGATCACCCTCGACGGCGACAGCTTTTCCGAGGCCGTGGCGGTCGTGGGAGACCGACTGGCCGACCGAGATCGGCACGACCTCGGTCACCTCCGCGGCGCGGGAGGCGTTGAAGGGACTGGTGGCGAGGTACCGGGGACGGCCGGCAGGGGCAGGGGACATTGACACCAGTGTCGCCCCTCGCGGCCCGCAAGGACAGCCCTCCGGCCCAGGCGGCACATCCGCGGACGTGCTGCGGCCCCCGGACGGGCTCCCTCCGCGCACCCTTCCCGGCCCTGGGGGCCCCGGACGCACCCTCTGGCCGGGTATGCGTGCACCTGGAGGGCGTCCGGGGCCGGATTTCACCCGGACTTCGCCCGCTGCAGGGGCAGACGTGGGCACGGGAGGATGGTGAAATCGGAGGGTGTCGGCGCGCCGGAGGATCCGAGGGGCTCAGCCCTGGCAGGGTTCTGACGTGCGCGACTCGACCGACCGAGACCTCGAGGGAGGATGGATGCCGGGCGATCGCGAGCGTCGCACGACCTCCGGTCGGACCCTCCGTCTCGTCGGGGTCGACGACTCCGTGGAGATGCCCTCCCCGGCGCCCCCGGCCGACGCCGAGCAGACCGTGGTGCTTCCGGGTCATCGACAGTCCGTCGCCGTCGGGCGGCACTGGGTGGTCGGCTGTGCCTCGGGCCACGGGCTCAACGGCGTGCTCGGCCAGATCCTGGAGCTCCTGTCGAGCGAGCTCCTGACCAACGCCGTCCTGCACGGGGCCGACGGTGGCCCCGTCGCCCTCGCGCTCACGGTCGACAGCACTTCCGTCCGCGTCTCGGTGAGCGACGGCGCGGCGTCCGCTCCCGTCGTGCTGCACTCCGCGCCCTCCGACCTCAACGGACGGGGGATGGCGATCGTCGAGGCGATGTCGCAGCGCTGGGGGGTCGAGAACCACGCCGAGGGCGGCAAGACGGTCTGGTTCGAGCTGGACCGCTCGGAGTTCTGACCGCCGACCGGCAGGTCGCCCAGGTCCGGCTGTCACGTCCGCCTGTCCCCGCGGCCCGGGGTCGACGGATCGGGCAGGGGCCCCGCGGCGAGTGACGCCGGGCCCCTGCCCCCTCGTGGCCCGTCTCCTGGTCAGTGCCTCCCGAAGGCCACGACCTGCAGGTCGACCGACGTCGACGACGGTGCGACGGTCGTGCTGCCCTCGTACTGCACGGTCAGGTGGTGCACGCCGGCACTCAGTCGCGGCAGGCGCACGACGGCGACCCCCGTGGTCCCCAGCGGGACGATCCTCGTGTCGGCGAGCACGGTCCCGCCCTCGCTCACCGTGACCGTTCCCGTCGGGCGGGAGGTCGACCGGACCATGACCGTCACCCAGGGGGTCGCGCGCGAGGAGATCACCGCCGGTGCCCACGCCCGGGTCGTGGACGTCGCTCGCGCGGTGACGCTCCAGGTGACCGCAGCGGAGGTCGACGCGAGGAACGCGGCGCTCGCCGGAAGGTACTCGGCGCTCAGGCTGTGCTCCCCGACGCCGAGGCTCGCCTCGAGAGTCGCGGTGCCACCCTCGACGGGTGCGGTCCCGAGCTCGGTGCTGCCGTCGAGGAACCGGACCGATCCCGTGGCCTCGGCCGGTGCGACGGACGCCGTGAGGGTCTGCGTCCCGGTCTCCGTCGTCGCGCCGGCGACCGAGAGCTCGGTCGTGGTGGTCGCGGCCCGGGTCGCGCTCACCTCCACGACCTCGGCGCGCGAGGCGGCGCCGTTGTGCGTGTGCAGCAGGAGGAGCGACCCGTCGCCCGCTCCCTCAGCGCGGTGGACCGTGAGCTCGACGCCGTCGGCGTCGAGGTACCAGAGCGCGTCCGCGACCCCGCCGTCGAACCAGGTCGTCGGGGCGAACGGGTCGACGGTGAACGGCGGGACCGCGTCCAGGACCCCGCTCGGGTCGGAGGCGTAGGTGGACACCGTGTAGACCTGGAACGTCGGGGTGTCGCCCTGGGTGATGCCCACCGCGTCGAGGGTGATCGGGGCGACCACGACGTTGCTGTCGAAGACGCTCGTGTCGAGATCCGCCCACAGCCCGTTGACCGGGCTCAGGTCGAGGAGCGCACCCAGGGCGAGGCCGCCACCGCTCTCGACGATCTCGTAGGTCTCCACCGTGGTGAAGTCCATGTCGGCCGAGTACTTCCAGATGATCGTCTCGAGGTCGGGCGTCCCGTCCCCGTCGATGTCGGTGTCGATCACCGGGATCGTGTTCGTGCCGAGCGAGGACCACTCGCCGTCGACCGCGATGCCGATGCCGACGGAGCCGCTGCCCGCCGTTGCCGGATCGCTCCCGGCCGCGACCAGCTGGGGTGCGGTCGAGGTGAACCCGACGTAGCGCAGGTCGCCGGAGGCGATCACCGACGGCGAGGCGCCGGTCGCGGCGGAGTCGTCGAGCCGAGGACTCGTGGCCACCAGGTCGAACGGTGCGACGAGGGAGGTCCACCCGCCGGAGCTCACTCCTCGGCCGCTCAGGCTCAG
>NZ_JBFHHB010000266.1:0-4157 GCF_041597215.1 Actinotalea sp.
CGCGCCCGCGCACGCCCCCATCGGAAAGCAGATCATGAAGCGCACCCTGACCGCCGTCGTCGCCCTCGGCGCAGCCCTCACCCTCGCCCTGTCCGCCTGCTCGGCACCCGCGGACGACGCGGACGGCCCGATCACCATCGGCGTCACCGACGAGTCCAAGGACTACTGGCGCACCTTCGAGACCCTCGCCGCCGAGGCCGGCCTCGAGGTCGAGCTGGTGAACTTCACCGACTACGCCCAGCCCAACCCGATCGTCACGGAGGGTGGGCTCGACCTCAACCAGTTCCAGCACCTGCTCTACCTCGCCAACTACAACGAGAGCGCCGGGGCGGACCTCGTGCCGATCGGCTCGACGTTCATCTACCAGCTCGGCCTCTACACGACGAAGGGCTACACCTCCCCGGCCGACCTGCCCGAGGGCGCCGAGGTCGCGATCCCCAACGACCCGACCAACCAGGCGCGTGCCCTGCTCGTGCTCCAGTCCGCCGGTCTGATCGAGCTCACCGACGGCGGGACCGCGCTGTCCACCCCGGCAGAGGTCGACACCGCGGCCTCCCGCGTCACCGTCGTGCCGGTGGACGCGAACCAGACGGCCATCCAGGTCGAGCTGCTCGATGCCGCGATCATCAACAACAACTATGCCGCCGACGCCGGGATCGACCCGACGACGGCGATCTGGTCCGACCTGGAGGACCCCGAGGTCGCCCGCCCGTACCTCAACATCTGGGCGGCCAAGGCCGAGGACGCCGACAACCCGGACTACGCCACGCTGGTCGAGATCTACCAGTCCGATGCCGTCAGCGGGCTGATCGAGGCCGAGAACGCGGGCACGGCGGCACGGCAGGTCATCGACCCGGCTGAGCTCGCGACGGACCTGGCCGACCTGCAGGCGCTCGTCGCCGCCACCCAGGGCTGACCGATGAGCACGATGGTCGCGTTGCGCGAGGTGTCGAAGAGCTTCGACACCCGCGAGGGCACCGTGCGGGCGGTGGACGGGGTGAGCCTGGACATCGCCCGCGGGGAGGTCTTCGGGATCATCGGCTGGTCCGGTGCGGGCAAGAGCACGCTGGTGCGGCTGATGAACGGGCTGGAGTCGCCGACGTCCGGTGAGGTCGTCGTCGACGGTCGCACCCTGACCGGGGTGGGCGAGCGCGAGCTGCGCCGTGCCCGCGCCGGGATCGGCTTCATCTTCCAGCAGTTCAACCTCTGGAACTCGCGCACCGTCGCGGGCAACATCGCCTACCCGCTGCGGGTGGCCGGCTGGGACAAGCGCCGCCGCGAGGAGCGCGTGCGGGAGTTGCTCGAGTTCGTCGGGCTGGTCGACCAGGCACACCAGCATCCGGACCAGCTCTCCGGCGGGCAGAAGCAGCGCGTCGGGATCGCCAGGGCGCTCGCGACCTCGCCGGCCCTGCTCCTGGCGGACGAGGCGACCAGCGCGCTGGACCCCGAGACCACCAAGGACGTGCTCGACCTGCTGAGGCGGGTCAACACCGAGCTCGGGGTGACCATCGTGCTCATCACGCACGAGATGTCCGTCGTCTCCTACCTGTGCGACCGCGCGGCCGTCATGGAGCGGGGGCGCGTGGTCGAGCTGAGGGACGTGTACGAGCTCTTCGCGACCCCTCGGAGCGAGGTGACGCGGCGGTTCATCGGGACGGCCCTGCACGACAGGCCCCGGCCCGACGTCGTCCTGCGGCTGCGGGAGCGACACCCCGGCCGGCTGGTCACGGTCGCGGTGCACGAGTCGGGCGGGCACGCCCCGCTCACCGAGGCCTTCCGGGCGCGGCGGGTCGACGGAACCGTGGTGCACGGCGGGATCACCGAGGTCGCGTCCCGGCCGCTCGGCTCGTTGACCTTCGAGCTCTCCGGGGAGGACGCCGACATCGACGCCCTCCTCGCCGACCTGCGCGGCTGGACGCAGGCCGTCGAGTACGCGGCGGACGGCACCCCGATCGGCGGGGCGGAGCCGGACGGCGCGGACCGGATCGGCACCGACGAGACCGGCACCGACGAGACCGGCACCGAGCAAGCCGGCACCGACGAGACCCCGGAGGCAGGACGATGAGCAGCGGTTCGGCAAGCCTGTGGCCCCTGCTGCTCGAGGCGCTGGGCGAGACCCTGTGGATGGTGACGGCGACCCTCGGGATGGGCGGACTGGCCGGGCTCGTGCTCGGCATCGCGCTCTACACGACGCGACCGGGGAACCTCCTGGCGAACCGGCCCGTCTCGATCGTGCTCAACGGGCTCGTCAACCTCGTGCGGCCGATCCCGTTCATCATCTTCATCACCGCGATGCTCCCGCTCACGGTTCTCGTCACCGGCGCGAGCTACGGCACCCGAGCGGTGATCTTCCCGCTCGCGGTGATGGCCACCTTCGGCACCTCGCGCATCGTCGAGCAGAACCTGGTGGCCCTCGACCCCGGGGTCGTCGAGGCCGCGCGAGCGGTCGGCGCCGGCCCGTTGCGCATCATCGTGACGATCGTCGTCCCCGAGGCCCTCGGGCCGCTCGTGCTCGGCTACACCTTCCTCTTCGTGGCGATCGTCGACATGACGGCCGTGGTCGGGGCGGTGTCGGGAGGCGGGCTCGGCGACTTCGCGCTCCAGTACGGGTACCAGCGCTTCAACCAGGAGGTCACGCTGGTCACCGTGGCGGTGATCATCCTGCTGGTGCAGGCCGCGCAGGCGGGTGGGAACGCCTTGGCCCGGCGGATCATGCGCCGCTGAGTCCTCTCCTGACGCCGGTCACGGTCGCGGCCGCGAGTCCGAGCCCGGCGGCGGTCAAGGCAGGGGCCGGACCTGCCGAGACACCTTGCGGAGAGGTGATCGGCCCATGCCCCCAGGTCGAACCGTCGACGGCGAGCCCGTCGTCGACCTCGTCGTGCCCGGGGTCGTGACCGACTCGCCCGGTCCGGTGACGCGGGCCCCTGGCCTCGCACCGAGCGTCCCCGGCGCGACGGCCTCCGGCCCGGCCCTGCGCGCCCCGGGCCAGGACGCTCCGACCTGCACGCCGCCGCCCGAGCTGTCCAGGCTCGCCCCGACGCCCGATCTGCCCCGGCTCGCCCCGACGCCTGAGGTGCCCCGCCCCGCTGCGGCGCCCGGCGAGCCCGGGCCCGCGCCGACCTGCGGGGTGCTGACCGCGCCGACGGAGCGCTGGGGCGCCCACCTCGACGCGCACCAGTCCGCCGTCGTGCGAGCCCGTCTCGACGGGCCCGCCCTCATCTGCGGAGCGGTCGGCACCGGGAAGACCGTCGTCGGGCTGCACCGGGCCGTCCACCTCGCACGGACCCGCCCGGGGCGGGTGCTGCTCACCGCGCTCGCCCCCTCCCTCACGGCGGTGCTGCGGCAGCACGTCGACCACCTCGCCCCCGACGTCGCCGAGCGGATCGACGTCCTCGCCCTGCCCGCCGTCGCCCTCCGAGTCCTGCGTGAGCGGGGAGTGCGTCTCGACCTCCACCCCGTCCGGGTCGGCGAGGCGTTCGACGAGGCATGGCGCAGCGTCGGGCGACGCGGGCTGCTCGCCCACCTCGCTCCCGAGCGCTCCTACTGGGAGCAGGAGATCGCCGAGGTGCTGCGCGCGCAGGGCCCGCGCAGCCTCGAGGAGTACCTCGCCCTTCCGCGGACCGGACGTCTGCACCGGCTGGGTCCGAGCGCCCGCCAGGCGGTGTGGGCCCTGCACGAGGCGACCACGGGCGCGCTGCGCCGCCGCCAGGTGCACGCCCTCGGCGAGGTGGCCCTGCTGGTCGAGGACGAGCTGCGTCGCGCGCCCCTCGCGGAGCCGTGGGCTGCGGTGCTCGTCGACGACGCCCAGGAGCTGTCCGCCACGATGCTGCGCGTCGTGCGGCTGCTGTCGCCCGGGGGTGGAGCGGGTGGGGTGCCGCCCATCGACCTGCCCGACGCCCTCACCCTGATCGGCGACCCGCGTCTGCCGCTGCACCCGGGTGGCTCGACCCTCGCCGAGGCGGGGATCGACGTGGCCGGGCGCACCCTCACCCTGCGGCTGCACCAGCGCAGCACGGCGCCGATCCTGCACCTGGCAGGCGGGCTCCTCCCCGCGCCGGGCGCGTCGACGCTCGCGGGGCCCGTCGACGGCGGGGCGTTCCCACGGACCGCCCCCCGCGCCGGTCCCGAGCCCGTCCTCGTGCGGTACGCCGATGCCG
>NZ_JBFHHB010000267.1:0-4148 GCF_041597215.1 Actinotalea sp.
AAGACGAGGAACTCGTAGGGGAGCCGGTTGCACGCCGACGGCGACTGCCGACCGATCGCGAGCGCCCGGTCGATGAGCTCACGATCGACCGGCTTGTCGAGGAACCACCGCACGGACCGGCGCTGGTGGGCGAGCGCGAGCAGGTCGTCGTAGGTGACGGAGCTGGCCTGGATCGACCCGTGCTCGTACGGCATGACGGCAGCGGGCTCCGGCGAGTGCTGGACGGAGGAGAAGACCTCACGCGCCCGGTCCACGACGGGGTCCGGGGCGGTGATCACCCGGAAGTACTCCGCGAGCACGTCGGACGCCCACTGGATCTCGCTCGGGTCCATCGCCGGATCGTTCGGTCCGCGATCGACGGCCAGCGCGTAGAACTCCACCGTCTCGAGGATGTAGTCCTTGGCGAAGACCTCCCGCCGGGGCCGCATGAGGATCCCCTTCTCGAGCCGATGCACGTTGCGCCTCAGCTCGACATGGCTGGTCCGGCGCCGCCGGAGGTTCTCGTAGTAGGCGCGGCGGCCCGAGAGCACGGCCCACTGCTCACGGTTGAAGGTGCCGAATCCGAGGACCGCGTACAGGGTCGCGCCGAGCCGGCTCGTACCCCCGACGGCGAGCACCCCGCGGTTGGCGGTCTCGTAGGTCTTGCGGATGGCCGGGACCGCCAGGAGATCCTTGGCGATGCGCTTCAACTTCTTGATCACTCGAGTCCTCAGGTGACGGGGCTGGGCCGCGAGGGCGGCAGGGGCCGTCGTGCAGGCCGACGACATTCCCGCTGAGTCTACCCATCGGGTTCCCGAGCCCCGGGGGACCCGCAGCCCGCACGGGGGTCGGCGCGACCGGTCGCTACGCTGACCCGGCAGATCGCACACGGAAGGACACTCATGACCTATCGCGAGCTCGCAGTGCCCGGAGCGTGGGAGATCACCCCCGTACAGCACGGGGACCCGCGCGGGGTCTTCCTCGAGTACTTCCAGGGCGCGCCGTTCCGCCGGTCGGTGGGCCACGGCTTCGACCTCCAGCAGGCGAACTGCTCGGTCTCGGCAGCCGGGGTGCTCCGCGGGATCCACTACGCCGACGTGCCCCCGGGTCAGGCGAAGTACGTCACCTGCGCGAAGGGCGCGGTGCTGGACGTCGTGGTCGACCTGCGGGTCGGCTCGCCGACCTTCGGCACCTGGGACACCGTGCTGCTCGACGACGTCGACCGCCGCGCGATCTACCTGAGCGAGGGTCTCGGCCACGCGTTCATGTCCCTCGAGGACGACTCGACGGTGCTCTACCTGTGCTCGACGGGCTACAGCCCGGGCCGTGAGCACGGGATCCACCCCTTGGACGCCCAGGTGGCGATCGAGTGGCCGACGACCGCGCGCGACGGCTCCCCGATCGTCCCCCAGCTCTCGGACAAGGACCTCGCTGCCCCCACTCTCGCGCAGGCCATGGCGGACGGTGTCCTCCCGCGGTACGAGGACGTCCTCGGCTACGTGGCGACCCTGGGCTGATCAGGGGCGGATCAGCGAACGGAGGCCGCCTGCTCGTAGGCGGTCAGGTGGACGGCCGCTGCCGCCTGCCAGGTGAACCCGGCGGCCCGCTGCACCGCCGCTGCGGAGAGCGCTGCTCGACGCGCGGGATCGTCCAGCAGGGCGCGCAGCGCCTCGCCGATGCTCGTCTCGTCCGTCCCGCAGTAGGCGACGGCGTCCCCGCCGACCTCCGGGAGGGAGAGCTCCCGCGTGGTGAGCACGGCGGCCCCGCAGGCCATCGCCTCGAGCACGGGCAGGCCGAACCCCTCCCCCAGGCTCGGGTAGGCCAGGACCTGAGCACCCGAGAGGAAGGCGGCGAGGTCGCCCAGGGGCAGGTATCCGGGCCGGAGCACCCGCAGCCCGTCGGGCACGGCCGCGACGGCGGGCTCGACCTCGGTGTCCCACCCCGGTCCGCCCGCCAGGACGAGCGCCGGCGGTTCGGCGAGACCGGCGACGGCACGCTGCCAGCCTCGGATCAGCGCCGGGACGTTCTTGCGCGGCTCGAGCGTCCCCAGGAACCCGACGTACGGCTGCTCGCCCAGTCCGAGACCTGCGCGCACCCGCGCGACGTCCTGCGGCCCGACGGGGTGGAACATCCCCGCGTCGACCCCGTGGTAGGCGACGTGGAACCGCTCCTTCCGTCCTCCGGCGAAGCGCAGGACCTCGTCGCGCGTCGCCAGGGAGGGCACGACGAGGGACGCGGCGCGGCGGACCGCCCCCCGGATCGCCGTGCGGAAGAAGCGCGCCTTGACCGGCGAGTGCAGTCCTGGGTGGCTGAAGAAGGTCGCGTCGTGCAGGGTGACGACGACGGGCACGCCCACGACCCGCGGCATCGTGTAGTGGGGGCTGTGCAGGACCCGGGCACCGGTCCTGCGCACCAGCCCCGGAAGCCCGACCTGCTCCCAGGCCATCCGCGCAGGGCGCCCGGCGATCCGTGACGGGGCCGGGACGATCTCGGCGCCGGGTGCCACGGCCGAGGTCGCGGCCGCGTCCCGGTCCTGGCAGGCGACGACGAGGTCGACCCCCTCGGCCAGCAGGGCCGGCAGGAGGGCGTCCACGTATCGGCCCACTCCCCCGCGGTCGGAGGGGATGGCCGTCGCATCGAGGAGGACTCGCACGGCGTGATCCTAGGTGCGCACCGAGGACGCCGTCGCCCCGCGGGCGCGCCGACCCGCCCGGTGCGACGGGAGGCGGTTCAGTCGCGCAGGTCCTCCAGGGCGCCCAGCAGCTGCTGCGCGCTGCGTTCCCAGGTCCACGTCCGTGCCGCCGCGCGGGCCGCCTCCGTCCGCTCCGTGGCGTCCGCTCGGAGGGCGGCGCCGATCGCCGCCGAGAAGGACCCGGGATCGTCGGGATCCGCGTAGTCCACGAGCGGGCCACCGATCGCCTCGAACGGCGGGATCGCCGAGACCACGGCCGGCACCCCGCAGGCCATCGCCTCGAGCAGCGGGAGCCCGAAGCCCTCGTACCGGGACGGGAAGACGAAGAGCCGGGCGCCGCGGTAGACGGCGGGCAGCTCCGCGTCCTGGACGTACCCCGTGAAGCGGACCGAGGACACGACGTCCGCTGGGACGTCGCTCGGCACCTCGTGCGCACCCCACCCCTGACGCCCGACGACGACCAGCGGGTACCGATCGCGGAGCTCCTCGTCGAGGGCGGCATAGGCGCGCAGCAGGGTGACGAGGTTCTTGCGCGGTTCGAGCGTCCCCACGCAGAGCACGTACTGCTCGGGCAGTCCGGGCAGTCCGGCGGCGGGTGACGGCGTGGACCGCCCGCCGAGGAAGGTCTCGTCCAGCGCACAGTCCACGATCGTGACCGGGGGGTGCGCGGGGAAGGTGGCGTCGATCCGCTCGGCGGTGAACGGCGAGATCGCGAGGACGCGGTCCGCCGTCCGCATCGTCCGCGGGACGGTCCGACGCAGGTGCCCGAGGTTGCGGGCATCGACCACCTGCGGGAGGTCGACGTAGGTGAGGTCGTAGACCACGACGGCGCTCGGCACCCCGGGCAGCCAGGGGAACACCGTGTAGTTCGTGGCCAGGAGGACGTCGAGCGGTGGCAGCCACCGGGTGACCGGCACGCGCACGCCGTAGGAGTACGCCGCCTGGTAGAGCCGGCGCGGGAAGGGCAGGAAGACCTGCTCGACGTTGGGCAGCTCCGGCAGCAGGTAGGGCCGCGACCTGTCGTCCGCGAACCCGACGACGACGAAGCGCCAGTCCGGGCGGGCGCGAGCCGTCGCCGCCACCAGGTTCGCGCTGTACCGGCCGATCCCGTCGACCCGCCGGTACAGCGGCGTTCCGTCGACCGCGACGGTGACCGTCCCCGTCATGCGTCCGCCCCCGTGTCCTGCGCTGCCTCCTCGCGGACGGCGGCCAGCCGGCCCAGTGCCGGCCGCACGAGCAGGCCGGTCGTGACGAGCTCGCTCACCACGAGCGCGAGCGCTGCGCCGATCGGCCCGAAGCCCCAGGTGCCGAGGACCACGAGCGGCACTCCGCAGGCCGCCCCGGCGATGGTCGCGATGAAGACCCACCTCACCTGCCCGGCGGGGAGGACGAAGTGCCGGGTCAGCGAGATCCGCACGGACACCAGCAGGAAGGTCAGCCCGAGCACCGCCACCACGGGGCGGGAGGCCTCGACGTC
>NZ_JBFHHB010000268.1:0-4112 GCF_041597215.1 Actinotalea sp.
CGACCGGAGCCGGCCGCCCGGTGGTTCTCCACGAGCCGGTGGCTCACGGCCAGGAGCATCGTGAGCCCTGCGAGCGCGAGGGGGCGACGCACGGCGAGCGGCGTGGTGGTGACGACGACCCCTTCGGCGGCCAGACCGGCGATGTCGATCCCGTCGAACCCCGCCCCGAAGCGTGCGACGTGCAACAGCCTGGGGCAGGCCGCCGCCACTGCACGCGGGACGTGCAGATGCCCGAAGGACAGGACGGCGTCGTAGTCACCCAGGATCTCGACCGGCATGACCGGACCGTCGACCTGCGGCATGACCTCCCAGGACAGCCCCGCATCGGTGAGCCGGCCGAGCCCGATGTCACCGAAGATCGTCGATCCGTCCGGGCTGGCGCAGTCCGCCGTGAGCCCGACCCGGTAGGTGGATCCGTCGCGTCGAGCAGTCATGGCAATCCTCCGATGATTCCTACGTCACTGCCAGCATGGTAGCCCGGCGTGTGCGAGATTCGCCGGCAAGTCGGATGGATTCATCAGATGATTAGGTCTAGCGTGGTGCGCACGGCCCGAAGGAGATCTCCCATGCGCATCACGCACGTCGACGTCGAGGACGTCCGCTTCCCCACCTCGCTCACGGCAGACGGATCCGATGCCATGAACAAGGACGGCGACCACTCCGCCGTCTACGTCGTGCTGCACACGGACGGGACAGCACCGGACGGGAGCCCGTACGCCGGCCACGGCATCACCTTCACGACGGGCCGCGGCAACGACATCGTCGCGCTGGCCGCGAGGCAGCAGGCGCAGATGCTCGTCGGCCTCGACGTGGCCGAGATGTCCGCGGACATGGGCGGGACCTACCGGTCGATCACCGAGGACACCCAGATGCGGTGGCTCGGGCCGGAGAAGGGTGTCGTCCACCTCTCCCTCTCGGCGGTGATGAACGCCGCATGGGATCTCGCCGGCCGGCTCGCAGGCAAGCCCGTCTGGCGTCTGCTCGCGGACATGACCCCGGAACAGCTCGTGGACGTGGCCGATCTGCGCTACCTCTCCGACGTGCTCACCCGCGATCAGGCGATCGCCCTGCTCCGCGCGAAGGAAGCCGGGAAGGCCGAGCGGATCGCCGAGCTGGAGCGCACCGGCTACCCCTGCTACACGACGTCAGCCGGCTGGCTCGGCTACAGCGACGAGAAGCTGCGGCGGCTGTGCCAGGAGGCGATCGACGAGGGCTACCGGCACATCAAGCTCAAGGTGGGCGCGAACCTCGAGGAGGACATCCGCCGGTGCGGGATCGCTCGTGAGGTGATCGGCCCGGACCGCATCCTGATGATCGACGCCAACCAGGTGTGGGACGTGCCGCAGGCGATCGAGTGGACCAGCGCTCTCGCTCCCTTCGACCTGCTCTGGATCGAGGAGCCGACGAGCCCGGACGACGTGCTCGGCCACGCCGCCATCAAGCGAGCGGTGGCCCCGGTGGGTGTCGCGACCGGAGAGCACTGCCACAACCGGGTGATGTTCAAGCAGCTCATGCAGGCAGGGGCGATGGACTACTGCCAGCTCGACGCCGGCCGGCTCGCGAGCCTGAACGAGATCGTGGCGGTCCTGCTGCTCGCGGCGACCTTCGACGTGCCCGTCTGCCCGCACGCGGGCGGGGTGGGTCTGTGCGAGATGGTCCAGCACGTCTCCATGCTCGACTTCGTGGCGGTCTCGGGGACCCGCGAGGGCCGGATCACCGAGTACGTCGACCACCTGCACGAGCACTTCGTCGAGCCCGTGACCGTGCGCGACGCGGCCTACGTCCCTCCCCGGCTACCGGGCTACTCGACCCGGATGCGCCCCGAGTCCGTGGCGGAGTTCCGCTTCCCTGACGGCCCCTACTGGGCCGGCCGGCTCGCGACGCCGTGAGCTCCGTCGGCCGCCCGGCCGGGCATACTCCTGGCATGTCCCGCACCGATGAGGTGGTCGACCGGATCACGGCGATGATCCTCGACGGTCGCCTCGGGCCCGGGGACCGGCTGCCGGTCGAGAAGGATCTCGCCGAGACGCTCGGGGTCTCCCGCAGCTCGCTGCGCGAAGGCGTGCGAGCGCTGTCCGTTCTCGGTGTGCTCGAGACGCGCCAGGGCGCGGGGACGTACGTGACCACTCTCGACCCGAGCCTCCTGGCTGGCCCGCTCGGTCTCGTCGTCGAGCTCCAGTCCGCGGGCCACGCGGCGCACGTCCACGCCGTGCGTCGCATGCTCGAGACGGAGGCCGCCGCCCTGGCCGCGGCGGCGGCCCACCCACCCGGTGCCGAGCTGATGGCCGCGGGCGAGGCGCTCGACGCGGCCGCTGCTGCCATGGACGGTGCTGCCGGCACCGATCACGACGCCTTGATCGCGTCCGATCTCGCGTTCCACCACCACGTGGCCAGGGCGGCCGGCAACCCCGTCCTCGCGGCGCTCATCGACGCCCTCGGCGGCAGGACGGCCCGGCACCGCCTCCGGCGCGGACTGAGCGAGCCGGACGCGGACGCGCGCTCCCTCCGGGAGCACAGGGCGATCCTCGCCGCCGTGGTCGACGGGGACGTCGACCGGGCGCGCGTCCGGATGTCCGCGCACCTGATCGCGGTCGAGGACTTCCTGAACGACCTGGAGTGACCTGCGGACCGGGCTCGCCCGGTCACCGCGGCCTGGGTCGCGAACGGACCTTCCCGGGCGCCGGCGCCCGATCCTTCGCACCGTAGAGTGCGACATCGGCACGGCGGAGCCACCCGTCGACCTCATCGCCGTCCCACTGGGCGAGCCCAGCGGTCCAGGGATGTGTCGACACGGCACGAAGCCGCGCGACCACCTGGTGCGCGGACTCCAGGTCCGATCCCGGCAGCAGGACAAGGAACTCGTCACCGCCGAGCCGCCCGAGCTGGTCATCGGCGCGGAGCATCCCCCGCCACGCCTCCGTCGAGGAGATGAGCACCTGGTCACCGGCCGCATGACCGAGGGAGTCGTTGATCGCCTTGAAGCCGTCGAAGTCGATCATCGCAACCGAGATGGGCGTACCCGTGCGGGCGGCCCGGGCGATCCCTCGACGAGCCTCGTCGACGAACGCTCGTCTGTTGAGCACGCGGGTCAGCGGGTCACGCGTCGCGAGCCGTCGCAGGGCACCGACCATCGACTCGAGGACGGTGCTCACGCCGACGACGGTCGTCATCATCAGGACCCAGGTGTGCACGGGCGCGACGGCACCCGCGGCCGCCAACGCGAGCGCCATACCCGCGCCGATGACCACCAGGTGCACCACGAGAGCATGGCGGCCGACGAACAGCGCGCAGTAGACAGCGATCCAGAAGTAGCCGAGCGCCGTCACGACCGTCCCGGCCGGCGTCGTCGTACTGGCGACGAAGCCAGTGAACAGGACCGTTCCCACTCCGACGGCGGCGTGTAGGTGCCCCGGCCGCAGCCGATCGGCGAATCCGAGGAGCATGCCGGCGGTCGTCAGACACACGACGACTCCGGCGGCCGTCAGTCCGCGCGGTGAGGTGGGACTGAACGGCGCCAACAGCGAACCGATACCCGCCAGCGCCATCACGACGTTGGCGAGCACCAGGGCCGCGACCTCCGGACGCTCTGTCCACCGCAGCACCGAGCTCACCCGGGCGATCACCGTGGGCATGCCCGCTCACCTCGCGCTCCGTGGTCAGGACGGCCGTCCGGCAGGACCACCTGTCTGCCCATCGGCCCCTGGCGCCAGAAGTTGAGGGTCGAGCGACCATCCGGCACGCCGGCCCGCGGGCGGGGTAGGAGGCCGGATCACACGCTCGCAGGGCGGCCCACGCTCGCAGGGCGGCCCACGCTCACCAGCCGTTCCGCTTCCACCAGCCGTTCCGCGCTCATCGGGGACCCCACGTCTACCAGGGGCCCCGCGCCGTCACCGCATACTGTGCGGCCGGAATCGTGGAAGCCCTCCCGGCGACTTCGGGGGAACAGAAAAGGGCCACCCCGTTGCCGGGGTGGCCCTTTCTGAATGGATGTTCGGCGGCGACCTACTCTCCCACACCGTCCCCGGTGCAGTACCATCGGCGCAGAGAGGCTTAGCTTCCGGGTTCGGAATGGAGCCGGGCGTTTCCCTCTCGCTATGACCGCCGAAACTCTA
>NZ_JBFHHB010000269.1:0-4090 GCF_041597215.1 Actinotalea sp.
CGAGGGGCTCGACCGGGGCTGGCTGGCCGAGGCCGAGCGCTCGGGCGTCGAGCTGCTCGTCGACACCGCCGCCGATCCCGTCCCGTTGGCCGACCTCGACCTGGCGGAGGCCGTCGTGACCGCGAGCAGGCTCGCGATCGCCGAGACCGGCACGATCGTGCTCGACGCCGGGCCCGACCAGGGCCGCCGTGCGATCTCGCTCGTGCCCGACCATCACGTGTGCATCGTGCGGGCCGAGGACGTCGTGCGTGGGCTGCCCGCGGCGATGCGCCGACTCGACGTGACCCGCCCGCTCACCTGGGTCTCCGGCCCCAGCGCGACGAGCGATATCGAGCTCAGTCGCGTGGAGGGTGTGCACGGTCCGCGCCGTCTGGATGTGGTGCTGCTGGGGGCGTAGCCTGCCGCGCGAGCCGGCGCGCGCCACGGTGGCCCGCCGAGGATCGAGGAGAGGCGGAGCGATGAGGATCATCCGGAGCCGAGAGTTCACCGCCGGCCGAGCCTGGGGTGCTCTGCCCATCGCGGAGATGAACGGCATCACCACGCGACTGCACTGGACCGACGAGCCCTACCAGTGGCACGTGAACGACGGAGCCGAGGTGTTCGTCGTGCTCGACGGTCGGGTGGAGATGCGGTACCGCCAGGACGGGGCCGAGTCCTCCACGGTCCTCGAGACCGGCGACATCTTCTACGCGTCCGTCGGGACCGAGCACGTCGCCTCGCCGATCGGCGAGGCCCGCGTCCTGGTCGTGGAGTCGGCAGGCAGCGTCTGACCACTGCTCCGCGGCAGACCCTCCACGCCGCCACGGTCCGCGAGCGGCCCGGTCAGCCCGCCGTGCTCGGGGGCTCGTCGATGACGGTGACCGATCCCCAGTACATGCCCATCCCGCAGGAGTAGCGCAGGTCGCCGGTCCGGGTGGGGGTGAACGTGAGCACGTTGAGGCCCGGGTCGAGCACCACGGGCTCGATGCCCAGCTCCGGCGCGTAGATCGACGCTGCGCAGCTGATGGCGGTGGAGTCGATCTCCCAGCGCACCTCACGGTCGACGTAGACGGTGGCGGCGGAGGGCTCGTACCCGTTGGCGACCTGGGTGGTGCGCAGGACCTGGATGTCACCGTCCAGCGTGACGTTCTCGCTCAGTCCGCCGGTCGGGGACGTCGAGACGGCGGCCGCGGGCGCGAGGAGCCCGGGGGCGAGGACGGCGAGCGCTCCGGTCACGTTGACGGCAGCGAAGGCCAGGACCGCCACGCCCGCGAACCGGAAGAAGCGGCGGGCATGGGCACCCCTGACGGCCGCGCCGAGGCTGCCGATGCCGAGCAGGCCGGGGACGGTGCCCAGGGCGAAGAGGGCCATGATCGTCCCGGCCCGCGCCGGGCTCCCGGTGGACATCGCGTAGACCTGGACCGCCTGGGTGAACCCGCAGGGGAGCAGGAAGGTCCCGACGCCCGCCAGCGCGGCGCGGTGGTCGCTGTAGGGGCCGTCGACACGATCGAGACGCACGGCCCTGGCCAGTGCCGGGGGCAGCGCCAGGGTCCCACCGCGGGACAACCGTGGGGACACGCTGGTCAGCCTGAGGCCTACCGAGCCCATCACCAGCGAGACGGCGATCATCACGACCGCCAGGGCGGGCCCGGACAGGCTGAACGCCGATCCTGCGGCACCGAGCAGGGCTCCGAGCAGCCCGAAACCCACGACCCGGCCGGTGTTGAAGGCCAGCTGGGGACGCAGTCGCTGCGCCGCGGTCGCCTGCGGCCACCGTTCGGCGTGCCGCGCCGAGACCGCCAGGACCAGGCCGCCGACCAGGGCCATGCAGGTCGACAGGCCCGCGGCGACGCCGAGCAGGACGACCATCGCCAGGCTGCCGGACGTGGCCATGACGCCGACCTGGTCAGCGAGCGAGGTCAGGCCGCTGGCCCGCAGGGCGAGCCCGAGCACGACGACGGCCCCCACGCCGACGGCGACATCGCGCCATACGGCCGGGTCGGTGCTCAGCCACCCGGAGTCGTCGCGTCCGGGCTCGTACCCGGCTCTGACGATCGCCTGGTCCAGGCGTCCGCGAGGCACCGAGGTGGTGGTGTGGACCCGCGCCACCCCGCTGCGGACCGAGACGGTGACCCGCTGGACGCCCGGGACGGCTCGGAGCGCCTTCGTGACGCGGACCTCGCAGGCCTGGCAGGTCATGCCCTTGACGGGCAGGTCGACGACCGGCATCACGGTCTCGTCGAGGGAGGGAGCCGATCGGCCGCCGCAGGGGACCGCGGCCGATCGGCGGTCAGGGGGGTCCGCCGGGCTCGGTCGTGCGGGCGGAGCAGGGAGCCGGAGACCACGGCGGGGGCGGCGGTGATCGAGGCCGTGAGCATCGGGTTCGTCTCCCTCTCGTCAGGGTCGTCTGGTGGCTCGCAACGCCAGGGGCGTGTGCCGACGCTATCCGCGCGCGGGTGAGTCCGACCCGGGCATCCGGGCTTCGGGTGGAGATCTTCAGCAACTCTTCATCGGAGGCGGTGCGCTCTCGTCGGCGACGGTGGTGCCGAGGGGCGCCGCCGTCGTTCAGCTGAAGACGCACCCAGGTGTTGCGAGAGCAGCGCGCTCTTGTTACGTTACGGTCAGGATCGTAAAAGAGGGAGGCTGTCCGGTGACGGAGCAGGCTCGTGGGCCGCGTCGCCCGGGCGGTCACGGCAGCGACCGCGGGCGTCCCCGCGACCCGGAGATGGACCGGATGATCCTCGACGCGACGATCGCCCTGCTGGCCGAGGTCGGCTACGTGGGGCTCACCGTGGCGGAGGTCGCCCGCCGAGCGGGTGTGAGCAAGCCTGCGGTCTACCGGCGGTGGGCGCAGAAGTCCCAGCTGGTCGTCGAGGCGATGGTGACCCAGATGCGGCCCGACGTCGCCACGGGGGACCGCGGGGTGGCCGAGGACCTTCGGGCCCTCATCGGGGAGCTGATCGACCTGCTGAGCCGCACCCCGCTCGGTCGGGTCCTGCCGGGGCTGGTCGCCGAGATGGCTGCCGACCCGGCCCTCGCCGCGAGCTACCGCGAGCTGATCATCGGGCCCAACCAGCGCCGGTGGCGTGCAGCGGTCGACCGCGGCATCGCGCGAGGTGAGCTCAGCGCGGACACCGATGTGGATGCCGTCGTGAACGCGCTCGCGGGACCGGTGTACTTCGGCGTCCTCATCACGGGTGAGCCCATCTCCGCCGACTACCCCCGGACTGCCGTCGACCTGGTCCTGGCTCGCTACGGCACACAGGACGGCCAGGACCGTCCGCCCTCGTCACCCACTCACACGGAAGAAGTACGGGAATGACCACCATGCCGACGAACGCCTCGCAGGGAAGGGCCATGAGGGGATCGGCGGCGCCGGCCCGGGACCGGGTCCTCGCCGGCGCCTTGATCGCCGCCGGTGCGGGGACTGCTGCGGTGGCCCTCCTCGGCCCCCTCGTCGCCGACGTGATCGTCTATCACGTCTCGCCCGGCGCGCTGAACCAGATCGCCGGCGGGGATGTCGCGGGCCTGACCGTCGTCGCGCCCGTCAGCATCCTCGCCGGTGTCCTGGTCCTGCTCCGGCACCGGGCTGGTGCGGTGCTCGCCCTCGGGCCCGCGGGCTACATCGCCTACACCGCCACCCAGCTCGCCCTGGGTGGCGACCCCGGTCGCTACCCGGGCAACAGCGAGCGGTTCTTCCCGCTCTACCTGGGCCTCCTCGTCCTCGCGCTCCTCATCGGTGTCCGTGCCTGGAACGCGATCGACCTCGAACGACTGCCTGCTCCCGGCCGAGGGGTGAACCGGGCGCTGGGGACGTTCGCCCTGGTCGTCGCGGGGTTCCTCGCGCTCGGCCTGCACCTCCCCGGTCTCCTGGACGCCTGGAGCGCGCAGCCGAGCGCTCCGGAGTACCTCGCTGATCCCGTGGTGTTCTGGCTGGTCAAGCTGATGGATCTCGGCCTGGTCGTGCCGGCCCTCCTGGCGGTGGGATGGGGGACCCTCCGTCGCGCACCCGGAGTGCAGCGGGCCACGTACGCCGTGGCGGGGTGGATGGCCATGCTCGGCACTGCCGTCGCCGGGATGGCCGTCGTCATGCAGGTAACCGGCGACCCCG
>NZ_JBFHHB010000270.1:0-4080 GCF_041597215.1 Actinotalea sp.
GCCCAGCTTCTGGGTGCGCAGCACGATCGCCTCGTCGCGGTAGAGGCTCACCCCGCCATTCTCCCCTGCGCACCGACACGGTGCCCGGCAGGCACGCCCGCGCAGGGCCACCGGCCGAAATAGCCGCGACGGGGCGGGCACCGCGTCGGTAGCGTCCCGACCAGCAGAGCGCACCGACCCCAGGACGGAGACCAGCCATGGATGCCAGCACCCGGACCACCCGTTTCCCCGGCCGGCGGCACCACGAGCTCCCGGCCCGTCGAAAGGCCGACCGTTGGACCCCTCCTCTTCTCACCTGACCACTGACCTCTCGCTGGGACGCGTCGTCCGTGTGGACCGCGGCTCCTGCGAGGTCGTCCTCGACGGCACGCCCTCGACCCCGCTCACCGCACCCTGGTCGGCGGCGGTCACTCGCGCGGCAGCCGTCGACCCCGCCGCCACCCCGGCCGCGGGCGACTGGGTGCTGCTGGGCCCAGGCGCCCGCGACGGCGAACGACAGCTCGTGGAGATCCGGCCCCGCCGGACCGAGCTCCGCAGGCTCTCCGTGGCCGGCACCTCCCGATCTCAGGTGCTCGCGGCGAACGCCGACGTGGTGGCCGTCGTGCAGGCCATGGTCCCCGATCTCGACCTGGGTCGGATCGAGCGCCTCCTGGCCCTGGCCTGGGCCTCCGGTGCGCGACCGGTGGTGCTGCTCACCAAGGCCGACCTGCACCCCGATCCCGACCGCGCGGTACGGGAGGTCCGGCCCTGCGCGCCGGGCTGCGAGGTGCTCGCCGTCGCCGCGACCCTCGGCGACGGCCTCGACCCCGTGCGCGGCTGGCTCCGCGAGGGCGCCACCATCGCCCTGCTCGGTGCCTCGGGCGTGGGCAAGTCCACCCTGCTCAACACCCTGGTCGGGGAGGACGTCATGCCCACCCGTTCTCTCGGGGCCGAGGGCAAGGGCCGGCACACGACCGTGACGCGCGAGCTGCACGCCGTGCCGGGCGGGGGCGCCGTGATCGACACCCCGGGGCTCCGCTCGGTCGGGCTCCAGGGCGACGAGGACCTCGACAGCCTCTTCGCCGAGATCTCAGCCCTCGCCGCGCACTGCCGGTTCACCGACTGCGGTCACACGGTCGAGCCGGGCTGCGCCGTCCTCGCCGCCGTCGCCGACGGAACCGTGCCCGCCCGGCGCTGGGAGAGCCACCGCGCGCTGGAGCGCGAGGCGTCCTTCCAGGCCCGCCGGGTGGACGTGCGGCTCCGGTCGGAGTACCGGAAGGAGATCCGTCGCGGAGCCAGGGCACGGCGACGAGAGCACCCGCACGGGTAGTGCGCGGTCCTGGTCCCGGTGCTCTTCCGGGACCAGGACCGGGACTCAGCGCAGCGAGCGGTTCACCGCGGAGATGATCGCCTTGAACGACGCGGTGGTGATCGACGGGTCGATCCCCACTCCCCACAGGACCTGGTCCCCCACCGCGCACTCGACGTACGCGGCGGCCGTGGCGTCCCCGCCGGTCGACAGCGCGTGCTCGGCGTAGTCGAGGATCTCCACCGAGGTCCCGAGGCCGGCCAGCGTCTGCACGAAGGCGTCGAGCGGACCGTTCCCGCTGCCCTCCAGCGTCCGCTCCACGCCGTCGTCGACCACGTCGACGGCGAGCTTGTCGGGGCCGTCCTCGACCGAGACCGTCCTCGACCCCCGCAGCGCGAACCTGCCCCACGGCTCGAGCCCGCTGCTCGGGTCTGCCGGCAGGTACTCGTCGGTGAAGACGCGCCACAGGTCGTCCGCCGTCACCTCGGCGCCCGAGGTGTCGGTGTAGACCTGGACCACGCGGGAGAACTCGATCTGCAGCCGGCGCGGCAGGTCCAGGTGCCGCTCGTTCTTCATCAGGTACGCCATCCCGCCCTTGCCGGACTGGGAGTTCACCCGGATGACGGCCTCATACGACCGGCCGACGTCCTTCGGGTCGATCGGCAGGTAGGGCACCGCCCACTCGAGGTCGTCGACCTCGACGCCCTCGGCGGCCGCGCGGACGGACATCGACTCGAAGCCCTTCTTGATCGCGTCCTGGTGCGATCCGGAGAAGGCCGTGTAGACGAGGTCGCCTCCGTAGGGGTGCCGCTCGTGGACGGGCAGCTGCGTGCAGTGCTCGACGGTGCGCCGCACGTGGTCGATGTCCGAGAAGTCGATCTGCGGGTCGATGCCCTGGCTCGCCAGGTTCATGCCCAGCGTCACCAGGCAGACGTTCCCGGTCCGCTCACCGTTGCCGAACAGGCAGCCCTCGATGCGGTCGGCCCCCGCCAGGTAGCCGAGCTCCGCGGCGGCGACTGCCGTGCCGCGGTCGTTGTGCGGGTGCAGCGACAGGACGACGTGCTCGCGGTGGTGCAGGTGGCGGCTCATCCACTCGATCGAGTCCGCGTAGAGGTTGGGGGTCGCCATCTCGACGGTCGCCGGCAGGTTGATGATCACCGGCTTCGCCGCCGTCGGCTGGAACACGTCGAGAACGGCGTTGCACACACGGACCGCGAACTCGAGCTCGGTTCCCGTGTAGGACTCCGGGGAGTACTCGTAGAACACCTCGGTGTCGGGGATGAGCTCCTCGTACTTCTTGCACAGGTGCGCCCCGGAGACGGCCAGGTCGAGCACGCCGTCCTCGTCGGTACGGAACACGACCTCGCGCTGCAGCGTGCTCGTCGAGTTGTACAGGTGCACGATCGCGTTCTTCGCGCCGGCGATCGACTCGTAGGTGCGCTCGATGAGGTGCTCGCGTGCCTGCGTGAGCACCTGGATCACGACGTCGTCCGGGATGCGGTTCGTCTCGATGAGCATGCGGACGAAGTCGAAGTCCGTCTGCGAGGCGGACGGGAACCCGACCTCGATCTCCTTGTAGCCCATGTCGACGAGCAGCTCGAACATCCGCAGCTTGCGCTCGGGGTTCATCGGCTCGATGAGGGCCTGGTTGCCGTCGCGCAGGTCGACGGCGCACCAGCGCGGGGCGACCTCGGCATGCTTGGTCGGCCAGGTGCGGTCGGGCAGGTCGACGACGAACTGCTCGTGGTACGGCCGGTAACGGTGCACCGGCATCGGCGAGGGCTGCTGCGCGTTGGTGGCAGCGGGGGCGTCAGGGGTGATGGTCATCGTGATCCTCGTGGTGCGCTCGGGTTCAGGTCGCGGCCAGGGACGCCGAACCACCGCGGCGAGGATCCGGCCTAGAAGGCCTCGCCGCGGCGACCAAGAAGCAGACCAGGCTGCCCGAGAAGGAGGTGGCGCACGGTCGACACCTTACCCCGCTGTCGCGCGGTGTCGACCACCACTATCCGCAGAACTCCCCGAGACCCTCCTCACGGGTCCCACCACAGCTGTCGCCGAAGCGCTCGTACTCCGAGTCGAAGGGCGCCGCGAAGTACAGGTCGTCACAGGCGACCATGTCACCGGCGGCGCAGGCGTCCCACAGCGCGTCGAGCTCGGGGTCGTCACCGTAGGTGGTGACGCCCTCGTCGAAGGAGTAGTCCGGCTCCTCGCCGTTGAACACCGCACAGCTGCCCGCGGCCTCGTCGACCCGACCGCCGCAGCTCCCGCCGAAGGCCTCATAGTCCGAGCCGATGGCGGACGACAGGTAGAGCTCGTCGCAGGCCGACCAGTCCTCCGCCTCGCACTGGTCCCACAGCGCGTCGAGCTCGGCGTTGTCGCCGTACTCCTGGCCGGAGCCGAACATCGTCTCGGCCGCGGAGGAGGCCGTGGAGGAGTAGGACTCGATGGCGCCACCGACAAGGGCCCTGAGCGCGAACGCCGCTCCCACCCCGAGGAGCAGCAGCACCCCGAGCACGATCGCGACGATGATCAGGACCTTCTTGCCGTTGGAGCTCGGCGGGGTCCCGGCGGGCTGGTAGCCGTAGGGCTGACCGGGCTGGCCCGGCTGGCCCTGCCACGCCTGCTGGGGTGCGGGCTGGCCCGCCTGGCCCTGCCAGGGCTGCTGCTGGGCCGGCTGGCCCTGCCAGGGCTGCTGCTGCCCCGGCTGCTGGCCGGGCTGGCCCTGCCACGGCTGTTGCTGGGCCGGCTGGCCCTGCCACGGCTGCTGCGGCGCCGGCTGACCGGGCTGGCCC
>NZ_JBFHHB010000271.1:0-4075 GCF_041597215.1 Actinotalea sp.
CCGGACGTTGGAGGGTGCTCATCGGACGGCTCCGATCCTCGGGCGGGTGTGGGACGTCGAGCACGCGGGGGCGGGGTGGGCGGTGGGCACCCGGATCAGACCCGGACGGACCCGGCGCGACGCCGGGTGATCGCCGCGACGTAGTGGTCCATCAGCTGTTCGCACACCACTGGCCAGGTGCGCGAACGCACCGCCTCCTGCGCGGCGCGGCCCATCGCCCGCCTCTTGGCCGCGTCGCCCGCCAGGTCGGCGACCCGCGCGGTCAGCGCGTCCAGGTCTCCCGGGGGGTAGAGCCAGCCGGTGCGGCTCGGTTCGACGAGCTCGGCCACCCCGCCGGCACCGACGGCCACCACGGGGACCCCGCTCGCCATCGCCTCCTGCGCTGACTGGCAGAAGGTCTCGTAGGGGCCCGTCTGCACCGCGATGTCGAGCGAGGCGACCGCACGCGAGAGCGCCGGGCCGGTCAGTTGCCCCAGGAACGACGCTCGGGGAAGGGCGCCGCGCAGCGCCGCCTCCTCGGGCCCTGCGCCGACGACCACGACGCGGACGCCGTCGAGCGCGTCCACCCCGCGCAGGTCCTCGATCTGCTTCTCGGCGGCGAGTCGTCCGACGAAACCGACGAGGACCTCTCCGCGCGGGGCCAGCCGGCGCCGCCATCGCGCGTCACGGTGCCGAGGGCTGAATGCCGCGGTGTCCACTCCGCGGCGCCACAGGTGCACGCGGTCGACCCCGTGCTCGGCCAGGTCGGTCGCGGCGATCGTGGACGGGGCGAGCGTGCGGTCCGCGTGGTCGTGGATGGACCGGACCCAGCGCCAGGTCGCATCCGCCGCGCCGGGGAACCCGTAGCGCTGAGCGAACCCGGCGATGTCGGTCTGGTAGACCGCCACCACGGGGAGGTCCAGGCGGCCGGCCGCACGAACGGCGGGGTTGCCGGTGGTGAACGGCGAGGCGAGGTGCACCACGTCCGGGGCGAAGGCCTCGAGCTCTCGAGCGATGGCACGTGCGGTCGGCACTCCCAGCCGGAACTGCGTGTATCCGGGCAACGGGATGGAGCGCAGCGCGACGACGCGGGCCCCGTGCACCCGGCGCGGGGGATCTCCGGGGGCCAGGACCAGGGCGTCGTGACCCTCGCGCCGGAGGTGTCGCAGGACCTGCAGGACGGAGTTCGTGACCCCGTTCACCTGCGGGAGGAACGACTCGGTGACGATCGCGACGCGCACAGGGTCCAGGTCACCAGGGGCGGGTGCCCGCACGGTGACGCCAGGGGGGCGTACGGATGACCAGGAGTCGAACGCTCCGCCGTCGCTTCAGGCATCGCCCCGGGTGCACAGTGCGATCGCTCCGGCACGTTGGACAGCTCCGCCACCGGAGGGAGACAGTTGCGGGGCCCGGCGGGGTCACCCGCGCGAGGCCAGGGCCACGACGACGAGGAGTCCCTCATGGAGTACAGGCAGCTCGGTCGCTCGGGACTGCGGGTCTCGACCTTCACCCTCGGCACGATGGGCTTCGGCGGCACCGGCTGGGCGAGCGTGATCGGTCAGATCGGCGTCGAGGGCGCGCGTGAGCAGCTCGACGTCGCGCACGAGGCGGGGGTCAACCTCGTCGACACGGCCGACGTCTACTCCGACGGCGCCTCGGAGGAGATCCTGGGCAAGGCGCTCGGCGCCAAGCGCGACGAGTGGCTCGTGGCGACCAAGGCGCGCATGGCCATGGGCGCCGGGCCGAACGATGCGGGCCTGTCGCGGCACCACCTCGTGCGTGCGGTCGAGGCGAGCCTTCGCCGGCTGGGCACGGATCACATCGACCTGTACCAGGTGCACGAGTGGGACGGGATCACCCCGCTGGAGGAGACCCTCAGCGCCCTCGACGACATGGTGCGCAGCGGGAAGGTCCGCTACATCGGGGTCTCGAACTACTCCGCCTGGCACCTGATGAAGGCGCTCGGCGTCTCGACCCTGCGGGGGTACGAACGCTTCGTCAGCCAGCAGATCTACTACTCGCTGCACAACCGGCATCCCGAGGACGAGCTCGTGCCCGTCACCCTCGACCAGGGGCTCGGCGTCCTCGTGTGGAGCCCGCTCGCCGGGGGGCTGCTCTCCGGCAAGTACCGCAGGGACGGCTCCGCACCCGAGGGCAGCCGTCACCTGACCGACTGGTCCGAGCCGCCGGTGCACGACGAGGCCACGCTCTACGACATCATCGAGACCGCCGTCGCGATCGGCGCGGACCACGGCGTCTCGGCGGCGCGGGTCAGCCTCGCGTGGACCTTGACCAAGCCGGGGGTGACCTCGCTCATCGTCGGGGCGCGCACCACCGAGCAGCTGCGCGACAGCCTCGCCGCCGGCGACCTCGTGCTGAGCGCCGAGGAGATCGCGCGGCTGGACGCCGTGAGCGCCGAGCCGTTGAGGTACCCGCTGTGGCACCAGGCGCAGACCGCTGCCGATCGCCTCGGCCCTGCCGACCTGCCCCGGCTGCGGCCCTACCTGCGCTGAGGTCCGTCGCCAGCAGGGTCCTGACGGGGGCGGGCTCGACGCCGGTACGGGTCTTCGGCAGGGGCGGCTCGGGTGCTGTGACCCACCGCGCCGTCGCGGCCGCTGCAGAGGTCCCGCTCGGCTCGACGACCTCCTCGTCACCGATCGCAACGACCTGCTCCTGCAGCCGATGGCGCATGCCCGGGCCGCCGAGTCGACGTCCGCAGCCTGGAGACGGGCACGCCGACCATGGCACGCCGACCATGGCACGCCCGTCGAACCGGGCGCGCCACTACCGCGTCCCGGGCGGCTTCGACCTCACCTGGGCCCTGACGTGGGTCCCCACCGTCCTCCTCGCACTCGCCGCTGTGTTCTTCGTGTGGAACCCCTGGGACTTCTCCTTCGCGGTGACCGGTTCGATCCTCGTGGGCGTTGCCGTGACCGTCGGCTTCCAGGAGTACTTCTGCTGGAAGTCCCCGCAGTGGACCCGCCGCAGCTCGGGCGTGGCGAGGACCCCGATACCCTGCGTCGTCAGTTCGCTGACGTCGAGAACTGATCACGAGAGGCTGACGCATCATGGCTCGCACCATCGACTCGACCCCTGCGGCTGACGGCTACCGGATGCCGGGGGAGTGGGCGCACCACAGCGGAGCCTGGCTCCTCTGGCCGGAGCGCCCGGACAACTGGCGGCTCGGCGGCAAGCCCGCCCAGGCGGCCTTCGCCGCGGTCGCCACCGCGATCGCGCAGACCGAGCAGGTCACGGTTGCGGTCTCGGCCCGCCAGTACGACAACGCACGAAGCGAGCTGCCCGAGCAGATCCGGGTCGTGGAGATGTCCAACGACGACTCCTGGATCCGCGACTGCGGGCCGACCTTCGTCGTCGACGACCAGGGTGACGTCCGTGGCGTGGACTGGGACTTCAACGCCTGGGGCGGGCTGGTCGACGGCCTGTACTTCCCCTGGGCGCAGGACGACGCCGTGGCCCGCAAGGTCTGCGAGATCGAGGGTGCCGACCGCTACAAGGCGCCGTTCGTCCTGGAGGGCGGCGCGATCGACGTCGACGGCGAGGGGACACTCCTGGTCACCGAGGAGTGCCTGCTCTCCGAGGGGCGCAACCCGGACAAGTCCCGGGAGGAGATCGAGGCGCTGCTCAAGGACTACCTCGGCGTCGAGGTCGTCATCTGGCTCCCGTACGGCGTGTACCTCGACGAGACGAACGGGCACATCGACAACTTCTGCCGGTTCACCCGCCCCGGCCAGGTCATGCTCACCTGGACGGACGACGAGACCGACCCGCAGTACGAGCGGTCCATGGCTGCCCTGACGATCCTCGAGTCCCTCACGGACGCGAAGGGCCGCACGCTCGAGGTGGTCAAGCTCCAGCAGCCCGGACCGGTGTTCATCACCGCGGAGGAGGCGGCCGGCGTCGACGCCGTGCAGGGCACGCTCCCGCGCGAGGAGGGGGACCGGCTCGCCGGCTCCTACGTGAACTCCTACATCGGCAACGACATCGTCGTGCTGCCGGTCTTCGACGACCAGCACGACGACGCCGCGGTCGCCGCCTACACCGAGATGTTCGCCCCGCGCCGGGTCGTGACCGTGCC
>NZ_JBFHHB010000272.1:0-4031 GCF_041597215.1 Actinotalea sp.
CTTGAGCGCGGTGACGGGGAACCGGGTGAGGTACGCGAGGGAGGAGTACCCCGTCCCGAAGTCGTCGATGGCGAGCTCGCAGCCGAGGTCCGTGACGGCGCGCAGCTGGGCGAGGACGTCGTCGTTCGCCTCCAGGAGGACCCGCTCGGTGATCTCCAGGTGGAGGTCGGCCGGGTCCGCCCCGTGGCGGCGCGCCGACCCCATGACGAGGTCCATGAGCTCGAGATGCCGCACCTGGCGCGCCGAGACGTTGACCGCCATCTGGAGGTCGGGCCGCCGGCGCTGCCACTGCACGAGCTGACGGGTGGCCTCGTCCACCACCCATGCGCCGATCGGGAGGATGAGGTCGGAGTCCTCTGCCGTGTCGATGAAGGCCGCCGGCGAGAGCAGTCCCCGGTCCGGGTGCTCCAGCCGGAGCAGGGCCTCCGCCGCGACGACCCGCCCGTCGGCGAGGTCGACGACGGGCTGGTAGAGCAGGCGGAACCGCTCGAAGGCGAGCGCGGCGCGCAGGTCCTCCTCGACCGAGATCCGTCGCGCCGTGATCGCGTCCAGCTCCTCGTCGTACACGGCCCACGGCTGCCGGACGCGGTGCTTCGCGTGGTACATCGCCGCGTCGGCCCGGTGCAGCAGCCCCTCGGCACCCGTCCGCCTACCGTCCGCCAGGGCGATCCCGATGCTCGGCCGGACGACCAGGGCGCGCTCGGCGACGACGATGGGCCGGGCCACCGTGTCGTACAGCCGCGCCGCGAGCTCCCGCGCCGCCGGCTCGTCCGCCACCCGGGTGACCACGACGAACTCGTCACCGGCGAGGCGGGCGGCGAGGGCGTCCGTGTCCCCGGCGGTCACCGCGCCCAGCCGGCCCGCGACCTCGCGCAGGACCTCGTCCCCCGCCGCGTGCCCCAGGGTGTCGTTGACGTCCTTGAAGCGGTCGAGATCGAGGTACAGCACGGCGAACCGGCCGCGTCCGTCGTCCTCCTGGTGCTCGGCGAGTTCGATGACGTCCACCAGGAGGGCGCGGTTCGGCAGCCCGGTCAGACCGTCGTACAGCGCCCGGCGCGCGAGCTCCTCCTCGACGCCCCGGCGGTCGGAGATGTCCTCGACATGGGCCAGCAGGAGCTCCGGCTGCCCGGCGGTCACGATCGGGGTGATCGTGGTGCGCACCCAGACGATCGTCCCGTCCACGCGACGCAGCCGCTTCTCGCGTCGGCTGGTGCCGTGGCGTCTGACCGCGAGATCGGCCATCACCTGCAGGTCGACCACCCGGTCCTCGGGGAGCGAGAACTCGGGGCCCCGCCGGCCGATGAGGTCGGCCGGCGTCGTGCCGAGCAGTCGGGCGAAGGCCTCGTTGACGAGCAGGAGCTCGCCCTCGTGGCCCGGGTCGAGCCGGGCCACCGTCATCCCGATCGGGGCGCGGTCGAAGGCGAGCCGCACGTGGGCAGCGGCCTCGGCACGCAGCGCACTGCGCCTCGCCTCGTCCTCCGGGCCGCCCATGGCTCCTCCGAGCCGCTACCGCGCGGTCAGCCGACCGTGAACGAGCCGGTCCCTTGCGGGACGAGCTCGACCCAGGTCGCGCCCGGTGCGAGGAGGAGCGGCGAGCCGTCCGCGTCGAAGAGCTGGAGCGGCTCGTCCGTCGCGCTCTTGCGCCAGGTCCCCTCGACGGTGCGCCCGCCGGTCGCGACGGTCACCGGACCCTCGCCGACCAGGGAGTAGGTGGGGACCGGTGCGCCCTGCTGGGCGTCGAAACCCGAGTCGGGGTGCGGAGCGGTGACGGCCACCACGTTGGTCGCCGACAGCCGCGCACCGCTGTTCGCCATGGCCGGGGTCGAGCCCTCCGACCGCAGCCACAGGCTGCTTCCCTCGTCCCAGGTCCAGCTCGGGCTGGACTGCGCGGAGAGGCGGAAGGAGATCGTCGTGGCGGGGGTCCCGGAGAGCACGGCCCCGGAGGTCTCCAGGCTCCGCGCGAAGACGAACTGCTCCGGGGGCGCCGAGCTGTGCGTGGAGTCAGCGCTCGCCATGAACGTCTCCACGTTCCCGTACACGTTGTGCGGTGCGGACCGCCACGAGACACGCGCGAGGCCGGCCGCACCCGCGTCGTGGCTGATGGCCTGGATCCCCGCAGCGGGGACGAGAGCGAGGATCCCGGCCTGCCCGCCGGAGAAGACCAGCGGGCCGTGCAGCGACGCGGCGATGGGGATGTCCATCGGCCGCACCGAGCGCACCGGGCCGACCTCCGTCGGGACCTGCGACTGGTAGACGGCGACGAGCCGGGAGACCTCGAACTCGACGATCGTCTCCCAGACGACGTCGGCCTGCTCGAGCCCGGATTGCGGGCGGGCGGAGGAGGTGTTCTCGACCTTCACCGAGACGGCCGGACGGTCGACGAGCTCGTCGGTCGCCACCCCGGTCAGCGGCCAGGTCACCGGGACCTCCGGGGTGGGCGGCGCCTGCTTGCTCGGCTCGATCGACGGAGTCACGGTCACCGCCGGTGCCGGCTCGACCGTCGGGGTGCCGCAGGCGGCGAGGAGCGCGGAGGCGAGCAGGACCGAGCCCAGAGCTCCGGCGACGCGCGGCCGGCGCGCACCCGTCGTGCTCCTCGCCGACTCGCGGCGGGGCGCGCGCGGGTGGTGGTCGATCGACATCTGCACTGCGACTCCTTGCACCGGTCCTGGCGGGGCGGCCGCGGAGCGGCGCACGGGCCACTGTACGGCGCACCTACGCTGGCACGGTGGACCATCCGCTCATGCCGTGGCTCGTCGACGCGGCCGTGCCCGGGCCCGAGGCGCTGCTCGCTGCGATCGAGGCGGCGCTCGGCGGGACGGGCCCGGCGCTCGCTCCCACGGCGGGCCCGCCCGAGCCCCTCCCCGAGCGTGTCGCCGAGGACACCTGCCTGGCGATCCGGACCTCGGGAAGCACCGGTTCGCCTCGCCGGGTGCTGCTCGGTGCCGCCGCCCTGCGCGCCTCCGCCCACCGCACGCACGAGCGGCTCGGCGGCGCGGGGCGGTGGGTCCTCGCCCTCCCGCTGGACCACGTCGCGGGGCTGCAGGTCCTGGTGCGCTCGATCGTCGCCGGGACCGACCCGCTGCTGAGCGGGGGCTCGCCCGAGGCCCTCGCCGCGAGCGTCGCCGCTGCCGCGGGCACCGGCCCCCTCTACACCGCGCTCGTCCCGACCCAGCTCCATCGGATCGTGCGAGCGGCCACGACCTCACCCGACGGCGCACTCCCCCCTGAGCTCACCCCCCTGCTCCGGTTCGACGCCATCCTCGTCGGCGGGTCCGCCGCCTCCCCCGCGCTGCTGGAGGACGCGAGGCGGCTGGGTCTGCGCGTGGTGACCACGTATGGCATGACGGAGACCGCCGGCGGCTGCGTCTACGACGGTCTGCCGCTGGACGACGTCGAGGTCGGCCTGGACGACGGTGTGATCCGGATCGCGGGTCCCGTGCTCGCCTCCGGGTACCTGGTCGAGGGTCGGCTCAGCACCGACGGCTTCGAGCGAGGGGCCGACGGGGCGCTGTGGTTCCGCACGGCCGATCTCGGCCGCCTGCGCGGCGGGCGCCTCGAGGTCGTCGGACGGCACGACGACGTCATCGTCACCGGCGGCGTCAACGTCGCCCCGACCGCCGTCGAGGGCGCGCTCTCCGGGGTGCCGGGCGTCGCCGAGGTCTGCGTCGTCGGGGTCCAGGACGCCGAGTGGGGGCAGCGCGTGACCGCCGTCGTGGTCCCGGGCCCGGGCCCCGCGCCGACCCTCGCAGCGCTCCGGGAGGCGGTGAGCCGTACTCTTGGCTCCGCCTCGGCTCCGCGGGCGCTGGTGCTCGTCGACGCGTTGCCCCTGCGGGGGCCCGGGAAGGTGGACAGGGCTGCCGTCCGACGGCGAGCGGCCGGGTCCTGACGGACCGAGGCGGACTGCTGCGCAGGCAGCACCAGCCGGAACCGAAGGAGAACCCGATGGCGACCGCAGCCGAATGGCTCGAGGGCGCACGCCCGCGCACCCTGCCGGCGGCCGTCGCACCGGTGCTCGTCGGCACCGGTGCCGC
>NZ_JBFHHB010000273.1:0-4028 GCF_041597215.1 Actinotalea sp.
CGTGGGTCTCGTGCTGATCCTCATCGGCTACGCGTTCACCGCGGTCCTGCCGAAGAAGGTCGAGGCCACCGCGCCCACCGCGGCGGTCTGAGCCCGTACGAACGAACGACGGCGGTCCCCCCTGCAGGGGTGACCGCCGTCGTCATGTCCGGGGATCGGGGCCGGCCCTCCGCTCGGCGCCCGGGCCCGGACGGCTCAGCGTCGACGTCGACCGGCGCTGACGAGCGATCCCGCCAGGAGAGCGACGCCCGCGGCGGCGACGAGCGCGATCACGGCGAGCTCGACGTCGAAAACGGCGCCGGCGGCCAGGGCGAGCAGGCCCACCCCCACGACCATGACGACCAGGCCCCAGACGACGGTGCCGACCCTGACCGGCCAGCGGCCTGGAGCACCTGCGCCCGTCGCAGCCGGGGTCGTCGCGGCCGGGACTGTCGTTGCCGGGGTCGTCGCGCCCGAAAGCGTCTCGCCCGCTCGTGACTCGCGCTCGGTCGAGCCGGTGGCTCCCGGCGCCCCTGTCGCCTGCTGATCGGTCGGCTCGGGCAGGGTGGTGTCCATGGTGTGCTCCTGGGTCTCAGGTTCGGGTGCGGAGTCAGGTTCGGGTGCGGGTGCGGGTTCGGGTGCGGAGTCGTGGCGTCCTGCAGGAGTGGTCATCGGCCCGACTCCTCGACGGTGAGCGACCCGAGCCCGAGGGAGATGAACAGGGACAGCTCGGTTCCGGTGCTGTCGCCCTCCCTCGACCGCAGGACGGTCGACCTGCCGTCACCGGCGGGATCGAAGCTGGACGTCTCGTCGAACCAGGTCACGTCCCCGGCGCCGACGGTGATCTCGGCGGAGACGGAGGCTCCTCGGGGCACGATCACCGTGACGTCGCCGACTGCGGCGTCGATCGGTACCCAGACCTCTCCGGAGCCCTCGGGGAGCCCGGTGAGGTCGATCCGGGCGTCGCCGATCCCGAGCGTGTACCCCCGCTCTGCCTCCGTCACTGTCAGCGGTCGCTCGACGAGCTCGCCGAAGGCGACCTGGCTCCCGTTGCCCCTCGGCCAGTCGTAGAGGTGGTTCGCCGCGATCGGGGCCGCGGTGAGCGCCAGGACGACGGCGAGGACGCTCAGCCCCCCGGCGGTCCGGCCGCGCAGGCCTGCCACGGCGATCGCTGCGCCGAGGAGGATCACGGCGGCGGCGAGCGTGGTCAGCCCGACCGGGGCCGCGAGGGCGCCGAGCCGGTCGGCGTACAGCAGGCCCGCGAGCACGATCAGCGTCAGCGCGACCACGATGCCGAACGTGCCGGCACCAGCCCCTCGTGGGGCGCGCGGTGCCTGCGGGGGGAGCGCCGTGGTGGGTCCCGACGGCCGGCCGGGCTGACCTGCGACGGCCGGGCCCCAGGCGGGCGGCGGGGTCCAGCCCTGCTGCTGGCCGCCGGCGGGCGCCGACCAGCTCTGCTGCGGTCCTGCGGATGCCGCACTTCCCGGTCGGGGTGGTACGGGTGCCATCGGTGTGGTCGACATGAACGGTCCTTCCGGCGCAGCTGCTGAGGTGGTGGTGGCGACCTGACCCGGTCGCAGGGTCGTCGTCGGCCCGGGGGCCGGACGGGGGTCCCGCGGGCGGCGGCGGGAGACGATCAGGGCGACGACGGTGACGATGACGCCGAGCCAGACGAGGCCGCGCCACCAGTCCGAGTCGCCCAGGTACCAGCCAGGGGTCAGGCCGGACGTCATGGTCAGGCCCGAGACGAGCAGGACGGCGGCGCCGAGGACCGCGATGTCGGCGTGCCCTCGGAAGATCTCCTGGAGGTGGATCCGGCCGTCGGACTCCTCGGGGAGCAGGACCCACGCCACGGCGTAGAGGGCGAGCCCGAGGCCGCCGAGCAGCACCGAGACGAGGAGCAGGCCGCGCACGACCAAGGGGTCGACGCCGAGACGGCGGGCGAGCCCGGCGCCGACACCGCCGATCCAGCGGTCGTTCGCACGGAAGAGGCCGGTCCGGCGCACCGAGTCGAAGAAGCCGTCCGTCGGCTGCCCCGACGGTGCGGCGGGAGGGATGGGGTCGGGAGTGCTCATGTCTCCATGCTGCTCGTCCCGGTGCGTCCGGGCATCGGGGGCTTTCCCTGATCCGACCCTGATCCTCGCGCGGCCGGCCCCGGATTCGGTCCCTGATCGTGGCGCCGGGGGCCTCGTCCGCACCCGGATCGCGGTCCCGACATGTGACGATGCTTCTCATGAGCTCCGTGCCCCCGGCCCAGCGACTCCCGCTGCGGCGGCCGACGTCCGGCCGGCGGTTGGGCGGCATCGCTGCGGGCCTCGCCGCTCACCTGGGGCTCCGGGTGGGACTGGTGCGGATGATCTTCGTCGGGACGAGTCTCGTCGCCGGTGTGGGAGCCGCGTTCTACGTCTTCCTGTGGGTCACGGTGCCGGTCGGCGACCCGCAGGAGGCGGCCGCCTCGCGGCCGGCCTCGCTGAGCAGGCTCGCTCCGCGGCTGCGGCAGGATGCCGCCGGCTTCCCCGTCGCGGAGGTCGGGGTCGGTCTGCTCCTGGTCCTGGCGGCCGCGGTGCTCGTGGCCTCCCGGCAAGGCATCGCCGTGGGCGGCTCGTGGCTCGTCCCTGCGCTCATCGTGCTCGGGGGGACGGCGTTGGCCTGGAGCCAGCTCGACGCCGTCTCGCGGGGGGCCACCTCGCAGGACTCCCGCCGTGAGCAGCGCACGAGCATCCTCCGCCTGATCGGCGGGAGCGTCCTGGCGGGCCTCGGCGTCTTCCTCTTCGTCGGGCGCGAGACCCGGCCGATGGACATGCTCGGCGCAGCGGTGGCTGCGATCGCCGTGGCGGCAGGGGTCGGGCTGGTGCTCGCGCCGTGGTGGCTGCGGCTCGTGCGCGCCCTGGGGGACGAGCGCTCGGCGCGGGCGCGCGAGGCCGAGCGGGCCGACATCGCCGCGCACCTGCACGACTCGGTGCTCCAGACCCTCGCCCTCATCCGCGCTCGCGCGGGCGACCCCGAGGACGTCGCCCGCCTGGCCCGCGCCCAGGAGCGCGAGCTGCGCAGCTGGCTCTACGAGGACCGCGCGAGCCCAGGGACCTCCCTCGCGGCCGAGCTCGCCCGGCTCGTCGGCGAGGTCGAGGACCAGCACGCCGTGCCCGTCGAGGTCGTCGTCGTCGGTGACCGGGTGCCCGACGCCGAGACCGAGATCCTGCTCCGAGCCACCAGGGAGGCGCTGCTCAACGCCGTGCGGCACGGGCGGCCGCCGGTCTCGGTGTACCTGGAGTGCCGGCCGGAGCTCGTCGAGGCCTTCGTGCGCGATCATGGGGACGGCTTCGACCCCGATGCTGTCCCGGTGGACAGGCTCGGGATCCGCGAGTCGATCGTCGGCAGGATGACCCGCCACGGCGGGACCGCGGCCGTCCGGTGCCGCGAGAGCGGGACAGAGGTCCACCTGAGCCTTCCGGTGGACGGAGACGAGGAGGCACGGCCATGACCGAGAGCCCGAGCGGGCCCGTGGACGTCGTCCTGGTGGACGACCACCTCATCTTCCGCACGGGGGTGCGTGCCGCTCTCGACGAGCGCGTGCGGGTGATCGGTGAGGCCGACGACGTCCCCTCGGCGGTCGAGACGGTGCGCCGTCTGCAGCCTCCGGTCGTCCTGCTCGACGTCCACCTGCCGGGTGGTGACGGGGGCGGTGGCGCCGAGGTGATCCGGGCCTGCCATGACCTGGAGGCCGTCCGGTTCCTGGCGCTCTCGGTCTCCGACGCGGCCGAGGACGTGGTGCAGGTTATCCGGGCCGGGGCGCGAGGCTACGTCACGAAGGCGATCAGCGGGCCGGAACTGTCCGCAGCCGTACGACGGGTCGCGGACGGGGACGCCGTGTTCTCGCCGCGGCTCGCGGGCTTCGTGCTCGACGCCTTCGGCGCGGCGGCGGGGGACATCGCCACGGGCGACGACGAGCTGGACCGGCTCTCGGCACGGGAGCGCGAGGTCATGCGGCTCATCGCCCGCGGCTTCACGTACCGCGAGGTCGCCGGTGAGCTCTTCATCTCCGTCAAGAC
>NZ_JBFHHB010000274.1:0-3968 GCF_041597215.1 Actinotalea sp.
ACCTGTTCAGCCCCTCGACGACGCAGCTGCGCGTGCGGCCAGGGGATCTGGACATGTACCTGCACGTGAACAACGGCGTGTACCTGCAGATGATGGACATCGCTCGCACCAACCTGCTCGCCGACCTGGGGGCCTTCCCCAAGCTCAAGGCGCGCGGCTGGTACCCGGTGGTCGCCGCGTCGACTATGACCTACCGCCGGTCCCTGCAGCTCTGGGACAGGTTCGAGATCACCACCCGCGTGGTCGGCTGGGACCCGCGCGTGGTGTACCTCGAGCAGGTCTTCCGCCGTCGCGGCGAGCAGGTGGCCCGCGGGCTGGTCGCCGGTCGGTTCCTGGGCCCGGCGGGCGCACGGGTCGCCCCTGAGGACCTCGTCGATGCCCTCGAGCCCGGGACCCGGAGCCCGGAGCTCCCGGCGGATGTCACCTCATGGGCGACGGCCGTCGACGTCGCCCACCGGAGCGCCTGAGCTCAGCGCAGGTCGACGATCCGCGCCAGCAGCAGGGCCTCGGCGAGGACGACCTTCTCGAGCTCAGCGAGGTCCACCGACTCGTTCGAGCTGTGCGCCCGTGAGTCCGGGTCCTCCACCCCCGTGACGAGGATCGCCGCGTCGGGGAAGACGTCGAGCAGGTCGGCGATGAAGGGGATCGACCCACCGACGCCGATGTCGACCGGCTCGGTGCCCCAGGCGTCCGCGAAGGCCTGGCGCGCGAGTCGCATCGCAGGGGTGTCCGTCGCGGCCGCGAAGGGCTTGCCGAGCTCGCCGTCCACGACCGTCACCCGCGCACCGAAGGGGGCGTGGCTCTCGAGGTGGGAACGCAGCGCTGCGGCGGCGTCCGCCGGGTCCTGGCCGGGGGCGATCCGCAGCGAGAGCTTGGCCCGGGCGGAGGGCGCGATCGTGTTCGAGGAGTCAGCGATCGAGGTCACGTCCATCCCGATCACCGAGAGCGCCGGCTTGGTCCAGAGCCGACCGGTGAACGTCCCCGTCCCGGCGAACCGGACACCCGGAAGCACGGAGGTGTCCGCCCGCAGGTCCGCCTCGTCGTAGTCGACCGTCGGCTCCGGGTTGACCTGGAGCCCCGCCACGGCGACCGAACCCTCGTCGTCGTGCAGGGTCGCGATGAGCCGGGCGAGCAGGGTGGGCGCGTCGAGCACGGGGCCACCGAAGATCCCCGAGTGCAGGCTGTGCTCGAGCACGGCGACCTCGACCTCGCAGTCCACCAGACCGCGCAGGCTCGTGGTCAGGCTCGGCACCCCGACCTTCCAGTTGGCGGAGTCCGCCACGACGATGACGTCCGCCGCGAGCAGCTCCTCGTACTGGTGCAGGAAGTCGACGAACACCGGGGACCCGATCTCCTCCTCACCCTCCACGAACACGGTGACGCCGACGGCGAGGTCGTCGCCCAGCACCCGCAGAGCCCCGAGATGGGCGGCGATGCCCGCCTTGTCGTCCGCAGCACCACGCCCGTACAGGCGTCCGTCCCGTTCGGTCGGCTCGAAGGGCTCGGTGAGCCACTCGCTGCGCGGACCGACGGGCTGCACGTCGTGGTGCGCGTACAGCAGCACCGTGGGGGCGCCGTCGGGAGCGGGGCGCCGCGCGACGACGGCCGGCCGGGACACGACGCCGTCGGCACGTGTCGCCCTCAGGACCTGCGTGTCGGCGAAGCCGACCGAGCGCAGCAGCGCGGCGACCGCCTCGGCGCTGACCTGCATCTGCTCCTGGTCGAAGGACGGGCTCGAGATGCTCGGGATGCGCACGAGGGACTCGAGGTCCGCGCGGACCCTCGGGAACCCGGCTGCGACGCGGGCACGGAGATCGGACAGGGACGGAGCAGCAGAAGTGGTCACGTCCGGTCACGTTACCGCGCGGTGCCAGGACCACCGGCCGTACGGGCCCGCCCCCTCGACTATCCTGGGACGGTGTTCTCGCGCAACGCTTCCACGCCCCCGCCCGCCGACGACGAGTCGGCTCCGCACGGCAAGGGCCACGCCACGCCCAGCCGCAAGCAGGCCGAGGCGGCCCGCCGCCGACCGCTGGTGCCCTCCGACCGCAAGGAGGCGGTCCGGGCCCAGCGCAACGCGTCGAGGGAGATGCGGCAACGGGAGCAGCTCGCCCTGCAGACCGGCGAGGAGCGCTACCTCCCGCCGCGGGACAAGGGACCGGCCCGCCGGTTCACGCGCGACGTGGTCGACGCCCGGTGGAGCCTCGGTGAGTTCTTCCTCCCGGTCGCGTTCATCGCGATCATCGGCATGTTCCTCAGCCAGAGCAGCACGGAGATCGCGTTCATCGTCCTCGTGGTGCTCTACCTGATCGTCTTCGCGACGATCATCGACGGGTTCATCCTGTCCCGCCAGCTCAGGAAGCGCCTCGAGGCGAAGTTCGAGGCGGCGCAGATCCCGCGCGGGACGCTCATGTACGGAGTCACCCGCGCGTTCCAGATGCGCCGGCTGCGGCTGCCGAAGCCGCAGGTCGGCCGGGGCGAGTACCCGTCCTGACCCCCTCGTCCGCTGACCGAACGGCGCCGGCGGACGAGGCATCGACCGCCGGGAGCTCGTCCGGAGCGGGGGGCACCGGGACGCTGAGCACGGGAAGAAGCACGTGCACGAGCGGGCCGATGGCCAGCGCGTAGAGGACCGTCGCGAGACCAGCGGTGCCGCCGAGCGCCCACCCGCTGAGCACGACCGTGACCTCGATCGCCGACCGGACGAGGCGAACCGAACGCCCCGTGCGACGAACGAGGCCCGTCATCAACCCGTCCCGCGGACCCGGGCCGAGTCGCGCCCCGATGTAGGACGCGGTGGCGACGGCGTTGAGCAGCACCCCACCGATCGCCAGCCCGACGCGCGCGAGCAGCGGAAGGTCGGCGGGAAGGCGATCGAGCAGGGCGAGGAACGGATCGACCAGCGCGCTGATCACCACGACGTTCGCGACCGTCCCGACCCCGGGCCGCTGGCGCAGCGGGATCCAGCACAGCAGCACGAGGAGTCCCGTGACCAGGGTCACCCCGCCGATGCTCAGCGGGACGTGCCGGGCCACGCCCTGGCTCAGGACGTCCCAGGGCATCGACCCGAGCGCGGCGTGCAGGAGCATGGCCATCGACAGGGCGTACAGGACCAGCCCCGCGAGCAGCTGGGCAGCGCGCCGCGCGTGGTGGTCCCCTGCACCCGGGCGCGTCGACGAGCGGTCCCTCATCGCCGCACCTCCAGCGTCGTGCCCACGTCCCAGGACAGGTGGCTGCCCGGCGGCGGCCGATGGCCGAGACCATCGGCCCGCACGAGTCGAGGGAGCTGCACCAGGGGTGGCACGACAACCGCTGCGAGGAGAAGGACGAGCATCATGGCCTCAGCCTCGGGGCAACTGGCCTTGTCATCTATAGCCACCTCGACGATAGTGGCCATATGACTCCCCTCCCGACGGACCGTCGGATCGGTGCGGCAGCCCTGGCACGACTCCTGGGCACGCTGCCGACGCACACCTCGGGCTATGTCGCCCTCGCCGAGGCCCTCCGTCGGTGCATCCTCGACGGCAGCCTCCCCCTGAGCACGCGGGTACCGAGCGAGCGCGAGCTCGCCGAGGCCCTCGGTGTCTCCCGGACGACGACGGGCGCGGCGTACGAGCGGCTGCGGACCGGCGGCTTCCTCCGCACCCGCCGCGGGTCCGGGTCCGTCACCACGGTGCCCGGCGGGACCGGGGCGGGGCAGGACCGGGACGACGTCCCCTGGCTCGGGTCGGCGGACGACCGGCCGGAGGCCCCTGTCGACCTCACGATGGCGGCACCGTCGGCGCCCACCCAGCTGCACGCCGCTGCCGAACGCGCCCTGGAGGCCTTGCCGCGGCACCTCACGGGCACCGGTTACACCTTCCTCGGCCTGCCGGAGCTGCGCACCGCGCTCGCGGAGCGCTACACGCGTCGAGGCACACCCACCAGCCCGGACGAGATCCTCGTGACCACCGGTGCCCAGCAGGCCA
>NZ_JBFHHB010000275.1:0-3950 GCF_041597215.1 Actinotalea sp.
AGCCACGTCGCCCGGTCAGCCGTCGAGGACGACCGGCTGAGCCCGGCCCTGTACGAGAATGCTGCCGAGATCCTCAACGTGGCGGCATCCCTCTTCAACCGGCAGGGCGCCCCCCATGTGCGGCTCCACGCGGCCCACGCCCCGCGTGAGGTGCTGCCGACGGACGTGGCCTCGTTGGCTCTCGCCTACGTGCACCGCCTGGACCTGGCGGTGGCCGTCTCCGGCTACGGTTCCGGGCGGATCTCGATCCTCGTGCTCTGAGCCGGGCGCCGCCCGGGAGCCCGCGGGCAGGACGCGTCCTCAGCTCGTCGGCACGTAGTGCCAGTGCCAGCTCTCGCCAGGGGTGTCGTCGACGTATCCGTACGTCTGGGCGTTCGCCTGCATCCACGACTGGGCCGCGTCGTCCAGCCTGAGGTCGAGGGCCATGCCCCAGCCGTGGTCGCTCGTCCCGGGGACGGCCGCGAGGCCCCCCTGGCCGTAGATCCCCTTGCGGGCGGCGACGTCGACCTGCGCCTCGTAGGAGCGGTAGGAGTCGGTGACGCCGATCGTCACCCCGTCGGCCGCGGCAGCGGAACGCATCGCCTCGAAGGAGCGCGCCGCGTTCGGCCACAGCTGGGCAGAGGTGCCCGAGATCGTGCTGAGCTCGGTGGAGGGCACCTTGCCGTTGCCGTAGGCCACGTACGCGAGCGGGACGCCCTTGGCGTTCAGGGCGCTGCGGCCCGAGCCGACGGCCGTGGCCGATCCGACGCTGCGGGCCTGCTCGGACGCCAGCACGCTCGCGAAGCCCGACGACGCCGTCGTGGAGGACGTCCCGCCGAGCACCGCGACGGCGGGGGTCGCACTCTCCAGCGAGGCGATCCGGGTCTGGATCTCGGCGATCCGCGACTGGATCGAGCTGATGGCGTCCACGGTCCTCCTCGGGAGACGGCTCGACCTCCCATCGGCGGGGCGGGCTGCCGGCTGAGGGGTCGGGGCGAGCCTGCTTCGCCGCCAGGGGTGCCGACCCGCCACGAGCGGGTGAAATCCCTGCGCCGAACGGGTGGTGGGCGCCCGTGGGCCCGGGTGTCGCCTGGCGGCTGGCTAGTCTCGGGGTGTCAGCGAGAAGGGCAAACCCGTCGTGAGGCGGGGACGCAAAGCCACGGGACCCCCAGGGTCAGCCGGGCCACCGAACGGGAAGAGGCCACCATGCACGAGCAGTCCTCGTCGATCTCCGGCTCCGAGCTCCAGGACGCGGCCCTGCGGATCCCCCCGGCGGCGCTCGCCCGGTGGGCGTCGATGGCGGCCCAGCTGTCCACGACCGGGATCCTCCCGAGCCAGCCCGCGGCCTGAGCGCCGTCGGTACCCGTCACTGGTAGGTCACCAGGTCGGGGACGGGGTCCACCTGGAGCGTCTGCTCAGGGGTGAGCATCGGCGAGTCCTCGTCGATGAAGTTCTTCCACCCCCACCACAGCCCCGCCGGCGCATCGCGCCGCAGGGCCGCCCAGGTCCCGGCCTTCGCCGGCTGGGAGCCCTGACCGTCCACGTGCACCATCACGGCGAGCTCCGAGCGGCTCAGGTCGAGCCGTTCGCGACCGTCGATCATCCGTGACGCGAACTGGTGCACCACGAAGAGCTTCTGCGGCAGCGCGCGCTCGCGCGTGAGGTCCGCCAACCAGGCCGAGACGGCGTTGACCTCGTCCACCCCGACCGAGCCGATCTGGCGCAGGTGCACCTGGTCGGGGGCGAGGCGCCACTCCGGGTCGAGCGCGAGCCCGACGTTGGGCTCGACCAGCAGGCTCTCGTAGCGCTTCGCCTGGGTGAGGAAGTCCGTGCGGCCCGGCTGGAGGTCGAGCACGACGTAGATCCCCGCCTCCCGTGCTCCCTGCACCCACGGCAGGAGGGCCTCCGCCGACATCTCGTCGGAGTAGTCGCCGTCGGCCCCCGCGTCGCGGGAGGCGATCGTCGCGATGATCTCGAAGCCGGGGACCACCGTCTCGGGGGTCAGGGCCTGGTAGGTGGCGGCGAGTCCTCTGGCGCGCTCGATGCTCCCGGCGAGGTCCTGCTCACCGAGCAGGCCGAGCGCCGGGGTACCCGGGTTGCCGTAGAGGGCGACGATCCGGCGCCCGGGGAAGAGCAGCTGACCGCCGCCCGGCAGCTCGACACCGGTGGCGGCGGTCGCGACCGTCCAGGCGAGCTCTGCCGGGTCGAAGGCAGGGCCCACGGCAAGGACCGTCGTCGACTCGGTCGTCGCCGCGGAGACGGCCTGCACGGTCGCGCTCGAGGCGCGCGGGTCCCCACCGGGGACGCGCACCACCGTCGCACCGACCGCTCGGGCGGTGGCGACCGCGCCGAGGACGGAGGGGTCGCCGTCGTCGAGGACGAGGGCGTCGGTGGCCGGCGCGGCGGGCACGGTCGGCGGCAGGCCGCTCCCCGCGAAGCCGACCAGGCGCGCCAGGGCCGAGGGGTCCTCGGGAGCGTGCCGCAACCGCAGGCCCGCGATCGCGGGTTCCGGGTCCGCCGCACCGACCACGATCGCGTCAGCTGCGCCGAGCCGCGTGATCTCGGCGGCCGTCCGGCCGTCCGGGTCCTGCCCGGTCAGCAGGAGCGGGACGCCGAGCGCTGTCGCGATCGAGGCGGCGCGCGCCAGGAGGTCCGGCTCCTGCGTCGAGACGAGCACGACGGCGGGCGAGGAGAGCACGAGGGCCTCGCTCATCGCCGCCGCCCGTTCGAGGGAGTCGGACCCGTCCACGACCTGCGTCGTCCCGTCGAGCGCGCGCAGCACGGCTGACCGGCTCGTCGGGCTCGGCGACGGCGTCGGCGTGGGCGCGCCGGCCGCGGGCGGCGAGGTGGTGGTCGGCGTCCCGGCGGGGCTCTGCGCGAGCAGCGCCACCACCGCCAGCGCGAGCACGACGAGGAGCAGCGCCCAGCCCACCCTGCGTCGCATCCGGCTCCCGGTCGCTCGCTGCCCCGCCGGATCGCGGGGACGGCCCGACTCTACGGCTCCCGAAAATCGGGTGCGCGACGTGCGCAGCGGACGTACCGTCGTCGCACACGGGAGAGGAGGTGGTCCAGGGATGATGTCTTCCAGGACGCGTGAGGTGACTGCCCGCTAGTCGCCCATCGGACGGATCTGCACGATCCCCTGTCGCCGAGGGCGACGCGAGATCCCGGCAGTCACCGCAGCCCGTGGGGGCCGCGCCTCGTCCAGCGCGGCACGCCGGTCACCGACCGGCAGCCCACGGGCTGTTCCCTGCCCGCGCGCTCGACCCCTGCCAGGATGGACCCCATGGCTTCGAGTCCCCTGCGGCCCTACCGCGTGATGACCGTGTGCACCGGGAACATCTGCCGGTCGCCGATGGCCGAGATCGTGCTGCGCGAGCGCTTCGCCGAGGCCGGGATGGGGCACGTCCTGGTCGACTCGGCGGGGACCAGCGACGAGGAGCACGGCAACCCCGTCGACCCCCGCGCGCGCAGGGTGCTCGAACGGCACGGCTACACCGTGCCGCCCCACCGGGCCCGTCGCGTCACCGACGGGGACCTGCGCGCTCGCGACCTGGTGCTCGCGATGACAGCCACGCACGTCCACGCCCTCGAGAACCTCGTGGGCGGCGCACTGGCCCCGGGCCGGCTCCGGATGCTGCGGTCCTTCGACCCGCAGGTCGAGGGCGTGAGCGGTCATCTTCTCGACGTCGCGGACCCCTGGTACGGGGTCGAGGAGGACTTCGAGGACACCCTGCTGATGATCGAGGCCGCCGCGGCGGGAGTCGTCGCGCACGTGCGCGCCGCCCACTGAGGACATCGACGACTGACGCGAGCGAGCCGGCGTCCCTGCCCGGCAACAGCGTCGACATCTGCGCGGCCTAGGCTCGGCGGATGGACATCGCGGTGCTCGGCGCCACCGGGGACGTGGGCCGGCAGGTCTGCACCCAGCTGATCGAGCGCAGGGTGCTGCCCTCCTCCTCGCGTCTGCA
>NZ_JBFHHB010000276.1:0-3847 GCF_041597215.1 Actinotalea sp.
GCGCCCAGAGCTCCGCTCTGCGCGGAGTGCTCGCCCTCGGTCTCGAAGAAGAAGGGATGGCGTCCGAAGACGTTCACGCTTCCCTCGGCACGAGCGGCCTCGAAGAGCTCGGAGATCTCCGTGGACGGAGTGATCGGGTACCCGATCACTCCCCCGCACACGTTCTTCATGACGTGGGCCACGGCGCCGTTGCCGTTGAGGACCACGGGGATACCGGGGAAGCGGGGCTGTGCAACGGTCATCGTGTCTGTCCCTGGGAGCGCGAACGAGCGACGGACGCGGACGAGAGGCCCGAGTCGGCAGCATCCGGCGCGGCGACGCCGCAGGGCGTCGGGGCGGAAGGAGGTTGCGTCATCGCGACCCACATGTCCGTGCAAAAGACAGTTTCAGGTTAGGTCGGCCGACGCTGGGCCATCTGCGCCGATGGTCCCTTGTTCCACCGGCGCCGCCGTGGTCACGCCTCGGGGACGACCAGCAGCTCGATCCGATCACCCGGACGGGCCTGTGCGAGCCGGTCGAGATCGGCACCCAGCACGACGCCCACCACGGGATACCCACCGGTGACGGGGTGGTCCCGCAGCAGGATGACCGGTTCACCCGAGGGCGGCAGCTGGATCGCGCCGGGCACCATCGGCTCGCTCGGCAGCTCCTCCCGGACGTGCCGTCCCAGCCGTCCGCCGTGCAGGCGGACACCGACGCGGTTGGAGGTCGACGACACGGTCCAGGCGACCCTGGTGAGATCGGCGAGGCCGTCCGCGTCCAGCACGTCGTCCCTCGGCCCGAGCAGGACCCTGATGGCCGTGCTCTGCCCACGCGACCCGGCCTCGAGCTCGACCTCGGGCAGGGCGACCGCTGCCCGGGCGCGGCCGACCTGCAGCGTCGTCCCGGCGACGAGCGCAGGAGGCCCCAGACCGCCGAGCACATCGGTCGACCGGCTGCCCAGCACCACGGGCACCTCGACGCCACCACGCACGGCCACGTAGACGCGCAGCCCGTGCTCGGGATACCCGATCCTCAGCTCCTCCCCCGCAGCCACGGCCCAGGGCGTCCCGCAGGGCACCGGCACCTCGACGGACCACCGGGACTCCTCGTCCGCGGCCCCGTCGGGTCGGAGCTGCCCGTCCACGGCAGGGACGCGGTCCGACGCGGAGAGTGCGCTCACGACGTCGACCGTCGCGCCCGTGACCGCGACGACGAGGTCCGCATCCGCGCGCAGGCGCAGGCCACCGAAGGTCTCGAGCAGGGCGGCGGAGCGCTCGTTGCCGACGAGCCGGTTCGCCAGCCGCGCCGCAGCGGAGTCCGCGGCCCCGGAGGGCGACACGCCCAGGTGCTCGAGACCACCGCGCCCGAGGTCCTCCAGGAGGGTCAGCGGACCCGGCTCGACGACGGTGAGCCCCGTCGAGCCAGAAGCGGTGGTGCGCAGGGTGGGCGTCCCTGCCGCGTCCGCCGGTCTGTCCCCGGAACCGGCGTCCCTCCCCTGCCGCAGGGCGAGCACGTCCCGCACCGCCCGGTACCGCACGCGGTCACCGGTGTCGAGAAGGGCTGGCGGGTCACGGTCCACGTCCCAGACCTCCGCAGCGGTGCGACCCAGCAGACGCCACCCTCCGGGCGACGCCGTCGGGTAGATCGCGCTGAAGGCCCCGGCCACCGCGACCGATCCGGCCGGGACCGCCGAGCGTGGGCTGTCGAGCCTGGGCACGTCGAGGGACCACCCTCGCAGGTACGCGAACCCGGGGGCGAAGCCGCAGAAGGCCACGGTCCAGTCCTCGGTCTGGTGCCGGGACACGAGCGCCTCCTCGCTCATGTCGAGCAGGGCGGCGAGTGGGGCGAGGTCGGCACCGTCGTAGACGACGTCGATCTCGCGGAGGGGGCGAGGGTGGTCTCCCCCGACCTGCGTGCCGGGCTCACGTCGGCGCAAGTCCTCCCCGGCCCGTCCGGCCATGGCCCGCCGGACCCGCACGAGGACCGTCTGCGCGCCGACGCGGACGGAGACCTGCCCTGCGACGGGTCGCTCGCGCAGCTCCGCTGCCAGGGCCGCGACCTCCTGGGGCTCGCACTCGACGAGCCAGGCCTCCTCGCCCATCCGGCGCACCCGGTTTCTCACCGCTCGCTCGTCACCACCACGCCGGCGGCGTCGAGGGCGGCGCGCACCCGACGGGCGATGTCCACGGCGCCCGGGGTGTCGCCGTGCAGGCAGATGCTCTCCGGCGCGACGGCGAGCACGCTCCCGTCCACCGCCTCGACCTCTCCGCTCGTGACCATCCGGACGACGCGGCGCGCGATGAGATCGGGATCGTGCAGGACGGCGCCGGCCGAGGTCCGCGGGACGAGGGTTCCGTCGGGGAGGTAGCCGCGGTCGGCGAAGGCCTCCAGGACGACGGGGACCCCCTGGGACCCCGCGATCTGCGCCACGGCGCTCCCCGGCAGCACGACCAGGCTCAACCCTGCATCGAGCGCGAGGACGGCCTCGACGACGGCCGCCGCCTGGTCCTCGTGATGCACGATGGCGTTGTACAGCGCGCCGTGCGGCTTGACGTGCCGGACGGCCGCTCCTGCCGCCCGCGCGACCGCCGTCAGCGCTCCGATCTGGTAGATGACTTCGTCACGCAGCTCCTCGGGGTCCATGTCGACGAAGCGCCGGCCGAAACCCGTGAGGTCCCGGTAGCCGACATGGGCGCCGACCTGCACCCCGAGCTCGGCAGCGCGACGACAGGTGCGCCGGGCGGTGGCCGGGTCCCCGGCGTGGAACCCGCAGGCGACGTTCGCGCTGGAGACCAGGGTGAGCAGGGTGTCGTCGTCGCCCATCGGCCAGGGACCGAGCGACTCGCCGACATCGGCGTTGAGATCGATCCTCACCGGGCCCGCACGCTGTTGTTCCGGGCCTCGTGGGTGAGCTCGGCGAGCCCGAGCTCCTCGAGCAGCGGCGGGAGGTACATGCCGAAGCGGCCCCGGTACCCGGCCCGCAGTCCGTACCAGCCTCCGACGGGGTTGTCCGAGGAGCGGCCCCAGGCCTCGACCGTGCCCCCGGCTGGTTCCTTCTTCTCGTCGGCGGCGCCGAGGGGGACCCAGTCGCCCTGCTCGCGCAGCCAGGCCGCGAGGTCCTCGATCGCCCGGAGCCGGTAGGTCAGACGGGTGCTGCCCACCTGGCACACCAGCACCGGGGGCTCGGCCTCCTCGTCGCGGTACATCGTGTAGGAGGAGGACCCCGGGGCGGTGGTGAGCTGCCAGGGGTCCTCACGGGTGCCGGTGCCGGTCATCGTCGCTCCAGGTCCTCAGGTGGGCGGGCTCCTATCGTGGTCCGGGCCCCACGCCGGTGCAACAGCCGAGGGTGCGCGTCGTCCTCCGGGACCGCCGCGCGGGGGCCAGCCCCGCGTCGGCACGGCGCCGCGCCGGCACGCCGCTGCGGGCTCAGCGCCGGACCCGGTCGGGGGCCACCAGCCAGCTCACCGAGCGCATGACGTCCGCGGCCCGCAACCACACCCAGCGCTCTGCGGGTGGCGCCGGAACCGCTCCGCCCGGAGTCCCGTCCCCGCTGCGGTACGACCCGCGCGACGACCCGGAGGACCGTCGACGCGGCGACGGATCGGGGTCCTCGCGCCAACCGACCATCACATGGGAGCGCGTCCATCGCACGGCGCGCGCGGGACGCCACTCCTCCAGCCCGTCCGACCAGACCACGCGCGCGATCACCGGTACGTCGCCCATCGGCGCGACCGGCACGCTCGCGGGCTGCTCCCTGTTGCGCACGTGCCGGGTCTCGGGGTCCATGGTCCGAGCATATCGAACACCTGTTCGAATCGGCCATGCCTGCCCGTGGGCCGTCGGCCGCACCCTCGGTGCGGCCGAC
>NZ_JBFHHB010000277.1:0-3806 GCF_041597215.1 Actinotalea sp.
CGGCGGCGGCGAGCAGTGCACCGAGCGCCGGCCCGGCGGGGAGCAGTCGCGGGGCGAGCCCCGCGACCGCGTCGCTCTGCGGTGCGCTCACGCCGACGGCCGAGAGCTTGAGCAACGCCCTCGCGGCGTCGGGGCGCAGGACCTGGTCCTGCCAGAACTCCGCTGCCAGGGCCAGGACACCGAGCTGGGCGGCCGAGAGCTCCATCGGAGGAAGGGCGTAGGCGTCGGCGTCGATCCGGTAGCCGAGGTCGTCGCCGTGCGCAGCGGACGCAACGGTGAGCACCGGCACCCCGAGGTCCCGCAGGGTGTCCTTGTCGCGCTCGAACATCCGCTCGAACGCCTCCGTCGTCGGCGCGTGCTCGTACCCGGCGACGGAGGAGCGGATCTGCTCCTTCGTCATCCGGCCCGTGGTGTTGACCAGGGCGATGACGAGGTTGAGCAGCCGCTCGGCGGGAGGAAGGGAGTCGGACATCGGTGCCAACCGTAGCGGCCCGCTACCGTGCAGAGGTGATCACGTGGCGGAACGGGACGGTGCTCGCGCTCGGACGGTCGTGGGACGGCTCTGTCGAGCTGACCGTCGCGACGCAGGACGGGGAGCGGCGCGCGCTCGCGCACCCCGGGATCGTCGGCCTGCCGGAGGTCGGCGACCGCGTGCTGCTCAACGTCTCCGCTCAGGCCCGTGGACTGGGCACCGGGGGCTACGCGCTCGTCGTCGCGCTCCCCGACCGACTGCCCGCCGACCCGCCGGACGCCCCGGGACACCTGGTCAAGGCGCGCTACACACCGCTGCAGACGATGGTCCTCGGGGTGGACGAGCAGGAGTCCGCCCATCACGAGCAGCTGCGGGAGGCCGACGACCTGGCGGGCCTGCCGGTGGTCGTCGCCGATCTGCACTCCGCCCTTCCGGCCGTCCTCGCCGGGGCCCGGCACGCCGCGGAGCGGGCCGGTCGTCCGGCGCCCCGTGCGGTCTACGTGATGACCGACGGCGGGGCGCTGCCCGCATGGTTCTCCCGTGCGGTCGCGGGGCTGCGCGAGGCCGGGTGGATCGAGGCCTGCGTGACCGTCGGCCAGGCCTTCGGTGGCGATCTCGAGGCCGTGACGGTGCACACCGGGCTGCTCGCGGCCCGGCACGTGCTCGATGCCGACCTCGTGGTCGTCGCCCAGGGCCCGGGGAACCTGGGCACGGGGACGCGATGGGGCTTCTCCGGGGTCGCCGCCGGGGAGGCTGTCAATGCGGCCGGCGTGCTCGGCGGCCGTCCCGTCGCCTCGCTGCGCGTCTCGGGTGCCGATCCCCGGGAACGTCACCTCGGGATCTCCCACCACTCGCTGACCGCCTACGGCCGGGTGGCCCTTCGCCCGGCCACGATCCCCGTCCCCGTCGCCGGTGCGGACGAACCGGGACGCGCGGCACTGCTGGCCCGGGTCGGCGAGCAGGTCGACGCGCTCCTCGCGCCGCGTGGGCTGCACCACAGGGTCGACGTGCCCACGGGCCCGGAGGTCCGTCGTGCACTCGAGCGGTGCCCCGTCGGCCTGTCGACGATGGGACGGAACCTCGACCAGGACCCCGAGTCGTTCCTCGCAGCAGCGGCCGCCGGGATCCACGCGGGCTCGCTGCCCGCCTGACACCGCGCAGCGATCAGTCGTCGCTGCGGGTCACCGAGTGCATGGCCACGAGGGTCGACATCCGGACGGCCTCGGCCGCCGCTCTGGCTCCGTCGGAGGCCTGGACACCCATCACCGAGAGCGTGTCCCCGTCGGCGAGGTCGAGCTGCACCCAGGGACGGCCCTGCCCGAACCTGACCGAGACGATCTCCGTCCACTCCACCCGACGGGTGAGGAGGAGGTTGCGCACCGTCAGGCCCGTCTCGTCGGGATCCGCGCGCACCCCTGCCTGGCGCGTGAGGAACCACGCGACGCCGAGCCCGAAGCCGGCGATCCCGACGCGGTCCGCCATGCCCGCCCCGTCTCCGGCGATCACGGGCAGGGCAACAGCAAGGGCGACCATGAACACCAGGACGACGACGGCGAGGACCCCCGCCACCCACCGTGCCGCCGTGGGGCGGAACGGCCGGTGGAGGTCCTCGCCTGCGCTCACAGCCGGCAGGCGTGGATCGAGGTCACGAGGATCGCGCGAGCACCCAGGTCGTACAGGGCGTCCATCACGCGGTTCGTCTGGTCCCGTCGCACCATCGCCCGGACGGCGCTCCACGAGGAGTCGTGCAGCGGCGAGACCGTCGGGGACTCCAGCCCGGGGGTGATCGCCACGGCCTGCTCCACGAGCTGCTGCGGCACGTCGTAGTCCATCAGGACGTACTGCTGGGCCACCAGCACCCCCTGCATCCGTCGGGCGAGGACCTCGAGCTGCGCGGGGACGGCGTCGTCGGACCCCGCCCGGATCAGCACCGCCTCGGAGCGCAGCAGGGGCTCGCCGAAGACCTCCAGGCCCGCGCCGCGCAGGGTCGTCCCGGTCGAGACGACATCGGCGACGACATCGGCGACGCCGAGCCGCACGGAGGACTCCACGGCCCCGTCGAGCCGGACGACGGTCGCGGTCACGCCCTGCGCGGCGAGGTGGTTCTGCACCAGGACCGGGTAGGAGGTCGCGACCCGGCGTCCGTCGATCTCTGCGACGCTGCGCACCGTGTCCGGGCGGGCGGCGAACCGGAACGTCGAGCCGCCGAAGCCGAGCGCCAGGTGCTCGGTCGCCTCGGCACCGGAGTCCAGCAGCAGGTCGCGACCGGTGATCCCGGCGTCGACCGTCCCGGCCCCGACGTAGACGGCGACGTCGCGCGGACGCAGGTAGAAGAACTCGATGTCGTTCTCCGGGTCGACCAGCACGAGCTCGCGCGAGTCACGCCGCTGGCGGTAGCCCGCCTCGCGAAGCATGTCGCATGCGGGCTCGGACAGCGATCCCTTGTTCGGGACGGCGATGCGCAGCACGGTGCTCCTCGGCCGGACAGGGGTCGGTCGGGGCGAGCCGGCCTCGCGCCCCGACCCGGGGGTCACAGGTGGGTGTAGACGTCCTCGAGGGTGAGGCCCGTCGCCAGCATGAGCACCTGGAGGTGGTACAGCAGCTGGGAGATCTCCTCGGCGGCGGCCTCCTTGCTCTCGTGCTCCGCGGCCATCCAGACCTCGGCGGCCTCCTCGACGATCTTCTTGCCGATCGCATGGACCCCCGCGTCCAGCTCGGCGACGGTGCCCGAGCCCGCCGGCCGGCTCACGGCCTTCTCGGAGAGCTCGGCGAACAGCGATTCGAAGGTCTTCACGGGAAGGAGCGTAGAGGGTCGCGGGCCCCCACGCCGTCACGATCCGAGCGAGCCCGCCCCGGCGGAGGCCGTCACGGTCTGCCTGGTCTCGGTCCGTTGGGCACGCATCCACACCACGAAGCCGTAGGCGACGACCCCTCCGTAGACCGCGTAGAGCACCGCAGAGGGGTAGTAGCCGGCCTGGAACAGGAGCGGGACCCCGACGAGGTCGACCCCGATCCACACGAGCCAGAACTCCGTCCAGCCACGTGCCATCCCGTAGGTCGCCAGGAAGCTGCCGGTGAAGATCCACGCGTCGGCCCACGGGCCCCAGGAACCGAGTGCGCCGAAGATCCAGGCGAACACGACGGTGCCGAGGGCTGCCGCGAGCAGCAACCCGGCGCGTTCACGTGCGGTGGCCCAGCGGGGCACGACCGCCGCTCCCCCGTCCCCGCTGCGTCGGGTCTGCGACCAGCGGACCCAGCCGTACACCGAGACGAGGATGAAGAAGACCTGGCGGCCCGCCTGCCCGTACAGGTCCTTGGCCTGCGGGGTGTCGAA
>NZ_JBFHHB010000278.1:0-3762 GCF_041597215.1 Actinotalea sp.
GGCACCGGGCCCGCCCGCCCCGCCCGGACGTCGGCGATCGCGGCGTCCAGTGCCGTGTACGCCCGGTTCGACTTCGGTGCGCTCGCCACGTGCACGACGGCCTCGGCGAGGATGATCCGCGCCTCGGGCATGCCGATCAGGGCGACGGCCTGCGCGGCCGCGACGGCCGTCTGCAGGGCGGACGGGTCGGCCATGCCGACCTCCTCCGAGGCGGCGATCACCACGCGGCGGGCGATGAAGCGTGGGTCCTCCCCCGCCACGATCATCCGCGCCAGGTAGTGCAGCGCCGCGTCGACGTCGGACCCCCGCATGGACTTGATGAAGGCGCTCGTCACGTCGTAGTGCTGGTCACCCGAACGGTCGTACCGGACGGCGGCCACGTCGACGGCTCGTTCGACGGCCGAGACGTCGACCGTCGGGGGCGGCTGCGTCGCCGACCCGTCCGAGGCGTCGAGCACTCCCCCGGCCGCCGCCTCCAGGATCGTCAGGGCCTTGCGCGCGTCCCCGCCGGAGAGACGCAGCACATGGTCGGCCGCCTCCTCGTCCAACCGGACCGATCCGGCCAGTCCTCGGTCGTCGTCGACCGCGCGCAGGACGAGGGCGCGCACGTCGGCATCCTCGAGCGGGCGCAAGGTCAGCAGCAGGGACCGCGAGAGCAGCGGCGAGATGACCGAGAAGCTCGGGTTCTCCGTGGTCGCGGCGACGAGGGTCACCCAGCGGTTCTCCACGCTGGGCAGCAGCGCGTCCTGCTGAGTGGCCGAGAACCGGTGCACCTCGTCGACGAAGAGCACCGTCTCCGGCCCGCCGGTGGCCAGCAGGCGCCGCGCGTCCTCGACCACGGCACGCACGTCCTTGACCCCGGAGGTCACACCCGAGAGCTCGACGAAGCGCCGGCCGGAGGTGGTCGCCACCAGGTAGGCGAGCGTCGTCTTCCCGGTCCCCGGTGGCCCCCACAGCACGATGGAGGCCGGGACCGCCCGGCCGCCGCCGTCCGGTTCGACGAGCCGACGCAGCGGGGCGCCGGCCGCGAGCAGGTGGTCCTGCCCGGCGACCTCCGCCAGGGTCTGCGGCCGCATCCGCACCGCCAGGGGTGCGCCGCGTGCGGCGGCGGGCAGACCGGACGCCGTCGTGGTGACGGCGTCGAAGAGATCCATGCCGTGAGCCTACGCAGCCCCGAGGGGTGCGGCGAAGGTGCACGGCAGCGCGCCGACCTGGGATGCTGTGCGCGTGTTCGACAGCCTCGGTGCTCGTATCGCCAGGGCACCGAAGACCACGCTCCTCATCTGGATCGTGGTCACGGTGGCCTGTTTCGCGCTGACCCTCGGCGGGGCTGGGGGGCAGACGCTCTTCGAGCGGCTGTCGAGCGGGGCACCTCAGGTGCCGGGCTCGGACAGCACGCGCGCCGACGAGATCCTCACGGAGACGTCCGAGTCGGGCCCGAGCCTGACCCTCGTCGTCGAGGACGTCGACCTGAGCGACGAGTCGCTCGCCGAACCGGTCGAGGCGGCGCGGGCCCGGCTCGCGGCGCTGCCAGGGGTCGCGACGGTGATCGACCCGTTCGTCGTCCCGGGCGGCCCGGCCTCCGCCGCCGCCGCCCCGCTCGTCGCCGCGGACGGCCGCGGGTTCCTCGTCGTGGTCGAGCTCGCGCTCGGGCTCGACGCGGATGCCGAGAAGTCCGCGCTCGCTGCCGTCGAGGAGGAGCTCAGCGCGTTGCCGGCCGACCTCGACGGCCAGCCCGACGCGACCGGTCAGGTCGGCGGGACGACGATGATCGTCGACGAGATCACCGAGCAGGTGCGCAAGGACCTGGAGACCGGTGAGGCCATCTCGATGCCCGTGGCCCTGCTGGTCATGGTGCTGGTCTTCGGCGGGCTGCTCTCGGCGGGGATGCCGCTCGCGGGTGCGATCGCCTCGATCGCCGGTGGCCTGGGCAGCGTGTTCGCGCTCTCGCACTGGCTCGACATGGACTCCTCCGTCGTCAACGTCGTGACCCTGCTCGGCCTCGGCCTGTCGATCGACTACGGGCTGCTGATCGTCTCCCGGTTCCGCGAGGAGCTGCACCGGATCGTCGACGAAGGCGGCACCCGCCGCCGCAGCCACGGTGACGGAGCGGTGCGGGTGGCCCTGCGTCGCACGATGGACACCGCCGGGCGCACGGTGACCTTCTCCGCACTGACGGTGGCCATCTCGATCAGCGGTCTCATCGTCTTCCAGCCCTCGATCCTGCGCGCCTTCGGTGCCGCCGGGGTGGCCGTCATCCTCATCGCCGTGGCGACCGCGCTGACCCTGGTGCCCTCGCTCCTCGTCCTGGCCGGCCGGAGGCTCGAGCGTCCCTCTGCCGTCGCCCGCATCCCGGGCCTTCGTGCCGTCCTGGCCCGGACCGGCGACGTCCGGTCGGAGGAAGGCGTCTTCTCGCGGCTGGCCGCGGCCGTCCAAGGGCGCCCGTGGCTCGTCCTCGGCGGCTCGCTCGTGGTGCTCGCCGTCCTGGCCAGCCCGCTGCACCGGATGGAGCTGCGCAACTCCACCGTCGAGCTGCTCCCGGTCGGCTCCGACCAGCGCTCCTACGTCGAGACGATCGCCGAGCAGTACCCGGCGTCCAGGACCCCGACCCTGACGATCGTCGCGGAGGGCTCGCTCGACGAGGTGTCGGCATGGTCCGCCGAGCTCGCCGACCTGCCGGACGTGACGTCGGTCGGAGCGCCGGTCGCCCGCGGGGCGTACGTCGTGGTGGGGGTCACAGCGGACACCGACGACCCTGGCGGCGCCGTCGCCCGCGCGGTCGTCGAGGAGGTCCGCGACACCGGAGCGCCCTTCCCCACCTGGGTCACCGGTCAGGCAGCGAACCAGATCGACTTCGTCCAGGCGCTGATCGACCGGGTCGGCTGGGCCGTGGCGATCGTGGTCCTCGCGACCTTCGTGCTGCTTTTCCTCATGACCGGCTCCGTCGTCATCCCGATCAAGGCACTGCTCACCAACGCGCTGTCCCTCGCCGCCTCGATGGGTGTCCTGGTGTGGGTGTTCCAGGACGGCCACCTGTCGGGCCTCCTGGGCTTCAGCCCCACCGGCGGGATCGAGACCTACGTCGTCGCGCTCGTCGTCGCCTTCGGGTTCGGCCTGGCGATGGACTACGAGGTCTTCCTGCTGTCCCGGATCAAGGAGCTGTGGGACGCGGGAGCGGGCAACGACGAGGCGGTCAGGCTCGGTCTGCAGCGCTCGGGCCGCATCATCACCTCGGCCGCCGTCATCATCATCGTGGTCTTCGCCGGCTTCGTCTTCGGCAAGCTGCTGGTGATCAAGGAGGTCGGGTTCTCGCTCGCCTTCGCGGTGGCGATCGACGCGACGCTGGTCCGGATGCTCCTCGTCCCGGCGACGATGACGCTGCTCGGCAAGTACAACTGGTGGGCGCCGCGCTGGATGCAGCGGATCAGCGGTCGGTTCGCGATCGTCCACTGACGGGCGTGGCCACCCGGGCGGTGGGCACCGCGGCTCAGGCGCAGGGCGACTCGTCCGTGGGCGGGACGACCGGCTGGTACGTGGTGAACCGCCCCTCGACGACGTAGCCGAGTCGCTCGTAGAGCCGCCGCGCGACGGAGTTCGAGGCGTACATCCCGAGGGAGAGCCAGTCGCACCCGGCGTCCAGCCCCGCGGCGGTCGCCGCGGCGGTCAGCGCCTCGCCGAGGCCACGGCCGCGTGCCGACGGCAGCACGCCGAGTCCGTGCAGGTGCCACGACAGGTCCCCGGCGCCCGGCTCACCGGCCCGGA
>NZ_JBFHHB010000279.1:0-3726 GCF_041597215.1 Actinotalea sp.
GCAGAGGTCCTGGTCAAGTCCGGGTACGGCTCGTACCTCCTGGGGCTGCTCGACCAGGGCCGCTGAGGGCCGCTGAGGCGCACGGGCGCGCCCCGTCCGCCACCCGCGCCTCCGGGGGCCGCTCAGCCCGCGAGAACCGTCGGCGCGGCCTGCTCCCAGCGCGACCGCCAGTCACCGATCGGCTCGACGCCGATCGAGCGCAGCGACTCGTGCCCGAGGACCGAGTACGAGGGGCGCGGCGCCGGCCGGACGAAGGCCTCGCTCGTCGTCGTGCGCACGATCTGCGGGTCGAGCCCGGCCGCCAGGACGGCCGCCTGGGCGAAACCGTGCCAGGAGGTCTGCCCCGACGACGTCCCGTGGTAGGTCCCGGCCGGAGCCTCGGCCGCGACGAGGCGCAGGATCAGGTCGCTGAGGTCGACCGTCCAGGTGGGCTGGCCCACCTGGTCCGCGACGACGTCCAGCCCGCCCTTCTCCGCGGCGACGCGGGCGATGGTCCGCGGGAAGCAGGGCCCGTGCGCGCCGTAGAGCCATGCGGTGCGCACGACGAGGTGGTCGGGGGTGCCGGCGCGGACGGCCCACTCGCCCGCCGCCTTGGTCCGCCCGTAGGCCGATCGCGGGGCGATCGGAGCGTCCTCGGCGTAGGGGGTCCTGGCCTCGCCGTCGAAGACGTAGTCGGTCGAGATCTGCACCAGTCGGGCCCCGGCCGAGCGCGCAGCGGCGGCCAGGTTGGCGGGACCGACCGCGTTGACGGCGAAGGCCGTGCCCTCGTTCTCCTCGGCCGGGTCCACGGCCGTGAAGGCCGCGCAGTTGACGAGCACGTCGAAACCCCGAGCGATGTCCGCGGTCGCCCGGGCGTCGGTGATGTCGACGTCCTCGCGGTCGATGCCCACGGCTTCGTGGCCTCGATCCGCGAGCATCCCCATGAGGTCCGTGCCGAGCATGCCGAGCGCACCTGTCACCAGCCAACGCACACGCTTCTCCTCACCACCCGGGTCCTGAGCCGACGGTCCGTCCGCCGCGACCCCCGGCGAAGTCTACGGACGGGTCGCGGACCGCGAGGCATCCGGCCTCAGGAGCGCGCCACCCGCTCGATGACGTCCACCTGCTCGAGGGCCTTGGCCTTGACCAGCGGGAGCGCGGTACGCAGCTGCTCACGCACGTCGTCCTGCGTCGCGAGGAGCTCGGCGATGCGCTCGGCGAAGACCTCATCGGTGTAGGCGTCGTGGCCCACGGCCCACTCGGCAAGGCCGAACATGTCGAGCACCTCGCGGTACTTGTGGCTCCACCCGATGACGAGCGTCGGGACGCCCATCGCCAGGGAGGACACCATCGCGTGGAAGCGGGAGGCCACGAACACATCGCACCGGCCGATGAGGTAGCGCAGCCCCTGGGAGCTGAGCTCGTCGTCGGGGAAGAGCACCCGCTCGGGTGACGCCACCCCTGCGTAGATCTCCCGGCAGAGCGGCAGGTCGTTGTTGTGCGTCTTCTCGGTGTGCGCCCGGGCGCTGTGGGCGACCAGGAGCACCTTCTTGCCGAGGTCCTGCGTCAGGTGGTCGATCATCCGGCGGACCTCGCCGACGTAGTCGCCCCCTGCGGCCTCGGCCGACTTGCGCAGGACGGCGCTCGGCGAGACACCGACGACCTCACCGTCGTCGAAGAAGCTCATGTCGACCGCCTCGCGGACCGCTGCGGCGTCCTGCTCCGTGACCTCGAGGGTGAACGCCAGGTCGGCACCCGCAGTGACGTTCGTGAGCCCCAGTCCGAGCAGGTGCTCGTGGGTGACGGCACCGCGCGAGACGATCGCGGCCATCCGCGGCAGCAGCGCCTTGGCCGCGAGCCGGTTCACCGGCGTGCGGAAGGGGCCCATCGCCTGGGCGCACTTGACGACCGGCGTCCCGACGAAGAGCGCCGGGAGGATGCTCGCCACGTTGTAGATGAGGAACTTGCCCCGTCCGTCGACGAAGGTGATCCCGCCCTGGTCCAGCAGGACGTCCGCCGTCGCGAGCGCCTTGATCTCCGGGACCGAGTTCTCGATGAGCCGCCGGAGGGGCGGGAGGACGCAGTGCAGCAGCGCCGCGGAGTTGAGCAGGAGCCCGAGCCGCAGCGGCGAGGCGTCGCGCACGGTCATGTTCGGGTACTCGTTCTGCTCGGCGTCCGAGCGGGGGTACATGCTCAGCAGGAGGAACCGGGCCTCGGGGTCGCGGCCGCTGAGCTGCTGGACGGCGCTCTCCAGCATCGCTGCCGCGCCCTTGTTCCCGGACAGTGCCGAGCCGATGATTGCCACCTTCATGACTGTCGTCCTTCCGAGACGTCGCGGAGCTTGAGCGCCCCGTAGAGGAGGGCAAGGACGGCATCGCCGACCGTGCTGTAGAGCCGGGCGAGGAGCGACAGGACGATCGCCTGCTCGATCGGCATGTAGTGCGAGGCGAAGAGAACGATCACGGACTCGCGCACACCGAGGCCGCTCGGCACGAAGACGGCGAGGATACCCACCGCACCTGCAAGGACGTAGGCCGCCGCGAGCGGCAGGTACGCGCTGGACGAGACGTCGAGGAACGAGGCGACGATGAACACGAAGCCGATCCCGTTGAGCACCCGCGGGACGAGGAACGCCAGCTGGTAGCCCAGGGCGTCGAGCGGACGCAGGAAGTACTCGTCGGGCACGTCACGACGCAGGGCCCGCCGCGCCACGAGGTTGACCCCGCCGCGGAAGATCCGGCGGTCCATCACCAGGAGCAGGGGAACGAGGGCGGCGATCGCCGGCAGGAGCGTGGTGACCAGGTCGCCCGATCCGCCGGGGGTCGCCCGGGAGACGAGCAGGATCACCCCGGTGGGGACGATCGACCCGAGCAGGAGGAAGACGTTCTCGTACACGAAGGTGATGACGACCAGCGTGCGCGAGATCCCCCGGTCACCCACCCAGACGACCTTGTTCGCGACCGATCCGACCTGCCCGGGGACGTACTTGAGCAGCCAGGACAAGCACTGCACGCGGATCGCGTCGGTCCGGGTGATCCGCGAGTGGTTGAGCCGGCCGAGCATGTGGCCCCAGAGCAGACCCGAGACGACCACGGCAGCGGAGAAGAGCACGACCGCGCCGACGGACCAGCCGTTGACCTGGATCTCGATCTCCCGGACCGCCGACCAGTTCTCGGCCAGCCCACGGGCGAAGAAGTACCCGACGACAAGGAGGACGACCAGGGTCAGGACGCCCCGGAGCGCCCTCTTACGAGACAACGGGGTTGAACGTACGGATGACGTCGAGGTCCTTCTTCTGGGAGAAGGCGACGAGCCCTGTCGGGTCGGCGTAGCCGACCGCCATCAGCATGATGACGCGCTCGTGCGGCGCGAGGCCGAGGGTCTTGGCCATCTTCGCCTCGAGCGGCTCGAAGTCCGGCCAGTTGATGACCGACGAGCTCAGGCCGAGGGTCTCCAGACCGAGCATGAACGCCATGGAGGCGAGGGAGGCGTCGATGTAGATGACGTGCCGGTCGCGCGGCGAGAAGTAGTCGTCGAGCCGTCCCTTGACCACGATGAGGGTGGGGATCTGCTCGTAGTAGCCGGCCGCCCCGAAGGGGATGCTCCCGACCTTCTTGACGAGCTCAGGGTCGTCGAAGACGAGGAACTCGTAAGGGAGCCGGTTGCACGCCGACGGCGACTGCCGACCGATCGCGAGCGCCCGGTCGATGAGCTCACGATCGACCGGCTTGTCGAGGAACCACCGCA
>NZ_JBFHHB010000280.1:0-3704 GCF_041597215.1 Actinotalea sp.
CCACGCCGCTCGAGGCGCTGCGCAGCGTGTTCGGGTACGCGTCCTTCCGCGGCGAGCAGGCGGAGATCATCGACACCGTCGTCGGAGGCGGGGACGCGCTCGTCCTCATGCCCACCGGCGGCGGCAAGTCGCTCTGCTACCAGATCCCCGCGCTGGTCCGTCCGGGCACGGGCATCGTCGTCTCCCCGCTCATCGCCCTCATGCAGGACCAGGTCGAGGCGCTCTCGGCCCTCGGCGTCCGCGCCGGCTTCCTCAACTCCACGCAGGGCTACGACGAGCGCCGCGCCACCGAGCGCGCCCTGCTCGCAGGCGAGCTCGACCTCCTCTACCTCGCCCCCGAGCGCTTGCGCGTGCCCGAGACGCTCGCGCTGCTGTCCCGAGCCCCCGTCGCCCTGTTCGCGATCGACGAGGCGCACTGCGTCTCCCAGTGGGGTCACGACTTCCGGCCCGACTACCTGCTGCTGCACGTCCTCGGGGAGCAGTGGCCCGACGTCCCGCGTATCGCGCTCACCGCGACGGCCACCAGCCAGACGGCTGCCGAGATCCGCACCCGCCTGGGCCTGGACCACGCGCGCACCTTCGTCGCGAGCTTCGACCGACCCAACATCACCTACCGGATCGTCCCCAAGGACAACCCGCGCGCCCAGCTGCTCGAGCTGCTGCGCACCGAGCACGAGGGCGACGCAGGGATCGTCTACTGCCTCTCGCGCGCCTCGGTGGAGCAGACGGCGGACGTCCTCGTCGCTCAGGGCATCCCCGCCCTTCCGTACCACGCGGGTCTCGACTCCAGGACGCGCGCCGCGAACCAGTCCCGCTTCCTGCGCGAGGACGGCATCGTCATGGTCGCGACCATCGCGTTCGGGATGGGGATCGACAAGCCCGACGTGCGGTTCGTCGCTCACCTGGACCTGCCGAAGTCCGTCGAGGGCTACTACCAGGAGACCGGCCGCGCAGGACGCGACGGGTTGCCGTCGACCGCCTGGCTCGCCTACGGCTTGTCCGACGTCGTCCAGCAGCGCCGCATGATCGACACCTCCGAGGGGGACGCCGCGCACCGGCGTCGGCTCTCGGCGCACCTGGACGCGATGCTCGCGCTGTGCGAGACGGTGACCTGCCGGCGGGTGCAGCTGCTCGCCTACTTCGGTCAGGACTCCGAGCCGTGCGGCAACTGCGACACCTGCCTCGCGCCGCCCGATGCCTGGGACGGGACCGTCGCGGCGCAGAAGCTCTTGTCCGCCGTCGTACGGCTCGACCAGCGCGGGCAGCGCTACGGAGCGGGGCACGTCATCGACCTTCTGCTCGGCAAGGTGACACCGCGCGTCGCGCAGCTGGGCCACGAGGACCTCTCCGTCTTCGGGGTCGGCTCCGACCTGGACGAGCGCGCCTGGCGCGGGGTGGTGCGCCAGCTGCTCGCGCAGGGCCTGCTCGGCGTGGACTCCTCCGGGTACGGCACCCTGCACCTGGTCGAGGCCTCGCGTGCGGTGCTCGCCGGGGAGCGCACCGTGATGCTGCGCACGGAGGCGCCGCGGGCCGCGAAGGCCGTCCGGGCGAAGGCCAAGGCGAGGGCCGCGGCCGTCGCCGACCTCCCGGAGGAGGCCGTCGACCTGTTCGACCGGCTCAAGGCCTGGCGCGCAGGCGTCGCGAAGGAGAAGGGGGTGCCCGCCTACGTCGTCTTCCACGACGCGACGCTTCGGGCGATGGCGGAGCGGCGCCCCCGGTCCCTCGAGGAGCTCGGCGGCGTGAGCGGGGTCGGTGCCGCGAAGCTCGAGCGCTACGGCGCGGACGTGCTGGCGGTCCTCGCCTGAGCGGTCCGTCCGCTACGCCTGCCCCCGCCCGTCCACGCTCCGGAGCCGTCTCGCGTGGCGGGTGTCGAGCCACAGCAGGAACGTGCCCTGGACGACGATCGCCAGCCCGTCACCCCGTCGTGCGGTCCGTGCCAGAGCGATGCCGCCGACGACGTAGCCGACGTCGAGTCCGGCGTTGACCAGCAGCACCCGCCGCAGCCTGCGTACCCGGTCCGCGGTCTCGTCGCTGCGGGACCCCGCCGTCGAGCGTCGCCTCAGCGCGGCCCAGCCACCGAGTGCCAGGAGGGCGTTGATGGCGGCCCAGTCCACCGTCTGCCGCCCGAAGGCCTCGACCTGCGTCCGACTGCTCCTGCGCCCGCCGGCCCACAGAGCGCCGCCGCCCGCCGCGCTCACCGCAGCGCCGAGCCCGAGCTCACGCAGCAGCGGTGCCTCGATCATCCGTCCACGCTAGCGGCGGGCCCGCCCGTCCGCGCTCCGGGGCCCGGGGCGTTCTCGCGCACGGGGGTTGTCCCCAGGCCCGATGACGACGGCGCGCCCCACGCCCGAGCGGGTGATCTCCCCCACCGACCCGCACCCCGTGCGCCAGGATGAGCCGCGGGCCCACGAGGGCCCGGTGAGGAGAGCGGCGTGCGGAACGCAGCAGGGGCACGGCTCGGCAACCGCCCGACGACGGCGCGGCAATGAACGCGCCCGGGCCCGTCCCGCCGTCGTCCCCGCCACCGGGCTGGTACCCCGCGCCTGACGGCCGCCCGGCCTCTCGCTGGTGGGACGGCGCGCGTTGGACCGGGTGGTTGAGCGACGGCTACCGCTCCTGGACGGACAGCCCCGTCCGGCGGGGGCTCACGGGCGACGACCTGCCGGCCCTGCGCTTCGTGGAGGAGGTCTTCCTTCCCGATGCCGAGGCGCGCGGTGCCCTCGGCCCGCAGCAGCGTGCGGGACTGGTGGGGTTGGTGCAGGAGCTGGCCATGGAGGCGGCGAGCGTCCCGGGTGCTGCGGCCAGGGCGCGGGCCGAGGCGGCCCCGGCCGACGCGCACGTGGGCGAGGCGCACCCCGGCGAGGCGCACCCCGGCGAGACGCACGCCGGGTCCGGGCGCCCGAGCTCCGAGGACTCCCTGTTCGCGCATCCTGAGGCGACCAGCCGAGGGGCCGATCGGCCACCGCAGCCCGAGGCGACCGGATACGCCGCACCGCCCGGATCGGTGGCGTACCCGACGGCGCCCGGCTCGTCGGGGTACCCGGTCACGCCTGGCTCCGCGTCGCAGGCCGGAACCTCGGCCGGCCCGTGGTCCGTCGATCACCGGGCAGGGTCGCCCTCTCCACCCGCGCCGACCCTGCGCGCGACTGCCCTCCCCCGCGCTCCGCGCGAGCCCGGTCCGGTGGCCCGCTGGTGGGCGGGTACCTGGGAGCGGATCGGCTCCGACGTCGCCGTGCACGGACTGGCCTACCTGGGCGTGCTGCTGCTCTTCGTCGGGGTGTTCGGCCTGGTGGCGTTCGCGTTCGGGTCGGTCGCCCCGGCGATGCGTCCCGTCGCCGAGCTCGCCTCGGCCGGGGTCACGTTCGCGGCGGCTGCCCTCTTGCTCAGGCACGGGGCGGTCGTCGTCGCCCGGGCGATGGAAGCCGTCGGCGGGCTGATCCTCCCGCTCATGCTCGTCACCTCGACCGTCGACGGCTTCGCCTTCCCTCCGGAGCTGCGCGGCGCGTCGATGCCGATCGTGCTCGCGGCGGTCTGCGTCGCGGTGGCCGGGGGCTACGTCGCCTGGGCCGCCCGCCATCGTGAGAGCGGACTGCGTTACGTCGTCGCGCCGACGCTGTGGCTCGGCGTCGCGATGGGTGCGATCGGCCTCGGCAGGCCGATCCCCACGGGTCAGGACATCGCCGTTCCCGGCAGCGGGCAGGTCG
>NZ_JBFHHB010000281.1:0-3700 GCF_041597215.1 Actinotalea sp.
CGATGCAGGCCTTGTCCTTGACGTCGACACAAGGCTGGGCGATCACGTAGGTCACGAGCGGTCCCTCCTGAAGAACGGCGGCACCCCTCGGTGCGCCCGCCTAGTATCCCCCACGTGACCCCTGACGACGACGTGAGCCCGGACGAGCCGTGGACGCAGTGGCCGGTGGGCAGCAGGGTCGTCGTCCGGCGCAGGCTCGCCGAGGGCGGCTACTCCGACGTGCTCGGGGATCTTCTGGAGAACACCGCGGCCGGCGTGCGCGTCATGACCCGGCGCGGCGAGGTGAGCGTCCCCGCGACGGAGATCGCCATCGGCAAGCTGGTCCCGCCCGCTCCGGCCCGCCGCAACCCCCGCACGCCGTCCTCCTGAGCACGGGCCCACCTGAGCACGGGCCTCCGCGAGCGCGCACTCCACGGGCTCCGGCCCCGCTGGGCGCCTCTCCTCGCCCGGCGACGGGTCACCGCCCGGCGATACGGTGCACCCATGTGGGCCGACCGCGTGCGTCGATGGGCCCCGGGGGTCGGCGTCGCCCGCCGGTACCCCCGGTCCTGGTGGCGTCACGACATCGGTGCAGGAGTCGTCCTCACCGCGCTCCTGGTGCCGGCGGGGATCGGCTACGCCCGCGCGGCCGGCCTTCCCGCCGAGGCGGGCCTGTACGCCACGATCGGTCCGCTGCTGGTGTACGCCGTCGTCGGTCCCTCGCGGGTGCTGGTGCTGGGACCCGACTCCGCCCTTGCCCCGATCATCGCGGTCTCCGTGCTTCCCCTCGCCCTCGGCGACGAGGACCGTGCCGTGGCGCTCGCCGGCCTGCTCGCCGTGATGGTCGGCGTGCTCCTGGTGCTCGGTGGCCTGCTGCGCCTCGGCGCCGTGACCGTGCTCCTGTCGAAGCCCATCCGGATCGGCTACCTCAACGGGATCGCGCTGGTCGTGCTCCTCGGGCAGCTGCCGGCCCTGCTGGGGTCCTCCGTCGACCCGCAGGCCTCCGTCGCCGGGATCGCCTCGCTCGCCGGTTCCGTCGCGCGCGGCGAGGTCGTCGTGCCGGCCCTGGTGGTCGGGGTCGGCTCGCTGGCGACGATCCTCGTGCTGCGCAGGCTGGTCAACGGCGCGGTGGGCGTCCTGGTGGCCGTGGTGGGCGCCACCGTCGCGGTCGCGCTGCTGGGTCTGGACGAGCGTCTCCCCGTCGTCGGCGCCCTGCCCTCAGGACTCCCGCAGGTGGGGCTGGGGGACGTGGGCTGGACCGACGTCGCCGCGCTGGCCGGTCCCGCGCTCGGTATCGCCCTGCTCGCCTTCGCCGACACGGCCGTCCTGTCCCGGGCCTTCGCCGCACGGCGCGGCGAGACCGTCGACTCCGACGCGGAGATGCGCGCCCTCGGCCTGGCGAACGTCGCAGGCGGCGTCATCGGCGGATTCCCGGTGAGTGCCTCGTCCTCCCGCACGCCGGTCGTGGAGCAGGCAGGAGCGCGGAGCCAGCTCGCCGCTGTCGTCGGGGCGCTGCTACTTCTCGCGTTCATCCTGCTGGCACCGGGGCTCACCGGGTACCTCCCCTCCGCGGCACTGGCGGCCGTGGTCATGGTGGCGGCCTCCACCCTGGCCGACCTGCGCGCGACGGCCCACCTCCTGCGCGTGCAGCCCCTCGAGGGGGCCTTGAGCGTCGCAGCCTTCCTGGGGGTGGTCTTCCTCGGCGTGCTCGAAGGGATCGTCGTCGCGATCGCGCTGTCGCTCGCCGCCTTCGTCCGGCACGCCTCACGCCCCTACCGCACCGAGCTCGGGCTGATCCCCGGTGTGCGCGGGTACCACGACCTGGCGCGGCACCCGGAGGCGCACCGGATCCCCGGCCTGGCGATCGTGCGCTTCGACGCCCCGCTGTTCTTCGCGAACGGCACCCTCTTCGCCGATCACGTCCAGGCCGTCGTGACCCGCACCGGCCGCAGGGTCGAGACGGTGATCCTGGCTGCCGAGCCGATCACCGACGTGGACTCGACCGGCCTGGACGCGCTCGTCGAGCTCGACGACAGCCTCGCGGCACAGGGGATCCGCCTGGTGCTCGCCGAGGTGAAGGGACCGGTGAAGGACCGCCTGCGCCGCTACGACGTCCGTACCGCCGACGGTGCGAGCCGCTTCGGTCCCGAACGATTCGCGCCGACGGTCGGAGCCGCCGTCGACGCCGTGACAGGGGACCTGCGCGGAGACCTGCCCCGCCCTGGCGGCGCCCCTGAGGGCCCGGAGTCGCCCCCGGGCTGAGCCGTCCGACGACTCCCCCGGTCTCGAGCGGTGCGGTCAGGGCGTCGGTTCGGTGCCGCAGATGACCTGGTTCTGCGGCCGGTACCGCACCGTCCAGGACTCGTCCGAGTGCACCTCGCCCTCGCGGGAGACCACGCGTCGGACGGTGACGGAGAACCCGGGGTTGCCCGAGCTCTGCGCCGAGCAGGTGGCCGACTGGGAGTACACGGTGGTGGGCCGCACGACGTCCGAGCGCGCGCTCGTCGTGCTCTCGACGGTCCAGTACTTGGTGCCCCAGATGCGCACGTGCAGGCTTCCGTCGGCGACCCATGCCTGGACGAGCGCGCCGTACGGGGTGTCGTTCTGCCACTGCATGTCCAGGACACCGGTGAAGATCGTCGCCTCGCGGCCCTCCGGGTACCGGGAGAACCACTCGCTGTGCGGGTGGTGCTCCACGTCGACGAACCCCGCGAAGTAGGCGGCGTTGTAGGTGGTCGTGGAGACCTGCGAGAGCCCGCCGCCCCAGGCGTCCGAGTGCTCACCGTTGATGATCGCCCCGGCCTGGACGAAACCGTGCTCCGCGTCGATCGGGCCGAGCTCCTCGGTCAGCGAGAAGATCTCGTCCGGGCGCACGAGCGTCCCGTTGATCGCCGCCGCGCCGACGGTGATGTTGCCGGTGCGTCGCGGCTCGCTGGTCAGCGGCGTGGAGAACTCCGAGACGATCTCGGTGATGCCCAGTGCCTCGAGCGCCTCCGTCGAGTTCTCCGGGTCGGACTCCACGAGCTCCACCCGGGCGGTCCGGTCCGCGCTCGTCGCGGCCGTCGCGACCGCCTCCGCGAGCAGGTCCGGGTCCAGGGTGGTCCCGGGCACACCCGGCACCAGGACCGGGGCGTCGTTCTCGAAGGTGAACTCCGCGTCGGCCGGTGCCGTCAGCAGGTCCCTGGTCCGGGCGATCACGGCGTCGACGAGGGACGGCCCGTCCATCGTGAGCACGATCTCGCCGTCCTCGACGCTGAAACGAGCGGTGTCGACGAGGATGCTGACGGGAAGGTCCGCGACCTGGTCGGCGACCGCGACGGCCACCGGCGCCTCGGCGAGCGGGCGGGCGAGGTCGGTCACGGCACGGTCGAGAGCGTCCTGGTCGATCTCCGGCGCGACGACCTCGGTCGGCAGCTCGATCGGCCGCGCGGCCGTGAGCCACTGGGCGATCAGCAGGTCGGCCGCCGCTGTGGCGTCGACGGAGATGCCGTCGACGGGATCGGTCGTGGAGACCGCTCCGTCGATGAACGCGACCGTGCCGTTGACCGGCGCGGTGTCCAGGGCGTCCCCCAGGGCGGTGACGGCGCTGTCGAGCGACCCTCGATCGACGGTCGTGACGGGCTCGACGGTGCCGCCGCCGGCGATGTGCTTCCACAAGCGGATCGGCTCGAGACCGAAGCCGGTCAGGTCGGCGACCGTCGCCTCCGGCTCGAAGGTGAGC
>NZ_JBFHHB010000282.1:0-3669 GCF_041597215.1 Actinotalea sp.
GATCGGCGCGCAGGATGCCGCACTGCGCGCGAGCCTCCTCGGCAGCCAGGTCGTCGGGCTGGTCATGGCCCGGTACGTCGTCGGCATCGAGCCGCTCGCCTCGATGCCACGAGCCGAGGTGGTGGCTGCCGTCGCGCCCACGCTCCAGCGCTACCTCGCCGGGGAGGTCGCGAGCGCACCACCCGGATGAGCCCCGAGCGCCGGAGCAACGGACCGGCCCACCGGACCGGCCGACGGGACGAGGCCGCGGCCCTGCCTCTCCCGGGTTAGCGTGCCTCCGTGTCCACCGAGACGAGCCCCGCCCTGCCGAACGGCGACCCCGCGGCCGCCTTCCCCGGCGCACGGAGCTTCTGCTCGACGCTCGCCACCGAGGAGCCCCTCGCCGGCACCGCACCCCACCGTCCGTCCTGGGCGCTGATCGAGCACCCCGGCCCCTGGGGTCGCGAGGCGCTGCTCGACGCACCGTGGCCGGAGCCGGGGCTCGGTGCACGGATCGCCGCCGCTGTCGACGCGGCGGGCGTTCGCGCCGTCCTGGCCAGGGAACCCGGGCGTCGGGGGCGGGCGCCGGCCGTGCCGTCGACCGACCCGCGCGCACCGCGTGAGGTCCTGCTCGCGCGGTGCGGTCCCGAGGGCTGGCTCGCCCGCCGCGAGGTGCCGACGACCGACCTGGCAGAGCTCGACTGGGCGGGCCTGGCGCAGAGCGACGACGTCCCGGCCGGTTGGACGCGCGTGGCACCCCTGTGGGCGGTGTGCACCCACGGCACACGGGACGCCTGCTGCGCGCGTCTCGGGCGCCCGGTCTCCGAGGCATTCGACGCCGCGGCCCCCGGTGCCGTGCGCGAGATCTCCCACTCGGGCGGCCATCGCTTCGCCGGGGTGGCGCTCGCCCTGCCGACCGGTCTCATGCACGGTCGCGTCACACCGCAGGACGCCGCGCTCCTGGTGCGATCGGTGGCGGCCGGCCGGGTCGTCGACCGCCTGCTGCGCGGTGAGGTCCACCGCCCTGCGGCGGACCAGGTCGCGACCGCCGCGCTGCGTGAGCGGCTGGGCGACGACAGGCTCGGTAGCCTCACGCGCCACGGGCCCGCCTGGGAGCACCACGACAGCGACGGCAGGACGAGCAGGTGGCTGGTCGAGGTGACCGAGCACCCCGGGCCGACGCGTCCGGCGTCCTGCGGAGCGGCTCCGTCCTCGTCGAGCGTCCTGCGCGCGACCGTCCTCCCGGCCACCACCGACGGCCTCTGAGCACACCGGACCCGCCGGGCCGTGACGGCACCGGCGGGTCCGATGGTGGTCCACGAGGATCGGGACCGGGGAGGGCCGTGCCGCCCGAGGGGGGGCGAGCGGCACGGCGGGGCTCAGGCGGAGACCGGAACCGGCTGGTCGGCCGACGTCCCGGACCCGTCCTGCCCTGGCTCGGCCACCCGGCCACGGCGGAAGCTCACGGCCGACTTGCCGGTGTCGAGCTGCCAGGTGAACCAGAAGAGGAAGGGCACCGCGATGACGAGGTTGAGGACGCCCCAGGCCTGCAGCACGCCCTCGTTGAACCAGCTGGAGGTGTCCATCGTCGCCGGGAAGATGTCGAAGCAGGCACGCAGCAGCAGGTGCGCGGCAAGGGTGTAGATCCGTGCCGTGATGTAGAGCTCCGGGCGCTTCTTGAACACCGGGTAGAGCTCGGCGGCGAGCAGGATGCACAGGCTGGAGCCGAAGTAGACCGGCGACTCGGCGTAGACGAAGGCGGCGTTCCACATCGTGTAGAGCAGGTTCCAGCCGACCGTCGTGTACGCGATCAGGTCGGAGCCACCGGTCGTGGTGATGGTCCAGAACTTCGGCACGTAGGGGATCGTCACGCACAGCACCGCTCCGGCGAGCGCGTTGGCGTAGTTGCCGAGCTGGATGTCCTTGACCACTGCCTCGGTGATGTTGAGGAAGAGGATCCCGTAGAAGAACCAGACGAACTTCGGCGAGCGCAGGACGTCCCACACCCGGCCGGTGCGCTGCTCGTGCACGGCGACGCGGGACAGGCCCACGACGATCGTCGGCAGGATCACCGAGAGGATCTTGAACCAGCGGAACCAGCCGTCGACGTTGCCGGTGAGGATCCAGATCGGGAAGGTCAGCAGGCTCGCCGCCCAGAACCACGCCGAGGCGCGCGGGTGGGCGCGGAAGTAGGACACGACCCAGATGAGGAACCCGAAGTAGATCGGCATGGCCAGGATGTTGGGCCACCACTGGATGGTCATGGGGTGCTGCTCCTTCGTCGGTGCGCGTCGCGCTCTAAACGGACATCGGTGTCCGGTTAGACCAGGATGGACCCTCCTGGGAGCGACGGACAGGGACCATCGGCCTGCCTGTCCCGCGAACGGGGAGGTCCTACGATGCGCGGGTGACCCAGCGCAGCGATGCCCGCCGCAACCGGGAGTCCTTGCTGCGCGCCGCGGACGAGGTCTTCGCGGCGGAGACCGTCGATGCACCCCTGCAGCACGTGGCCGAGCGAGCCGGCGTCGGGCGCGGGACGCTCTACCGCCACTTCCCCGACCGCTACGCGCTCGCCGCGGCGCTCTACGAGGAGCGCCTGGCCCGGTACGAGGCGCTCGCCGAGGAGCACAGCGAGGATCCCGAGGTGCTCCTCGTCCTGCTGGACGCGGTGACCCAGGAGCAGAGCCGGATCCCCGGGCTGTTCCGGCTGATCTTCGCCGACGAGGAGGGGCGGGGCTACCTCGAGCCCCTCTGGCGGCGCTCGATCGAGCTCTTCCGCGCACCCCTCGTCGCGAGCAGGGCCGCCGGGAGGGTGCGTGAGGACCTCGACGTCGACGACGTCCTCATGGTCGTCGGCATGGTCTACGGCGTGGTCAACAGCCCTGCGGGCCTGCGTGGACCGTCGTCGGTCCGTCGAGCCCTGGACCTCGTGCTCACCGGTCTCGTCGGACCCGCGCGGGACTGAGAGCGCGGGCCGGGCCGGGCCGGGAGGCTAGGCCGGCAGGACGTAGAGGTACATCAGCAGGTAGTGCAGGAGCGCTGCCACCACGACCATCACATGCCAGATCTCGTGGAAGCCGAGCACCCCGGGCCACGGGTTGGGCCGTTCGACGACGAAGACCACGAACCCCGCGCTGTAGACCAGGCCGCCGGCCGCCATGAGCAGCACGGAGCCCCACGACAACGAGGCTCCCGCGCCCACGAGGAGCACGGGCATCCACCCGAGCGCGATGTACAGGGTGTTGGTCACGTACTTCGGCAGCTGGCGCAGCAGCGAGCGCAGCACGATCCCGATCGCGGCGATCGCCCAGACCGCGCCGAGCACGGTCCAGCCGTACGTCGAGCGGAAGAGCACGAGCACCAACGGGGTGACCGAGCCCGCGATGAGCAGGAACACGGAGTCGTAGTCGAGCGTGCGCAGCACCTCGTTGACACGCGGGCCCCGATCGATCCCGTGGTGCAGCGTGCTCGACAGGAAGAGAGTGACGACGGAGAGCCCGTAGACGCTGAAGCCGACGATCTTCCACGGGTCACCCAGCGCGCCCGCCTGGGCGATGAGCAGCGCTGCGCCGACGACGGCGAAGCAGGTCGCGAACAGGTGCGAGACCGTGTTGACGCGCTCGTCGGTCACATGGACGCTGCCGTCCCTGCTCAGCTGAGCCGTGTCCACCGAAGCCCTCCCGTCGGAAC
>NZ_JBFHHB010000283.1:0-3648 GCF_041597215.1 Actinotalea sp.
CACCCCCGGCGACCGCCCCTCCGGCGCCCGGCGCTCTCCGCGGGGCGGAGCAGGCCTCGCCACAGGGCCCCACCGGGTCCGACGACGCCCCGCCGTCCGGGACCGTCCCGCCCGCGCAGGACCGGACACCGCCTCCCCCGCCCTCCTGGGCCTGACCGCACCTCCCGGCTCCTGAGGCGCTCGCCCATCGGGCAGCGCACGGGGCGCAGGTGTGCAACGGTGGTGCTGTGGGCTCCTCCCGGCTCGAGATCCGTCGGGATGGTCGCCGTCTGACGGCCATCGACGTCGGTCACGCACGCCCGGCCGGGTCGGACCGGGCGGCGGAGGAGTGGCTCCTCACCGCGGCTCAACGCGGGAACCGCGCCACCGGTCTGCGACCGTGGTCCGCCCAGAACGCCGCCGTGCCGCTGATCCATGGTCGTCCCTACTTCGCGGCCCTCGCCGACGCCGTCGACGACCTCGGCGCAGGGGACCTGCTCCTGCTGGCCGGCTGGCGGGTCGATCCCGACGAGCTCGTCCGGGACGAGGGGACGACGATCACGGCCCTGCTCAGCGAGGCCGCCCGCCGCGGTGTCATGGTCCGCGGGCTGGTCTGGCGCTCCCAGATGGACCGGATGCGCTTCTCCCGGCGGCAGAACCGGCGCTTCGCCGAGGCCGTGAACGCCGCGGGCGGGGAGATCCTGCTCGACCAGCGGGTGCGCCCCTTCGGCAGCCACCACCAGAAGTTCGTCGTCCTGCGCCATGCCGAACGGCCGTGGGACGACGTGGCCTTCCTCGGGGGGATCGACGTGGCGCACAGCCGCCGCGACGACGCCCGTCACCGGGGGGACCACCAGCGGATGCCCTTCGCGCGCTGGTACGGCGGGGAGCCTGCCTGGCACGACGTCCAGGTGAGGCTGCAGGGCCCGGTGGTGCGCCAGGTGGAGGAGGTCTTCCGCGAGCGCTGGCAGGATCCGGCATCGCCGTCGCGCCGGCCGGGCACGCTGGTGCCCTTCCTCCTCGACCGCCCCGAGCATCGGCCGCGTCCGCTGCCTGCGCCGCTCCCCGACCCGCCCCCGGCCGGCACCTGCGCCGTCCAGCTCCTGCGCACCTACCCGAACCGTCGCCCGGGGTACCCCTTCGCGCCCCACGGGGAGCGCAGCGTGGCCCGCGGCTACGCCAAGGCGCTGCGCCGCGCGCGGCGGTTCGTCTACGTCGAGGACCAGTACCTCTGGTCGACCTCGGTCGCCCGGCTCTTCGCCGACGCGTTGCGCCGCGAGCAGGACCTGCACCTGATCGCGGTCGTGCCCCGCTTCCCCGAGCAGGACGCGGAGCTCGTCGTGCCGGTCGCCCTGCACGGGCACACCCAGGCCCTCGACCTCGTACGGGAGGCGGGCGGGGACCGGGTCCTCATCCTCGACGTGGAGAACGCCGCCGGGAGGCCCGTCTACGTGCACTCCAAGGTGTGCATCGCCGACGACGTCTGGGCCACCGTCGGCAGCGACAACCTCAACCGTCGCTCGTGGACGCACGACTCGGAGCTCACGGCCGCGATCCTCGACGAGCGGCGCGACCCTCGCGCACCTCTCGACCCGGCAGGGCGCGGGGACGGTGCCCGCACCTTCGCCCGGGACCTGCGCCTGGAGCTCTGGCGCGAGCACCTCGACCTGGCGGACGACGCGCTCCTGCTCGAGCCGGACGCGGCGATCGCGGAGCTGAGGTCGAGGGCCATGGCCCTGGACGCATGGCACGAGCGGGGCGAGGTCGGGGAGCGGCCGCCCGGGCGACTGCGGATGCACGTCATGGCGATCCCGACGCCGTGGCAGCGCGTGATGGCCTCGCCGGTGTACCGCGCAGTGGTCGACCCGGACGGGCGCCCACCGCAGATGAAGGTGCGCGGGCACCACTGAGCCCCCCGCGCGGCCGCGCCGCACCGGGCCGCGCCGCACCGGGCCGCGTCGTAGCCTGGGGAGATGGGCGCTCCGCGGGCGTTGCTGGTCGACATCGACGGTGTGCTCGTCGTGTCGTGGGAACCGCTGCCGGGCGCGGTCGAGGCCGTCGGCGCCCTGGCCGCCGCCGGCGTGCCGATGCGGTTCCTCACCAACACGACCTCGCGGACCAGGGCCGAGATCACCGCGGCGCTGCACGGGGCGGGTTTCCCGGTCGGGGCCGAGGACGTGCTCACGGTCACCTCTGCCACCGCGGCGTACCTCAGGCGCGAGCACCCGGGCGCTCGGTGCCTGCTGCTCAGCAGCGGGGACGCCACCGCCGACCTCGACGGGATCGAGCTCGTGGACCCCGCGGCGCGGGACGTCGACGTCGTCGTCCTCGGCGGGGCGGGGCCGGAGTTCACCTACCCGGCGCTCAACCACGCCCTGGAGTGCCTGCTCGCCGGAGCAGCGTTCGTGGCGATGCACCGCAACCTGCTGTGGCGGACCCGGACGGGGATGCAGCTGGACACCGGGGCCTACGTCGCCGGCCTCGAGCAGGCGTCCGGGGTGTCCGCGACCGTGATCGGGAAGCCCGCGCCGGCCTTGTTCGAGGCCGGGCTCTCCTCTCTCGGGCTACGGGCGCACGAGGCAGCGATGGTCGGCGACGACCTCGACACGGACGTGCGGGCGGCGCAGCGGCTCGGGATCACCGGTGTGCAGGTCCGCACCGGCAAGTTCCGGCCCGCGCAGCTCGACGCGGGCGGCGCACCCGACGTCCTGCTCGGCTCCTTCGCCGAGGTGCCGGGCTGGCTCGGCCTCTCGTCGTCGGGGCCCTCAGCCGAGCGGTGACCTCGGCCCGTCCGACACCGCGCCCGGCCCTGCCAGGTGGCGACCCAGGAACGCGACCGTGCGCTGCCACGCCAGCGCGGCCGCCGCGGGGTCGTGCTCCTCCGGCCGGTCCCGGTCGAAGAACCAGTGCCCGGTCCCGGGGTAGCGGTGGACCTCGACCTCACGGCCCGCGGCCTGCAGCCCGCGCACCGTCCGCGCGACGCCCGCGTGCGTGACGTACGGGTCGGTCTCGGCGAGGTGGAGCTGGACGGCCGACCTGCCGGCGGAGACGTCCCCGGCGCGCACGGCGCAGAAGACCGCGGTGGCAGCGATCGGCGGGACCTGCGGCTGCGAGCGAGCCGCCATCCACAGCGCCCAGTGCCCGCCCATCGAGAAGCCGACCTGGCCGACGGCCTCGCCCGGGGCATGCGCCCGCGCCCGCTCCAGCTCCGCCACGAGCTGCCGCCAGACCGGGGTGCGCCGTCGTCCGGCCCGCAGGGCGAGGGCCTGCTCCGTCGTGGTCGCCACCTCGCCGCGGTACAGGTCGGGCGCGACCGAGACGTAGCCCAGCGTGGCGAGCGTGTCGCAGACCCGGGTGATGACCGGCGTGAGGCCCCACCAGGTGTGCAGCACGAGAACGGTCGCCCGCGCCTTCCCGGCGGGCACGACCGTGTACGCCGTCTCGGTCCGCACCGCTGCACCGCCGGTCTCGCCCGCCAGGCGGGCATTCGGCCCGCGGGGCGCGCAGAGCCGCGGCGGGCGGCTCGGCGACGGCTCGACAGGTCGCTGAACGCGCGTATAGCATCATGAACATGCGTTCAACCTCTGCCTCGCCTGACGGCAGACGACCGACCGACGACCGCACCGCGCGCGCTCGCATCCGCGACGCGGCGATCGCCCTGGTCGCCGA
>NZ_JBFHHB010000284.1:0-3644 GCF_041597215.1 Actinotalea sp.
AGCCGCGGGACGATCGGGGCATGAGCGGCACCGGTGCCCCGCTTCGAGGCGCAGCGAGCGCCGTCGGCCGGCTGGACGCGCCGGCCGGGGCGTACGTGCACGTCCCGTTCTGCGCGTGGATCTGCCCGTTCTGCCCCTACAACAAGGTGCGGGCGGACCCCGATCTCGCCGAGCGGTACTTCGCCGCCCTCGCCCGCGAGGTCGACAGCATCGAGACCGCCCACCGTCGCCGCTTCGGCAGGTCCTTCGACTCCGTCTACGTCGGCGGCGGCACCCCGACGCTCTACCCCGACGCGCTCGGGGACCTGCTCGAGCGCCTGCCGACCTCCGGCGACCGTGCCGTGGAGGTGCTCCCCACCCACGGCACGCCGGAGGGTCTCGACCGGCTCGCCGCCGCCGGCTTCACCGCTGTGAGCATCGGGGCCCAGTCCTTCCACGACGAGGTGCTGCGGCACCTGGGCAGGCCGCACGACGCCGAGGCTGCGAGGTCCGCGATGGAGTCGGCGATCGGGCGCTTCGACTGCGTCGACGTGGACCTCATCGTCGACGTCGCGCTCGAGTCCGCCGGCGAGGACTCCGTCGCCCCGCCGGGTGCCTTCCTGTCCGACGTCGAGGCCTGCTTCGACGCGGGGGTCGACCAGCTCTCCACCTACCCGCTGATGCGATTCGGCTACACACCCTTCGGGAGGGCTCCGCACCTGCGAGCGCGTGAGCACGCGGTGCTCAGGCAGGTGACCGGTCTGGCACGCAGGATGGGCTACGAGCGCCGCTCGGTCTGGACCTTCAACCGGGCAGGAGCCCCGGCGTACACCTCGATCACCCGTCGCCGGTTCCTGGGCATGGGTGCGGGCGCGAGCTCGGTGACCGGACGCGACTTCCTGGTCAACCACTTCGGCCTCAGGAGCTACCTCGCGGCGGTAGACGCCGACCACCTCCCGCTCGCCCGCCTCCTGCACCTGGGCCGATGGGGCGGCGCCGCCTACGACGCCTTCTGGCAGGCGTACGCGGGGGGCCTGAGCCCGACGACGCTCGCCGACGCGTACGGCAGGCCGGTGGGCGCCCTGGCGCGCGCCGCCCTCGAGCCCGCCCGGTGGGCCGGCCTGCTGCGCAGCGCCGAGGGTGACCTCCGGCTCACCGCTCGGGGTCTCGACGCCTTCCATGACCTCGAGCGAGCGGTGACCTACCAGCTCATCGAGCCGCTCTGGGCCGAGATGCTCCAGGAGCATGCCGCCGAGGGCGACGACACCGCACCCTCGTGCCCGCCCCGCGCGTCGTGCCGACCCGTCGGAACCGCTCACGAGGCGGCGGGACCGGCGCCCGGCAGCGCGTGGGTGAGACAAGGAGCCGGCAGGTCCGGTCGGCTCTGGCGGCTGACGCGCCGGTGGGCGGAGCGGGAGCCGGACTGGTCCGGGTCGCCCGGTTGATCAGCTGTCGGCCGTTCCGTCGACCGACGCGACATGGGACCATGGTCCTATGCAGGTGTTGAACCGGGTTCGTGGCCTCGTCGTCGGGTACTGCCTCGGCGATGCTCTTGCCCGGTCACCGGAGCCGGGGCGCGGACTGCTCATGGCAGGCACACCCAGCCTGCTCTTCCTCGCCGGCGTCGAAGGACTCGTCCGCGGCCTCGTGCGGGAGGAGGTCACCGGCCGGACGGGGGCGATCCCCGAGTGCTCCTGGCACGCCACCGCCCGGTGGGCCTCGCGCACCCGCCAGGGCACGCTCCCTGGGGTGCGCCGCTGGGCCGAGTCGGCCGCTCCGCACCGATGGCCCGACGGCTGGCTCTCCGACCTGGCCCTCTTCGCGGACGGCCGGGGCTCGGCACCTGCGGTCGAGGCGGCCCTGGAGCAGGAGGACCCCGACCACCGCCCCGGTCACTCCACCGGGGACAGCGCCGGCGACCTCGTCCTGTCGCGCACCCTTCCGGTCGCCCTGCTGGCGCTGACCGACCCGGGCGGGCTCGACGCCCACCCCACCGGCCCGGGACGCCCGCTCGACCCGAGCCTCGACCGGCACCTCAGCGGCGTCGCGAGGGACGTCGCCGCCTACACGCACGGCCTCGAGGCTCAGGTCGTGGCCGTGTCCCTCGCCCGCGCGCTGGCCTCCAGCCTGGCCACCGGCCAGGTCACCGGGCTGACCGGCCTCGACGTGGTCGACGAGACCTACGCCGAGGTCCCCCAGCAGCGCGATGTCGCCGGGGCGCGAACGGCCCTCGAGGCCCTCGCCGCGCAGAGCATCCCGTACCCGCCCATCACCGAGCTCGCCCTGCAGGGTGTGCCCTCCGGCCCGAGGACGGCGCTGCGCGCCACGGCGGAGGGACTGCGATGCGCGCTCATGCACCCGGGGCGCGACGAGGTGTCCAAGGCGGTCCGCGAAGCGGTCGAGACAGGGCAGCCGGCCGCCGCGGCGATCGCCGGCGCGCTCGTCGGCGCCGCGCACGGGCTGGACGCCCTGGGTGTGGACGCGGTCGCGCGACTGGACGTCGGCCACGTCGCCGACCAGCTGGCGATGGACGTCTACACCCAGCTCACCGCTCCGCCGACCGCGCGGGAGAGCGCTACGGTCGATGCATGGTTGCACCGCTACCCGGCCTGGTGACCGACGACACGTCCGCGCACGAGCCCGGCCCGCGCCTCCTGCTCGTCCGCCACGGGGAGACGAGCAGCAACGTCGGCGGCCTGCTCGACACGGCCGAGCCGGGCGCCGATCTCACCGCACTCGGCCGCAGCCAGGCCGAGTCGCTCGTGGACCGGCTCGCGGGCACCGCGATCGACACGCTCCTGGTCTCACCGCTGGCCAGGACCCGCCAGACGGCCGCCCCCCTCGCCCGGGCCCGCGGGCTGGGGACCACCGTCGACGCCCGCCTCCGCGAGATCTCCGCCGGCGAGCTCGAGATGCGCGGGGACGCGGAGGCGATGCGCGAGTACCTCAGCACTCTTCTCGCGTGGGTCCGCGGCGACCTCGACGCGCAGCTGCCCGGAGGGGAGACCGGGCGGGCGGCGTTCGCCCGCTTCGACGCCGCCGTGACGGCGGCCGTGGCCGCCGGTGCGCGGGACGTGACCGTGGTCAGCCACGGCGCGATGATCCGGACCTGGTGCGCGGTGCGCGCCGACGTCCCGTTCGGCGTGTTCGCCGCGCACCCCGTCCCGAACACCGGGATCGTCGCGCTGGAGCGCGCGGCCGCAGGCTGGCGGGTGACGTCGTGGGTGGGCCGGGCCCTCGACGAGCTGGACCGGGCGGCCGAGGTCGACCCGAGCGCACTGACCCCCGACGTCGTCGTGCACGGGCTGCACCGCGCCGCGGCCGACTAGCCATCCACATACCCCCAGGGGTATGCTCCCGCCGTACCCGCAGCCCATTCGAGGAGAAGTCATGTGCAGTCCCGCTCGTTGCTCGTCCTGCGGCAAGGTCACCTGGGCCGGTTGCGGCCAGCACGTCGCCTCGGTCATGGCCAACGTGCCGACCGCGCAGCAGTGCACGTGCCGCTGAGGACGACCACCCGGCGCGCCTCGTCGGGCTTGAGGGTGACGCGCTCGGTGGCGAACGGCCCCTGGCCCACGGCGAACTCGACGTCCACCGCGACGGGCTCGGCCAGCGGCGGAGCGTTCGGCGGCGCGCGCCGGCGAATCGTCGCGGACACGGTGACG
>NZ_JBFHHB010000285.1:0-3620 GCF_041597215.1 Actinotalea sp.
CGTGACGTAGGCCACGACTCCCCCGGGGCGGGTGGCGTCGAGCGCCGAGGAGAGGAGCTCGCGCTGCAACGTCGACAAGCGACCCAGGTCACCAGGGGTGCGGCGCCACCGCGACTCGGGACGTCGGCGCAGCGCGCCGAGCCCCGTGCAGGGGGCGTCCACCAGGACGCGGTCGTAGACCCCCGGCTCCTGCGCGCCGATCGTCGTCCCGTCGCCCGTGCGCACCTCGACCGTGCCCGGCGGGAGGGCGGCGACCGAGCGCTCGACCAGGGCCGCCCGGTGGGGTGCGATCTCGTTGGCGACGAGATGCGCGCCAGCGGCGCTGGCCACCGCTCCCAGCAGCGCCGACTTGCCTCCCGGCCCCGCGCACAGGTCGAGCCAGCGTTCGCCGACGGGCGCACCCGCAGTCCCTGCCCCGGGAAGGGTCGGCGCCGAGGCCAGCGCGAGGGCCACGAGCTGGCTGCCCTCGTCCTGGACCCCGACCCGGCCGCCGGCGACCCCTGCGACCTGGGCCGGGTCGCCCGCGGCCATCCGGATGGCCGTCGGCGTCCAGCGGCCCGCCTCGCCCCCGGACAGACCGGCGAGCACCTGGTCACGGTCCGCGAGTCCGGGCCGGACGACGAGCGTGACGGCCGGGGCCGCGTTGTCGGCCTCGAGCAGCGCCTCGAGCTCGCCGGGGTCACGACCCTCCGCGGCGAGGGCCTGGCGGAAGGCGCGCACGATCCACGCCGGGTGGCTGTGGACCACGGCGAGTCGTTCGGTGTCGTCCTGGGCGGACTCGGTCAGCAGGGCGAGCCACGCGTCGAGCTCCTTCTCGCTCACGCGCCGCAGGGCGGCGTTGACCAGCTGGGCCGGCCCCGCGCCCACCAGCGCCCTGGTCAGCGCGACCGTCTCCGAGACGGCGGCATGGGCGGGGACGCGCATCCCGAGGAGCTGGTGCGCCCCGAGCCGCAGCACGTCACGGACCGGGGCGTCGAGCTGGGCGATCGGACGGCCCGTCGCGATCGCCAGGATCGCGTCGTACCGGCCCTGCAGGCGAAGGGTGCCGTAGGCGAGCTCGGTGGCGAAGGCGGCGTCACGACCCGTCAGGTGCCGCGACCGCAGCAGGGGCGGGAGGACGAGGTTCGCGTAGGCGTCCGAGCCGTCGACCTGACGCAGGACCTCGAACGCGGCCGCGCGGGCCGGGTCACCGTGCCGAGCCCTGCCCGAGGGGGCAGCAGCGGACCGTTGCGTGCGTCCCTCGACCCGGGCCCGTCCGCGCTGCCGACCGGATCCGTCACGCCGCTCGTCCTGGCTCATCCGAGCCTCCCATCCGCACCGAGACGGACCCCGCGGGCCCAGTCGGCTGCCGGCATCGCCCGCTTCCCCGCGGGAGCGACCTCTGCGAGCTCGACCGCATGGCTCCCGGTGCCCACCAGCACCCCGGTCTTGGACGCCTCGACGACCCCGGGACCGAGGTGCGTCACCTCCGGTCGCAGCCGCACCGGTCCGAGCTTGAGCCGGGCACCGTCCGGCGTCGTGGTCCACGCCCCGGGGGCCGGGGTGCAGGCGCGGATCCGCCGGTCCACGGCCAGCGCCGGATGCTCCCACCGCACCCGGCCGTCCTCCGTCGACAGTCGTGGCGCGAGGCTCACGTCGTCCGTGGACTGCGGCACGGCCACGAGCTCGCCGGCGGCCAGGGCGTCGAGAGTGGCCACCAGGAGCCCGGCTCCGGCGTGGGCCAGCCGGTCGAGCAGCGACCCGGCGGTGTCCAGGGGACGCACCGTCTCGGTGAGGGTGCCGAAGACGGGCCCGGTGTCCAGGCCCTCCTCCAGGCGGAAGGTCGTGGCGCCCGTGACCTCGTCGCCGTGCAGCACCGCGTGCTGGACCGGCGCCGCACCGCGCCACGCCGGAAGGAGGGAGAAGTGCAGGTTGACCCAGCCGTGCCGCGGGACGTCGAGGAGCGCAGGGGGCACCAGACCTCCGTAGGCGACGACCGGCGCGCAGTCGACCCCGAGCTCGGTGATCTGCGCCTGGACCTCCGCGTCCCGCAGGGTCCTCGGGGTCAGCACCGGGAGCCCGGCCTCCTCGGCGCGCACCCGGACAGGGCTCGGTGCCGTCCGCCGTCCGCGGCCCGCCGGGGCGTCGGGGCGGGTGAGGACGGCGACGACCTCATGCTCGGAGGCGAGGATCGCGTCCAGGGAGGGCAACGCGACGGTCGGGGTACCGGCAAAGAGGAGACGCACGCGTCGATCCTAGGCGGCGCGAGGGCAGGCGGGTCCCGAGCAGGGCCCGCGCGGCCCTCACCCGAGGTCCGTCGGCTCCACCTGCACCCGCACGAGCCTCTCGCGCCGCGCACTCCTGGTCGCGATGACCGCCTTGAGCTCGGCCTGCACGGAGGGCGCCGAGGCCCACGGGCTGCGCAGGAGCAGGCGCACCGGACGCTCGGTCTCCGGGTCCAGCACGTCTCCCGGCGCCTCGCCCAGCGGTGTGGGACCCAGCTGGGCCGCACCGGCGTGCAACGAGGCGGCGAGGTCCTCCACGACCCGCCGTGGCCCGTCGAGGGCGACGAAGTGCAGGGCGGGCGGCAGCCCGAGCTCGGTGCGGTCCGCCATCTCCCGCTCGGCGAGGCCGGCGGGGTCCCAGCGGACCAGGGCGCCGACGGGAGCCGGCGCTGCGTCCCCCACGAGGAGAACGACACCTCCCTCCGAGGCCGGCCGCACCAGGGATGCCGCACCGATCCAGGTGCGCAGCGCCGCCTCGGCGGCATCGAGTCCCGGCCGGCCGCTGGTCACCTGGGCGTCCAGGAGCACGGCGGCGGCGTAGCCCCCGAGGGCAACGGGCTCCGCCCCCGTCGTCGCCACCACGAGCGCCGGGCGACCGTCGACCTCACGCAGCACGCCGGCCGCCGCGCTCGAGCGGCGCACCGGCACCCCGGGGAACGCACGGCCGAGCTCCTCCGCGGTGCGTTCCGAGCCGACACGGATCGAGCGCAACCCGGGGTCCGAGCACTCGGGGCAGCTCCAGCCGGTGGCGAGGCGCGCGCACCACCGGCACCGGGCCGGTACGTCCGGACCCGTGATCTCCAGCGGACCGGAGCACCAGCGGCAGCGCGCCGCGGTGCGGCACCGGCGGCAGGCCACGGCGGGAAGGTAACCCGCACGCGGGACCTGGACCAGCACCGGGCCCCGGTCGAGACCCGCGCGCACCGCCCGCCAGGCGGGGGCGGGTATCCGGGCGGCAGCGGCCGGCCCCTCGGCGGCGAGCTCGACCGAGTCGAGCACGACCACCCGCGGGGTGCGGGCCCTGACCACCTCGCGCGGAGCGACCAGGGCCGCGGCCCACCCCGTGGCGACCCACCGGTGTGCGGCGACCGACCGGCCGTGGCCACCCACGAGGAGCGCGGCGCCGCTCTGCGCGGACCGCATCGCGAGCACCTCCCGCGCATGGGGGTAGGGAGCCCGTGGTTCCGCGTGCAGCGGATCGGCGTCGTCCCAGCACACGAGGAGTCCTGGCCGGTGCAGCGGGGCGAAGGCCGCTGCCCTCGTCCCGACGACGACATCCGCCTCACCGCGCGACACGGCGAGGAACGCCCGGTACCTGGCCGCGGGCCCGTCGTCGGCGACGAGACGGACGAGCCC
>NZ_JBFHHB010000286.1:0-3604 GCF_041597215.1 Actinotalea sp.
AGAGCGAGCCGCAGGGGCGCGGGGACGTCGAGGCCGGCGACGAGCCGGTGCGCCAGGGCGATCGCGAGATCCCCGGCGAGGACGGCCGACGCGGCCGACCAGCGTTCGGCGGCGGACCCACCGAGGCCGTCGGCGACGGCGTCACGGCGCATGGTCTCGCCGAGGTTGGGCTCGCCCCGTCGCATCGTGTCGCCGTCGATCAGGTCGTCGTGCACGAGGAAGGCCGTGTGCAGTACCTCGAAGGCCCCGGCCACCGCGACGGCGGCATCGGGGTGGGGGCCACCCAGTCCGGTGTGCGCCCCGAGCACGAGTCCGGAGCGGAACCTCTTCCCGCCACGCACGCTGCGGGCGATCTCGCTCCACATGAGCACGAAGCGCGGGCCGTACGCCGAGGCCCGGGCGATCGAGTGCTCCAGGACGGCGTCCAGGGCGGCGGTGACCTGGTCGTCCAGCCGACGTGGCGCGAGGACCAGGGGGCTCATGCCTCGGCCCCGCCGAGCAGGCTCAGCGACGGCGCCGAGAGGACGAGCCACGGGCTGAGCGCGAAGGGCACGGCCTCGATGGCCGCGCGCAGGTGGCGCGGCTCGACCCAGGCGTGGTCCATCACCTCGTCCGGATGGGGCTGGGGCACCGAGCCCGGTGCCGGTCGGGCGGTGTAGATGGGGCAGATCTCGTTCTCGACGATCCCCGAGGCGTCGACGGCGCGGTAGCGGAAGTGCGGGTCCACGAGCGCGATGTCCACGACCTCCATCCCGAGCTCGTCGCGAGCCCGGCGGCGGATCGCGTCCTCGGTGTCCTCCCCCGGTCCGGGGTGCCCGCAGAAGCTGTTGGTCCACACCCCGGGCCAGGTGAGCTTGGACAGCGCGCGACGGGTCACCAGCACGCGGCCCTCGTCGTCGAGCACATGGCAGGAGAACGCCAGGTGCAGGGGTGTCTCGCGGGTGTGGACCGTCGCCTTGGGCGTGGTGCCGATGGCTTCACCCGACTCGTCGAGCAGCACGACCAGCTCGGTGGTCACCGCCGATCACCTCCCTGTCCCCCACGGATGCTCAGTAGGCTGAGGATAGGGGAGCCCCGGACGGCTGTCGCGGCGAACGGGAGGGCGGTCGTCGACCGGTCGATGCGCGACCGATCGCGCCGCCCGGCTCAGGGCGACGGCTCGGGGCGACGGCTCAGGGCGCGGGCTGCGCCGTGCTGGTGACGGTGACGGCCCCGATGAGGTACTGGTCGCCTCCCGTGGACGCGGTGAGGCGGTTGATGCCGTCCGCGAGGGGGACCGGGGCGAACGAGGTCGCATCGACCCCGAGCGAGTTGTTGAATCCCGATCCGGTCGCCGTCGAGCTGAAGGCATCGGTCGTGATCCCGGAGGACCCGTCGGCGCGCAGCGGGGTCAGCGTCGTCGTCCCGAGCGAGAGGGCGTCCCGCCCGCCGGAGCCGTTGCGGTCACCCTCCCAGGCCACCACGCCGACCCGTGCCGTGCGGTCGGCACGCCCCTCGAAGGCGAAGGTCGTGGAGGAGCCGGTGGCGACCCACGCGCCGCCGTCGTACAGGCTCACGTCCTGGTCGACCCCCGGCGTCGCGTAGACGACCACGAGGGACCAGCCCGCGTAGTACGAGGGGACCGTGTCCGTCATGGTCGCGGCATACGCGACCCCGTCGACGGCCCAGGCGCCCGCGCCGTAGGCGCGCACGAGATCGGTCACGTCGGCGAAGGACTGGTAGTACTCCCGGTTGCCGCTGTCGACGGCTGTGGCCAGGACGGCTCCGGTGACCGGGACCGGATCGGCTCCGGGGCCGCGGACCGAGACGGCGGTCAGCGCACCGGTCCACTCGTCCCCGGTGGCGCCGGTGCCGGGGAGCCGCCGGTTGCCCGACCAGTACAGACCGGCGAAGGCGATCTCGCGGCCCTCGGGGACCGTGAGCGTCGCGGTCGGGTCAGCGAGCGGGACCATCGACTGGCTGTTGTTCGCCGTGCTGCCGCCGAGAGAGTCCATCACCCGTCGGCACGCATCGCTCGTCAGGTCGCAGCCGAGGACCGGGGTGCCGATCTCCGTGACGGCGTAGCCGCCCGTCCACCGTCCGCGTGGGCTGAGGCCCGCCGAGGAGATCGACAGCTTCGCGGTCGACGCGATCGTCGCCTGGCCGTCCGTGACCTCCACGACGACGGACTGGCTCGTCGCCGCCTCGGCGGTCGCCGACAGGACGACGGTCGCCGATGCTCCCGGTGCGAGGCTCGCGAGCGTGCACGTGACGTGCTGCGCGTCGTCCCGGGTGCACTGCCAGCGGTCCTTCTCGGCTGCGGAGGGCTCCTCGAGGGTGACGGCCCGCGGGACGCTGACTCGCGCCGTGAGTCCCTGCGCGGCGCCCTTGCCGGTGTTCGTCACGCCGAAGGAGACGGTGCCCGCGTTCCGCACGAACTCGGCTGTGACGCCGGGCTCGAAGGCGAGCGCAGGGGTCAGCACCTCGACCTCGGACGTCCCGGTCGCGAGGGCACCGCCGGCCCCCGCGATCGACACCGCGATCGAGCCGTTCACCGAGGACGACGCCGTGACGCCGACCACGATCGGCCGGGAGGTCCCTGGGACGAGCGGCTCGTCGAGCGCACAGGTGATCACGGTGCTCGTGGTCGCGGCGCAGGCCCAGTCGGTCGGCAGAGCGAGGTCCGCTGCCGAGAGGCCCGGCGGCAGCGTGATCGTCGCGGAGAGGTCGCGGAGCGAAGTGCCGCCGTCGTTGCCGACGCCGATCGTGACCGGGCGGGTGGCGCCCGGCTGGACGGTGGTCGGCGTGGTCAGGTCGACCACGGCGCTGCCCGGCGCGGATCGGACGGTCACCGGGGCCTGCGCCGTCGTGGCCCCTGCGCTGAGCAGGAGGGCCGCGTCGACGTCCACGTCGACGAACGGAGCAGCGGCGCCGAGGTCGAGGGCCGGGACGCTCACGTCGAGCAGGAGCGGGAGCTCCACCCCTGGCCGGATGGTCGCCGTCGTGCAGTCGAGCAGGCGACCGTCGGCCGTGCAGGTCCATGCCGTGCTCAGTGAGCTCGCGGCGACCTCGACGGACGTCGGCAGACCCGCGGGCAGGGCGACCTGGACATGCGCATCGCGCAGCGTGGTGCGCCCGGCGTTGTGCACGGGCACCCACACGAAGGTCGAAACGGCCCGGTCGACGGCGGCCGTGAGGTCGACACGAGGGGCGTCCTCGACCACGAGGATCCCCGGAGCCGAGCTGAGCCGGGTCGGGAGGCTTCGCGTGACGGGCGCGGTGCTGCCGGCGAAGGCGGTCGTGACGCGGACCTCGAGGTCGCGGTCGCCGTCGAGCGTCGGGTCGTCGACGAAGACGGACAGCTGGAGATCGCTGCTCGTCCCGGCCGCGAGCGTCGGCAGGGTGCAGCGGGCCGTCGTCGCGCCGACCTCCGTGCACGACCACCCGGAGACCGTCGCGGCGCGGGGCACGGCGGCGCCGGCGCCTCCCGACGGCGTGGAGGCGAGTTGGACGTCCCAGTCCGTGTCGGCGGGGAAGACGAGGTCCGTGGTCACCGCGCTCGCGTCGCTCGCGCCCGTGTTGGCGACGGTGACGGTGAGCGGGGCACGGACGCCGGCGATGAGCT
>NZ_JBFHHB010000287.1:0-3593 GCF_041597215.1 Actinotalea sp.
ACGGTCCCTCCCGAGGCCACGAAGGACCGGAGGATCACGCGGATCGAGGCGGCCGACATCGGGTCGACGGCCTCGAAGGGCTCGTCCAGGACGAGCAGCCGCGGGGCGTGCACCAGTGCGCAGGCGAGCGCGACCTTCTTGGTCATCCCCGCCGAGTAGTCGGCGACGAGGCGCGCCCCCGCACCGCCGAGGTCGAGGGCGGCGATCAGGTCGTCCCGCCGTGCCTCGACCGTGCGGCGGTCCATCCCGCGCAACAGTCCCGCGTAGGAGATCAGCTCGGGTCCGGTGAGGCGGTCGAAGAGCCGCAGGCCGTCGGGCAGCACCCCGAGCAGGCTCGCAGCGGCGGTGCGGTTCGCCCAGAGGTCCACCCCGTGCACGTGGACGGTCCCGGCGTCGGGGGTCAGCAGCCCTGTGCACATGGAGAGCGTCGTCGTCTTGCCTGCGCCGTTGGGTCCGACGATCCCGTAGAACGAGCCGGTGGGGATGTCCAGGTCGAGGTGGTCCACCGCGAGGGTCGACCCGAAGCGCTTGACCAGCCCCTTGACGGCCAGCGCGTTCATCGGGCCTCCGGTGCGGCCGCGGGTGCGGGAACGGGCGTGTCGTCGTCGGCCGCCCGGTCGTCGGCCGTCCGGTCGTCGGCCGTCCGGTCGTCGGCTGCCCGGTCGTCGGCCGTCCGGTCGTCGCGTGCGTGCGGCTCGTCGCCGTGAGAGGACTCGTCGTCCTCGGGCGGCGAACCGGGCTCTGCGGCGTCCAGCGCCCACCGGATGCCCTTCGTCGCGAGCGTCCCGCCGATCCCCCCCAGGGACTGGGTCGTCGGGCTCCACGGCAGGTCGAGCTCCGCGCGGGTCCACGCCGGCATGAGCGACACGGCCGCCGCGGCGAGCGCGGAGTAGCCGAGCCGGGCGGTGCGCGGCAACGGGGGCTCACGCAGGAGGAAGTCGGCGGTCTCGCGAGCGGCCGCCGTTCCCCTCAGCTCGGGCCGGTACGCGCCGAGCGAGGAGCGCAGCCCGGCGAGAGTGGTGGGGACGTCGTGCCCGCCGAGTGCCCTGGCGACCCTCGCCGCCTGCGCGACGTACTCGTCGCAGCCTGCCTCGTCGAGGGGCGTGCGCCCGAAGCGCTGGTGCGCGAGGAGGAAGCTGTCGACCTCGGCCACGTGCACCCAGGTGAGCAGATGAGGGTCGGACGCGCGGTACGGCTCGCCGTCCGGCGTGACCCCGCTGATCCGGGCGTGCACCGCGCGCACGACCGCCACGTACTGCTCGGCCTGCTCCACGGGCCCGAAGGTCGTGGCAGCGAGGAACGTCGCGGTGCGCTGCAGCCGCCCCCACGGGTCGCTGCGGTACCCCGAGTGCGCGGCGACCGCCGCCATCGCGCGCGGGTGCAGGGCCTGCAGCAGCAGGGCCCGGATTCCGCCGACGAACATCGACGCGTCCCCGTGCACCCGGGCGATGGCGCTGTCGGCGGCGAACCACCGGGGCCCGGGTGTGCGGTGGATGGCGTCGCGGGCCGCCGCCGGATCCGGTCCGGCGACGCGACGCAGCAGCGCACCGGCGAGCTCGGTGCGCAGGCGGGCGGGGCGCGGCACAGTCACCACGGCATGGTCACACGTCGAGCGCGTGACCACCCGGCGACGGCGACGCACTCACCCGACCGGACCTGCCGGTCGACCCGCTGCGGGCGGTCCGGTCACCTCCCGGTTCCGAAACGATCACGAATACGCCAAAGCCCGGTCATGCGGCCCGGAGCGCACCTACGGTGTCGCCATGCGCCGAACCTGGGGATCCGCCGTGCTCGCCCTGGCCCTGCTCCTCGGCGGGTGCAGCTCATCGGACTCGAGCACGGCCGGCGTCGACATGGCGTCCGCCGGCGCGGCGGACGAGGCCATGGCCGAGAGCGGCGTGGACGCCGAGGGCGGCGGGACGGCGCTGACCGCTGACACCGACCGCCAGGTGGTCATCACCGGTCAGGTCGCGGTGACGGTGGACGATCCGATCGCGGCGGCCTCCGAGGTCGTCCGGCTGGTCGAGTCGACCGGCGGGCACATCCAGGAGCGCTACCAGACGGCCGCCCGTGAGGGGCGCTCGGCCTCGGCCTCCATCGTCGCCCGCATCCCGGCAGACGGGGTGACCTCGGCGCTCGAACGCCTCGCGGACATCGGCGAGGTCGTCGACAGCTCCCTGTCCAGCACGGAGGTCACCGCCCAGGCCCGCGACCTGGACGCCCGGATCCGCGCCCTGCAGATCTCGATCACCCGCCTGGAGGACCTGCTCACGCGCTCCGGCACGGTCGCGGACATCGTCGCGGCCGAGCAGGTGCTCACCGACCGCCAGTCCCAGCTCGAGCAGCTCCAGTCCCAGCGCGCGGCGCTGGCCGAGCAGGTCGCGCTCTCGACCATCACGATCAACCTCTACCCCGACGGCTCGGTCCCCGCCGATCCGCCCTCGGGCTTCATGTCCGGCCTGACCTCGGGCTGGAACGCCCTGGTCGCCACCGGCAGCGCACTGCTGACCTTCGTCGGTGTGCTCCTTCCCTGGCTGGCCGTGGCCGGCCTCCTGACCGCCGTCGTCGTCCCCGTGGCGCGACGGCTGCGACGGCGGAGCGCGGCAAAGGCGCCGCGTTCCGTCTCCACCCCGTCCACCGCTGCTCAGGCCCAGGCCGTGCGCCCGGGCGACGTCCTGCCGCCCGCTCAGCCCGGTCCGCCGGTGCCGCCCGCTCCACCGAGCGTCCCGCCGGCCGACCAGCCGGGGAAACCGCCGTCCACAACCCCCTGACGCCGCGCACCCCGCTCCCCTATGCTCGGCGCCAGCCGAGGGCAGACGGCGGGGGGCACGATGGGGGAAGCGTCTGCGCAGCTCGAGATCGAGGTGCGCGAGCTCGTCCGGCACCGGGGAGTCGACCCGGTCCGGGATCGCGCCGTGCTGCGCTCGCTCGTCCGCGACGCACTCGACGCCTGGGACGACCGCGCCCTGCGCGGGCAGGTCGCTCCGCTCACCGACCGTGACGCGACCGGCAAGGCCCTGGAGGACGCCGTCGGCGGGCTGGGCCCCTTGCAGAAGTACCTCGACGACGAGGAGGTCGAGGAGATCTGGGTGAACTCACCCGAACAGGTCTTCGTCGCCCGTCGCGGCACCGCAGAGCTCACCACGACGATCCTCACCGAGACGCAGGTCCGCGACCTCGTCGAGCGCATGCTCAAGCTCTCCGGGCGGCGCCTGGACCGGTCGAGTCCGTTCGTCGACGCGACCCTGCCCGGGGGCGAGCGCCTGCACGTGGTGATCCCCGACGTCACGCGTGAGCACTGGGCCATCAACATCCGCAAGTACGTGGTGCGCGCCTCGCACCTGGACGACCTCGTGGCGCTCGGGTCGATGACGCCCGTCGCCGCGCGCTTCCTCGCGGCCTCGGTGGCTGCGGGGCTGAACGTGCTGGTCAGCGGATCTACTCAGGCGGGGAAGACCACGCTCTTGAACGCCTTGGCCGGGTCGATCCCGCCGCGGGAGCGGGTGATCAGCTGCGAGGAGGTCTTCGAGCTGCAGATCGACCACCGGGACACGATCGGCCTGCAGTGCCGCCAGCCCAACCTCGAGGGGGTC
>NZ_JBFHHB010000288.1:0-3586 GCF_041597215.1 Actinotalea sp.
CACAGCGGGGCCGTGAAGGTGGCGGTGATGAGTGCGGCGCGGACGGTGGCGCGCGTGACGAGGTAGGCGCGGGTCGGGGAGGTCATTCCGTCACCCCGCAGTCGTCGTGCGTGGCCGCCTCGGCGTCGAACGCGGCACGGTCCTCGTCGGACGCGCCCTCCTGCAGCCAGCCACGCGCCCCGCACGGGCAGGAGTACCCGGCGATGCTGCGCAGCGTGCGCGGGTCCTCGATCGCCCGGTACGGGTTGGCCGGGGGCAGCTGGGACGGGTCACCACGGCGCATGTACTCCGCGACGGCGTCCACGCCCTCGTCCCACGCCTCCGCCTGTGCCTGCCGGGCCTCGGGGGCGGTGCGCGCACCGAAGAGGGTCACGTCGACGCCCCCGAACGTCGTGTCCACCGTCGTGCACGTGTCGAAGTCCTTGATGTTCGAGACGCCCAGGCGCGCGACGTCGGCGACGTGCAGCGCGCCCGGGCGCGAGTCGTGGTCGCCGCCGGGGCCGGTCAGGTGCGCGTAGATCGAGCTGCGCATGACGTCGACGCTGGAGACCTCGAACCCGGCGGCGTTCAGGTGCCGGACGAGCCGCGCGGCGATCTGCATCTTGGCGAGGAGGTCGTCGCTGGTGGTCTGCTTGCGGGTCATTGGTAGACTCCTGTTCGTTGAAGGTTGAACGACACGGCCGCTGCCTGGGAGGTGGGCGGCCGCTGTCGCGTCCGGGGTCAGGCGGAGGAGCGCTCCGACGGGAGCGAGTGCAGCCACGCGTCGAGCTCGGCTGCGGGGATCAGCGGCTTGGAGCCGAAGTAGCGGGGTGCGAGGTCGCCCCTGCGGATGGCGTCGCGGATGGACCGCTCCGACAGGCCGACGGCCTGTGCGGCGTCGGGGATCGTGTAGGCGAGGGGGGTCATGCCGCCCTCCGCTTCACGTTCCGTCCGGCAACGCCGGACACGCGAGTCATGAACAGGTCGTCGACGCCGACGCCGAGGAAGTGCGCGATGCGCGCGGCCGGCTCGACCTCGAGCGTGTTGACCTCGCCGCGCATGAGCCGACCGAGGTAGGCGTGAGACTTCCAGCCCGCCGCCTCGGCTAGCTCTCGCTGCGATACGCCCTGGATCAGCATCAGCTTCGCCAGGCGCTTGCGATCCGTGAGGATCATCCAGACCTCCCCTTGTGTTCGTGCTGTGGTTCCCACGGTAGTCGCCTCCTTGCGTTGTGTCCAGTATCTCTGCACACAACGTATGCCGAAGGTGCCCACTCGTCAAGGAACTACGCCGGTGTTCTTTCGCAGGTAGGCGCTGACCTGCGGCGACACGTAGGGCGCGCTGCGATAACTTGGTGCCCACTCGTGGCGCATGTAGCGCTGGACACAGGTGCCCACCTTGGTTGCCGGTGTGTCCGCAGTAGGCAACCGTGGTGCTCGTCAACACGAGCAGGTGAGGAGGTGGAGAACATGGGTGCGATCGGTCAGCTCATCCAGGAGCACAAGGACTCGCAGGCGTACACGCCGTCGAGTGCCGCGATTGCCGCCGCTGTGGGGGTGTCGCGTAGTGCCATCGGGGAGTGGATCGCCGGCGTCTCGATGCCGAAGCCCGATCACCTGCGACGGCTGTCGACGGTGATCGGCGTCCCGTATCTCCGCGTCCTGGACGCCGCGCTCACCGACGCCGGTTACCTACCGAAGGACGTGACGAGCCATGACGACTCGACCCCCAATACCCATGCCGGGGAGAGCCCGGCATCTACTCCAGGCGCGTCTCGGACACCCGGTACGTCCCCAGCTCGTAGTCGAGCGCGAGAGTGAGCAGCCCGCGAGCAGCCTCGAGCCGCTCGTCGGGGCTGAGTCTCCCGTCGATGAGTGCGATCCGTTGCGTTTCGACGAGGCACCCGGTGTCGCGCATGTACGGCGCGATCACGACAGTCCAGCCGAGCCGGGTTAGCATCTTCCACTCGTCCACGCACATCCCCCAAGGCGCTCAGTGTTGATCAAGTGGACCATATGCCCGGCCACCGACAAGGATTGCGGCGGCGCACCGACGCGCCGCGTGACGTCAGCCGGTCACCTGTTCGGGTGATGCACGCCAGTCGAGCGCGCGGCCGAGCTTGCCCATCCCGGCGCGCGTCTGGTCGTCGGTCAGGTGCGTGTACCCGCGGGTGACGGTCGCCGACGAGTGCCCGAGGACCTGCATCCTGATGTGCTCGGGCACGTCCATCTGCGCGAGGAGGCTGGCGCAGGTGTGTCGCGCGGAGTGCAGGGGCACGTCGGGCAGGCCGGCGGCTCGTAGTGCGGCATCCCATGCGGCGGCGTCGTCGGATGGGTCGATGGGTCTGCCGTCGGCGCGGGTGAAGATGAGCGCGTCGGGGTCGGCGTCGGGTGGCACGAGTCCGGCCAGGACGTCGGCGAGCGGTCCGGCGAGGGGGACCTGTCGCCACCCGGCGCGCGACTTCGGCCGGGTGCGCCACAGTCCGCCCGTCAGGTGCACGGCCTCTTGGTCGGCGGGGATGTCGATGGCGCGGCCCGGGCAGTTGCCGCCGCGCTTGCGTCCGCACGTCGGCGGGGTGCCGCACCCGTGCCGGTAGGTGAGTCGCTGCACCTGCCATGAGACGGTCAGCATCGCCGCGTCGAGGTCGAGTGCGCCGACGGTGATGCCGAGCCGTTCGCCTTGTCTCAGTCCGGCGAGGAGTGCGACGGCGGCGTGCGGCAGGTAGGGGTCGTCGGTGGCGTCGAGGTGCGCGAGGAGTGCGGCGGCGTGTGCGGCGGTGAGTGCTGGTCGGACGGCGACGGCGCGGCGTGGTGCGACGGCGAGCTCGGCGGGGTTGCGGCCGATGCGCCCTTCGCGTTCGGCGTCCCCGAACATCTTGCGCATGACGGCGTGGGCTTGGAGCGCGGTGGTCGTGGACAGTCCTGCCCCGGTCACGGCGTCGTGCACCCGGTAGACGTGCGCGGTGGTGATCTTGTCGAGCCGGATGCGGCCGATGGTGGGCAGGATGTACCGGTCGACGTGGCCGCGGTACTCGGCGAGGGTGCGCGGCTTGAGCGTTGGGCCGGTGCGCGATAGCCAGAGCGCGGCCCAGGTGGCGACGGTGGGGCTCGAGGTGGGCAGGTCGCCGCTGCGGTCGAGGTCGCGGCGCAGGGTGCGGAGTGCTGCCACGGCTGCGGCACGGTCCTTGAAGGTGGTCTCGCGTCGTCGCCTGCCGTGCCCGTCGGATGGCAGTTCGACGCGCACGACCCACAGTCCTCGGCAGCGGTGTGCTGGTCGCTCGCCGTCGTCGCCTGGAGGCGGGCAGGTCGCGTTGTGGCGCTGGAAGATCGACCCGGTGCCGCGCTCTCGTCGCTCGTCCATGACTGCCCCAATCCGGTACACCCTAAGGTGCACCCTATCCTGTGCAGGAGTATGCCGGAATGGAGCACACCACTAGGGCTCTGACCTGCGGTTATGCCCTCTGACCTGCGGTTCTAGGGTACCAAACGACAGACTCATAATCCGTCGGTCGTGGGTTCAAGCCCCACCTGGCCCACACCGGCTGACCTGCGGGAATGCACGAAATGGCTTTCGGGAATCACTGGCTAGTGCACCCAAAAGTGCACCC
>NZ_JBFHHB010000289.1:0-3565 GCF_041597215.1 Actinotalea sp.
GCGGTCTTGTCGATGTAGGACACCCCCTCGAGTCCCGCGATCTCGACGGCGGTGACGTCCGGGACGGTGAGGTAGGTGTGCAGTGCCGCCTCGAGCCGGACCGGCTCGGTCCCGCGGTGCGTGAACTCCAGCTCCACGGTGAGCCGGGCCCCGACCGTCACGGTGCACGTGGCGGCGAAGGGGTGCGGCCAGGCCGAGGCGCGCGTTCCGGCGTCGTCGGTCATCGTCATCCGGACGACGACCTCGCTCCCGACCTCCTGGACGTCCGCGAGCTCCCAGAGCGCCGTCCGGCCCAGCCCGTGCTGCGGGGCGTCCGGGACACCCTCGAGGAGCCCGAACCACGGGAAGCACAGCGGGATGCCGCCGCGGATGGCGGCTCCGGCGCCGAACCGGCTGAGCGGGCTGAGCCACAGGGCGGAGGGGCGCCCGGTGGGGCCCCAGGCCGTGACGTGTGCGCCGGAGAGGTGGATCTCCGCCCAGCCCTCGGGTCCATCGACCTTCAGTACCGGGAGACCTCCGATCTCGGGGCCGAGGTGGACGGAGGCGGGAAGCGGCACGTGGTTCACGACTGCATCATGCCGCGTCGCCGGACGTCACGGTGCGCGGTTGCCGATCGTTGCCCGGTTCAGCGCGGTCCGTGCTCGAACGCCGCACTCGGCAGGTCACGCTCCCCGTCGCGCAGGGCCACGACGATGCGCGCAGCGACGGCGTCCGGGTCGAGCCCGGTCCCGAAGGCCGGGGCGGTCCCGGTCAGCGCGCGCGTGCTCAGTCCCGTGCTCGTGTGGCCCGGCCGCGCGTCGAGCAGCCGGATCCCCGATCGTCGCAGCTCCCGACCCGCCGCCTGCACGAACGCTGCGAGGCCCGCCTTGGAGGCCGAGTAGGCGGCGAGGCCCGCCGTCGGTCGCTCACTGACCGCGCCGCTCAGGGTCACGACGAAGGGCTCGCGCCCGGCCTCGGCCGAGGCCAGCAGGTGCGGGACCGCTGCGCGCAGCAGCCTGATGGGTCCGAGGGTGTTCACCTCGATGAGCTCCTCGAGCGTCTCGTCGCTCACCTCGGCGGCCGGGCCGAAGGCGACGACACCCGCCGCGATCACGACTCCGTCGAGCCGCCCGTGCGCGTCGACCGCAGCGGCCACCGCGGACTCGGCGCCCTGCGGGGTCCGCAGGTCGGCGAGGTAGGCGCCGGGACCGCTGATCCTCGCCGGCGTGCGGCCGGTGCGCACGACGGTGGCCCCTGCCGCTCGCAGGTGCGCCGCGATGCGCGAGCCCAGCCCGCCGGAGGCACCGACCACCAGGACCACTGCTCCGTCGAGGTTCACCCGACCACGGTAGGTCGGCTCGGGCGGGACCGCTCGTCAGCGGTGGTCCGGATCCCGGTGGCTCAGCGGCGCCCCGACCGACGGCGAGAGGCGCCGAAGGGCCCGCTGCCGATCGAGAAGGTCAGCCCGAGGACGAAGCCCGCGTCGTACCAGTTCCCCGCGTTGTGGACCTCGTAGATGTTCACGGTGTCGGTGAACAGCGAGACGAGGAAGGTGATCGGGACGATCAGCCCGTGCCACAGGCCCCACCAGAAGCCCACCGGGTCGCGCTCGACCCCCGCCGTGCCGACGAGCTCGTTCCCACCGGCGGCGCAGGCCGCGAGCAGGAGGAGCATCGCAGCGAGCATCAGGATGGTCCGTCCGTGCCGCATGGTCCCCACCTCCGCGAGTACCCCCAGCGAACGCCCCGGCCCCGCGGCCGTCAAGGCCCCGAGGTGCGTCCCAGCGCGTCGTGCGTCCACTGCCCGGCGAGCATGGTCCCGGCCACGGGCATCGCCCGCAGCAGATCGGCCCCGCAGGTCAACGGGTCTGCATCCAGCACGACGAGGTCCGCCGGCTCGCCCACCGCGACGGCCGAGCGCACCGAGGAGGCCAGGGCGACACGGACCGACAGGTCCTGATCGGCATGCCACGGCTCCCGCCCGTCCCTGCTGCGCGAGACCGCCGCGGCGATCGCATGCCACGGGTCGAGCGGGGCGACCGGGGCGTCCGAGCCGAGCAGGAGGCGCACCCCGGCCGCGTGCAGGTCCGCGAAGGGGTAGGCGCGGTCCGCGCGGTCGGCCCAGTAGTGGTCGATGACGTCCCGGTCGTCCATGGCGTGCTCCGGCTGGACGCTCGCGGCGACGCCGAGCGCGGCGAAGCGCGCGATGTCGCCGCGGTCGAGCAGCTGCGCGTGCTCGATGCTCCCGCGGGCGCCGGAGGCCTCGAAGGCGTCGAGCGCCAGGGCGTTCGCCCGGTCCCCGATCGCGTGGATCGCCGCGTGGATGCCATGTCGCGCGGCCTTGGCCATGAGCGGGAGGAGGTCCTCCGGGCCGACGTTGAGCACGCCATGGGTCGAGCTCCCGGTCGAGGACTGGTAGGCCTCGTGGCAGTAGGCCGTGAACGTGTTGAGCGAGCCGTCGCTGATGACCTTGAGCGAACCCATCTGCAGCAGCCCGCCGCTCCCGGGGAGGACGTCGCCGGTCGCGAGCTCACGGGCCACGGCTCCGTCGAGGTGCTCGCGCCAGACGCCGGCGGACACCCGCACACGGGTCCCCGCGCCGAGCCGTCGCTGCCAGGCCGCGAGGTTGTCGGCCATCTCGTAGTCGCCGATCCCGACGATGCCGCGTGCGGCCGAGGCCCGCACGGCGTCGTCCACCCAGGCGTCCAGGACCTCGTCGCTCCGCGCGTCGAGGCGGCCGGACAGGGCGAACCACGGGTCCTCCCGAAGGATGCCCGGGGAGACGCCGAGGTGGGCGGCGGCGGCGGTGTTCAGCCACGCGCTGTGCAGGTCCCCGCAGATCACCACGACCGGTGTCGGCGGCAGACCGGCGGCGGCGATCCCGTCGTCGAGCAGCGCGGCCGTGGGGCTGTCCGGCCACAGCCCGTCGCGGAACCCGAAGGCCACCAGCAGCTCGCCCTCGGGCACGGGCTGGGTCCGCAGCCTGCGCACCACGAGGGCCACGACGTCCTCGGCGCACGCCGCGTCTGCCACGTCCAGACGCCGACGCACGAGCGCCCATTGCGTCATGTGGACATGCGCGTCCCACAGCCCCGGCAGGACCCACCGACCACGGAGGTCGACGACCTCCTCGCCGGGTCGCTGCTCCAGCGCTGGAGCGACGGCGACCAACCGGCCGGACTCGACCCGCAGGTCGACGGCCCCCTCCGGGGTGGCGGAGCCCGACTGCCCGAGGTCGACGAGCCGGGCGGAGCGCAGCAGCACGCTCACGGCCGGAGGAGGACCTTGATCGCCCGCCGCTCGTCCATCGCGGCGTACCCCTCCGGGGCCGTCTCGAGCGGGAGCTCCAGGTCGAAGACGGGCGAGGGGTCGATCGTGCCGTCGAGCACGTCGGCGAGCAGCTCCGGGAGGTAGGCACGCACCGGGGCGATCCCGCCGCGCAGCCCGACGTTCCGCGGGAAGAGCGAGGCGAGCGAGAGACCGTCGGTCATCCCCCCGGGCACCCCGACGTAGCCCACCGTGCCACCGGGCCGGGTGATCGCCAGGGCCGTGTCCCAGGAGGACTGCATGCCGACGGCCTCCATGAC
>NZ_JBFHHB010000290.1:0-3562 GCF_041597215.1 Actinotalea sp.
GACTCGATGGTTCCGGCGATCCCCGGCCGCGACGTCCAGCTCACGATCGACCGCGACGTGCAGTTCATCGCCCAGCAGGCGATCGACGAGCAGGTCAGCGCGACAGGGGCGCAGTGGGGCACGGTCGAGGTCTACGACGTGCAGACCGGCGAGATCCTCGCCCTCGCGGACTCCGGGACGATCGACCCGAACAACCCGACCGACGCTGACCCGGCCAGGGCCGCCGCCTCCGTCTACGAGCCCGGATCCACCGCGAAGGTCATCACCATGGCCGCGATCCTCGAGCAGGGCATCGCGACGCCGACCTCGACCTACTCAGTCCCCTACACGTTCACGGTCGAGAACGGGCAGACCTTCAAGGACTCGCACGAGCACGAGACGCTCAACCTCACCCTTGCCGGGATCCTCGCGGAGTCCTCCAACACCGGGACCGTGATGGTCGGCCAGAACGTCCCGAAGGCCGTGCGGCACGACTACCTGGCGAAGTTCGGGCTCGGCTCCACCACGGGAGTCGGGCTCCCCGGGGAGTCGGCCGGCCTGCTGCACGACGCCGAGGACTGGGACGGCCGCTCGGAGTACGCGGTGCTCTTCGGCCAGGCGGTCGCCGTCACGACCCTCCAGGCGACCCAGGTCTTCGCCACGCTGGCGAACCACGGCGAACGCGTCGCCCCGCACATCGTCAAGGCGATCGCCGACGAGGACGGCGTCCTCCAGCCGGTCGAGCAGCCGGAGCCCACCCAGGTCGTCAGCGAGGAGACGGCGGACACGATCGTGCGGATGCTCGAGGGGGCCGTCGCGGACGGCACCGGAGGCAACGCCTCCGTGCCCGGCTACCGCATCGCAGGCAAGACGGGAACCGCGCAGGCCTTCGAGGGGAACGGGGTCGTGAAGAACGTCGCCTCCTTCATCGGGATCGCCCCCGCGGACGACCCGCGCATCGTGGTGAACGTCACGGTCTACGACCCGAAGTCCTCGATCTACGGTGGCAGCGTCGCGGCCCCGGTGTTCAGCGAGGTCACGAGTCACACGCTCCAGTACCTGGGCATCCCGCCGAGCGGTACCACGCCCGATCTGTACCCCACGACGTGGGAGTGAGCGGGCGGATCGGCCCCCGACAGGTAGATTCGGCGCCGTGACGTCCCCCCAGGGCCGGATGAGGCCCGAGCACCGCCCTGTCCGTTCCCTGTCCGACCTCGCAGTCGTCGCGGGGTCGACGGCCTCGTCGTCGACGGAGGGCGTCTCGGTCACCGGGGTGGCCGTCGGCTCGACCGACGTGCTGCCAGGAGATCTCTTCGTCGCCCTCCCCGGGCTGAAGGTCCACGGGGCGCGCCATGCCGCGGAGGCGCTCGCCGCCGGCGCCGTCGCGGTGCTCACGGACGCCGAGGGCGCCGAGCTGATCGGCCCCGGGTGCGAGGTCCCGGTGATCGTCACCGACCGGCCGTTGCGCACGGTCCTCGGCCAGGTCTCGGCCTGGTGCTACGGGCATCCCGCGCGGGAGCTCACCGTCGTCGGCGTCACCGGGACCAACGGCAAGACGACGACCACCTACTTCGTCGACGCCGCCCTGCGCGCGGTCCACACCACGACCGCCGTCGTCGGGACCGTCGAGCTCCGGGTCGGGGACGAGGCGATCGAGAGCCCGCGCACGACCGTCGAGGCGCCCGTGCTGCACGGCCTGTTCGCCCTCATGCTCGAGCGCGGCGCGACCGCCTGCTCGATGGAGGTCTCCTCGCACGCGCTGGCCCTGGAGCGGGTGGCGGGGCTGACGGTCGACGTCGCCGCGTTCACCAACCTCCAGCGGGACCACCTGGACTTCCACGGTGACATGGAGGGCTACTTCCGGGACAAGGCTCGGCTGTTCGCCCCCGACCACGCGCGCCGCGGAGTGATCTGCGTGGACGACGAATGGGGCAGGCGCCTGGCAGCGGAGGCGCGCATCCCGGTCGAGACCGTGGCCACGCATGCGGACCCTGCCGCTCGGGAGGGTGCCGACTGGTGGGTCGAGGAGGCGACGATCGGCCTCGACGGTGTCGGCTCGACCTTCACTCTGGTGGGCCCGGACGGTGTGCGCCTGGAGGCGTTCAGCCCGCTCCCGGGGCTCGTCAACGTGTCCAACGCCGCCCTGGCGATCGTCGTCGCCCATCGGGCCGGGATCTCGCTCGAGGACGCCGTCTCCGGGGTGGCCGGGGCGCACGCGATCCCCGGGCGGATGGAACGCGTGGTCGAGCGGGGGGCGGGCTGGCCGTTGTGCCTCGTCGACTACGCCCACACGCCGGACGCACTGACCCTCGCGCTGGAGGCGGTCCGCCCGATCACCCCGGGTCGACTGGTGCTCGTCCTGGGCTCGGACGGCGACCGTGACCGCGGGAAGCGCCCCCTCATGGGCGAGATCGCGGCACGGCTGGCCGACGTCGTCGTGGTGACGGACGAGAACCCACGCTCGGAGGACCCGGGGGAGATCCGTTCGGCCATCCTTGCCGGCGCGCGCTCGGTCCGTCCCGACCTGCGTGGGGTGCTCGAGGTCTCCCCGCGCGCGGACGCCGTCCGGCTCGGCATGCTCTTGGGCGGCAGCAGCGACACCGTGATCGTGACCGGCAAGGGCCATGAACCGACTCAGGAGATCGCCGGAGTGTTCCACCGCTACAACGACCGTGACGTCTACCTCAGCACGCGCGAGGCCGGGCGTCCCGGTGACGTCCTGACCGCCGACGCCGTCGACGTCGACGCCCAGCGCGCCGCGCTGCACGCCTTGCGCCGCACGTCCCACGGGCGGCGCACCGTCGCCGTGGTGGCGGCTCCGCGGACCCCGGCCGAGGTGACCGACCTCGACGCGCTCGGTCGGCTCGCCGTGCGGCTCGACGTGCGACGGCTGCTCGCGGTCGGCCCGTCCGCTCGTGCCGTGCACACCGGCGCGTACCAGGAGGGATCCTGGGACGCCGAGACGGCCTGGGTCCCCGATGTCGACGCCGCGCGCGCCTGGCTCGCGACCGAGATCGAACCCGAGGACATCGTGCTGGTGACCGGCGCCGGCCTCGAGGACCTCGCGGCAGACCTCGCAGGCGGCGTCGCCGCGCGGATCGACGAGGGGGGCGAGCTGTGAGAGCCGTCCTCATCTCCGGTGGGCTGTCGATGGTGCTCGCGCTGCTGGGCACGCCGTTGTTCATCCGCTACCTCGTCCGCAAGCAGTACGGGCAGTTCATCCGCCAGGACGGACCGACCGCGCACTTCACCAAGCGCGGGACGCCGACGATGGGCGGTGTCGTCATCATCGCGGCGACCCTGCTCGGCTGGGGCGGTGGTCTGGTGGCCACGGGGCGGCTGCCCTCCGCCTCGGCGCTGCTCGTGCTCTTCCTCATGACCGGTCTCGGTGTCGTCGGCTTCCTGGACGACTTCGTGAAGATCTCCCGGCAGCGCAGCCTCGGGCTCAAGGCGCGGTGGAAGATCCTCGGCCAGGGGATCGTCGGCGTGACGTTCGCCGTCCTGGCCCTGCAGTTCCCGCGCGCCGGGGCGGGAACGCCTGCCTCGACGTCGATCAGCTTCATCCGGGACACCGATCTCGACC
>NZ_JBFHHB010000291.1:0-3526 GCF_041597215.1 Actinotalea sp.
GCCCGCACCGTGCAGGTACGGGACCAGGCGGTCGCGGAAGTCGCTCCCGCGCAGCATGCGGACGTGCGCCCCGTTGATCGCCTCCGCCTTGGCGAGGTCGAACCGAGCCGGGTTCGGGTTGACGTCGGCGACGTCGAAGGCCGCGACCATCTCCTCGACGCTGAACACGTCGCGATCGGGCGCGATGCCCCAGCCGAGCAGGGCCAGGTAGTTGAGCAGTCCCTCGGGCGTGAAGCCCCGGTCCCGCAGCAGGAACAGGCTGCTCTCCGGGTCCCGCTTGGAGAGCTTCTTGTTGCCCTCCCCCATCACGTAGGGCAGGTGCCCGTAGACGGGCTCGACGCTCGCCACCCCGAGCGCGATGAGCGCGCGGTACAGCACCACCTGACGCGGGGTCGAGGACAGCAGGTCCTCCCCGCGCAGGACGTGCGTGATCCCCATGAGCGCGTCGTCGACGGGGTTGGTGAGCGTGTAGAGCGGCTGGCCGTTGCCGCGCACGATCACGTAGTCCGGGACGGACCCGGCCGCGAAGGTCAGGTCGCCACGGATGAGGTCACGGAAGACGACCGGCTCGGCGGGCATCCGCATGCGCAGGACCGGCTCGCGCCCCTCGGCGCGGTAGGCGGCCTTCTGCTCCTCGGTGAGGTCGCGGTCGAACCCGTCGTAGCCGAGCTTGGGGTCGCGGCCCGCCGCACGGTGCCGCGCCTCGACCTCTTCCGGAGTGGAGAAGGACTCGTACGCGAATCCGGCGTCCAGCAGCCGTCGGGCGACGTCCGCGTACACGTCCATCCGCTCGGACTGGCGGTACGGCGCGTGCGGGCCACCGACCTCCACACCCTCGTCCCAGTCCATGCCGAGCCAGCTGAGCGCGTCCAGCAGCTGCCGGTAGCTCTCCTCGCTGTCGCGCGCCGCGTCGGTGTCCTCGATCCGGAAGACGAAGGTGCCTCCCACATGCCGGGCGTACGCCCAGTTGAACAACGCCGTGCGGATGAGGCCGACATGCGGCGTCCCGGTGGGCGAGGGGCAGAACCGGACCCGGACGTCGCTGCCGGTGACGGCAATGGCGGGGGCGGTGACGAGGGCGGTGGTGGGCACGGATGCGGTGTTCTCGGGCATGGTGCCGCCCAGCCTAGTCGCGGCGCAGCACCGGGTTGCGAAGCACCCCGATCTCCTCGACCTCCACCTCGACGACCTGTCCGTGGTCGATCGGGCCGACCCCCGCCGGGGTCCCGGTGAGGATCACGTCGCCGGGGAGCAGGGTGAAGGCCTCGGAGATGTACGCGATGAGGTGCGCCACGTCGAAGACGAGCTGCGAGGTCCTGCCGTCCTGGCGGAGCTCCCCGTCGACCCGCGCCCGCACCGCGAGGTCGTCGACGTCCAGACCGGGCACGATCCACGGCCCGAGCGGGCAGGACGTGTCGAAGCCCTTGGCCCGGGCCCACTGGCCGTCGGTGCGCTGCGCGTCGCGAGCCGTCATGTCGTTGGCGACCGTGTAGCCGAACACCTGGTCCAGGGCCCGCTCGGGGCTCACCGACTTCGTCACCTTCCCGATGACCACGGCGAGCTCGGCCTCGTAGCTCGCCTCACGCGTCCAGGGCGGGAGCACGATCGGGTCGTCCGGGCCGATCACCGTGGTGTTGGGCTTGAGGAAGAGCAGCGGCTCGACGGGGAGCTCATGGCCCATCTCGGCCGCGTGGTCGGCGTAGTTGCGCCCCACGCCGACGATCTTCGAGCGCGGGATCACGGGGGCCAGGAGGCGGACGTCGTCACGATCGAGCGGGACGCGCTCCCCGGTGAGCTCGATCGGTGTGTAGATCGGGTCCCCGCGCAGGACGGCGAGCTCGAGGGAACCCTCCTCCCCCTGCACCAGGGCGTAGCGAGGGTCGGAACCTGTGGTGAACCGGGCGATGCGCATGCCCCGAGCCTACGGGCGCACCTAGGCTGCCCGCGTGCAGCGCATCGTGGGTGTCGACGTCGCCAGGGGCCTCGCCGTCCTCGGCATGGTCGCCGCGCACGTCGCCGAGGTGGACGACCCCGGCTCCGGGTGGCTGATCGTCACCCACGGGCGCTCGGCCGCGATGTTCGCCGTGCTCGCCGGGCTGTCGATCGGGCTGATGAGCGGGGGGACGAGCCCGTGCGACGTACGGGGCGCACGGTGGCGCGTCGCCGTGCGAGCCGTCCTGCTCGGGGTCCTCGGCCTGCTGCTCATGGCGCTCGGCACCCCGGTGGTGGTGATCCTGCCGAGCTATGCGCTCATGTTCCTGCTGCTCCTGCCCGCCATGGCCTGGTCCCGACCCACGCTGCTCGTGGCGGCAGGGCTGACCCTCGCGGTAGGGCCGCCGCTCTGGCTCGCGATCGACGCGTCGCCCTTCGACCTGCCGCTCTCGCTCCTCGCCGGCCGGTACTACCCGGCGATGATCTGGACGGCGTACCTGGCCGTGGGGCTCGCCCTGGGGCGCAGCGACCTGCGCAGCAGGCAGGTGCGGTGGCTCCTGGCCGTCGGTGGGGTCGCACTGGTGCTCGTCGGCTACGGCGGAGGTCTCCTCGCCCAGCGGACGGTGTCGGGCACCACTCTGCTCCGGCTGGTCGACCTCGAGCCCCATGCCAACACCGCACCGGAGATGGTCGGCAACCTCGGTGTGGTCGCGCTCGTCCTGGTCGCCTGCCTCGTGCTGGCCGAGCGCGCCCCGCTCCTCGTCGCCCCGTTCGCGGCCACCGGGGCCCTCGCGCTGACCGCCTACACCGGTCACCTGGTCGCGATCGCCGTGCTCCAGGCCGGCGGGGGGTACCGGCCCTCGCTCCACCTTCTCGGGATCTTCGTGGTGGTCATCGTGGCGGCCTGCTGGGCGTGGCGGTCCCTGTGGGGACGCGGTCCGCTCGAACGGCTGCTGCACGGGGCCTCCACCCGGGTGGCGACGGCAGTGGCGGCGCCGACCACGACGTGAGGCCCGGGCCCGGGCTCGGGCCGGGGCTCAGGCCCGGGCGGGGCCCTGCTCAGGCCCGGGCGGGGCCCTGCTCAGGCCCGGGCGAGGATCTCGCCGTTGAGGACGGCGAACCAGCCGTCGGGTGCCGTCCCCCAGTCCCGCCAGGCCTCGGCGATCGTCTCCAGCGCGACGTCGTCCGCGAGGTCGTGCTCGCGCGCGTGCCGGGCGAACGTCGAGGACGTCACGCGATCGGCCCAGGAGTGCGACCACCAGGTCCGCTCCTCGGCGGTGGCCCAGCACCAGGCGGCGGCGGTGCACTCGAGGTCCTCTGCTGCGAAGCCCGCCGCGAGCGCCCACGAGCGCAGGTGACGGCCGGCGTCCGGTTCTCCCCCGGTCGCCCGGGCAACCTCGTGGTAGAGCGCCGACCACTCGTCCAGCCCGTGCGAGGCGGGGTGCCAGGTCATCGCCGCGTAGTCCGCGTCCCGGACAGCGACAAGCCCTCCCGGCCGGGTGACGCGGCGCATCTCGGCGAGGACGGCGACCGGGTCGGGGACGTGCTGGAGCAGCTGGTGCGCGTGCACGACGTCGAAGGAGTCGTCGTCGAA
>NZ_JBFHHB010000292.1:0-3515 GCF_041597215.1 Actinotalea sp.
CAGCGGCGGGTCAGCGCGCGGAGCCCCTCGATGACGGCAGTGAGCTCCATCCGGTTGTTCGTGGTCAGGACCTCGCCGCCGAAGAGCTCACGCTCGTGGTCTCCCGTGCGCATCCACACGCCCCAGCCACCGGGCCCCGGGTTGCCCTTGCAGGCACCATCGGTCCACATCTCCACACGGGTCAGCTCAGGCACCGGGTCAGCCTAGGGGCCGCGCGCGGCGATGCGGCACGCGCGGGGACCGGTCCGGCTCCGGGGCGTGCTCCGACCGGGCGCGTGCACAGGGCCGAGCCGTGCACCTACCGTGCAGTCATGCCCGTTGCCGCACCGACCGTTCTCGAGCCGGCTGAGTGGACGGCTGCGGCCGCCGAGCACGCAGCCCGCGCCGACGAGCTGACGGCCGCGCACCGGGCGCGTCGGGCCGCAGGGGTCCGTCACCCGATCGAGGACTTCCTCGTCGACTACTACGGGCTGCGCCCCGGTCGCCTGCGACGCTGGCACCCCGGCGTCGGGGTGCGGCTCGCCGGGCCGGACGCCCCGCACGACGGCGAGCGCTGGTACCGGTCGACGAGCGACGGCCGAGGGCTCGTCGAGCTCGACACGCCGGCCTTCCTGTCCGACCGCGGGTCGACCGTCGGGTACGTCCGCCACCTGCTCTCGGCGACCGCGTCCCGCCCGGCGCACACGGGGTGCCTGGGCCTGCACGAGTGGGCGATGGTCTACCGCCAGGACGACCCGCTGCGTCGGCACGACCTGCCGCTGCGGCTGGGCCGGGAGGGCACCGACGCCGTCGTCGAGTCACATCCCATCCGCTGCTCGCACATCGACGCCTTCCGGTTCTTCACCCCGCAGGCCCGGCCGCTCAACCGGCTCCAGCCGACGCGCGAGACGCAGCCGGACCTCGAGCAGCCGGGCTGCCTGCACGCGACGATGGATCTGCTCAAGTGGGCGATGAGCCTCGGCCCGGCCGTCCCGGGCGACCTCCTGCTGGACACCCTCGAGCTCGCCTTCGCCTCGCGAAGACTGGACATGCAGGCCTCGCCCTACGACGTCTCCTCGCTCGGCGAGCGAGCGGTGGCGATCGAGACGGCAGAGGGCCGCGCCGAGTACGTCGAGCGCCAGCGTGGGCTCGCGGCGCGGGCCGCCCCGCTCCGTCGCCGGCTCATCGAGGTCTGCGACCTGCTGCTCGCCACGGAGCGAGCAGCCTGACCGCTCGGTCCGACGGCTCCGCAGCTGCCGGAACGCTCCGGGCCGGGACCGCTCAGGGCCAGGGGCCGAGCTCCGGGAGCGGGACCTCCACCCCGTCCGCCTTGGCCCGCACCGGAGCCAGGGGCTCCCGGCCGGCCAACCACGCGACGATGTCGTTCGCCGCACCTGTCACGGTGAGCGTCCTGCCGTCGCCGATGTACCGCGGCTCGTCGACGTCGGTGGGTTCCAGGTCGAGCCGGATCCCCTCCGGCACACGGGCGCCGAGGTAGCCGACGAGGTGCTCGCGCAGCGCGGCACCCCACATGGTGTGCTCGACGCCGAGGTCGAGATCGGTGAGGTGGATGCTCGTCTCTCGCCACCAGGCGAGGACGATCGCCGCGGCGGTGCGATCGCGGAACCCGGTACGGCGGGCCATGGCCGCGTCGTCGAGCAGGTCGAGGAGGCCCTCGACCCGGTCCATGACGGACTGGACGCGCGCCACGTGCTCCGCAGCGCTCGCCGTCGCACCCTCCTCGATCGCACGGTTGCGGCCCTCGGTACCGCCGTCGTAGAACGGCACGACCGGGGCGTCCTCGTAGGCGTTCTGCCACTGGCGCACCGCCGCCTCCCCCACGTTGGCGAGATGGGCCAGCACATGCCCGCGGGTCCAGCCGGGCAGCCTCGACGACTCGCGGACCTGGTCGTCCCGCAGCCCCTCGAGAGCGGTGCGCACGCGCTCGTGCGTCCACTCGATCGAATCCATGGCCACCACGACGTCGGAGGGGATCATCACCCCATCAGACTCGCACTGGGCCCGGACGGCAACCTCGGACCGGGCTCCGAACGGGTGGTACCGCTCCGGGCGGGACGAGCAGGTCGCCGAGGCGGACGGGCGCGTAGGGTTGACGGATGGCCCGGCGCCATGACGACATGGTCGACGTCGAGCTCGACGACGAGCCCGAGCCGTCGGCACGCCCGGCACGGGGCTCTGGGTCGGCGTCCACCGCTCACGCTCACATCGCCCCGGCGACCCCGGAGGGCCGACGACGGCGCCGTGCCCGCCTCCTCCGTGCTGCCGCCGTGGGCATGACGGGTGCCGCCCTGGTGATCGCGACCCTCACGCTGCGCGACGCGGCTCGAGTCAGCGCGGACGACGCACGTGTCGCTGCGGCCTCCGGGACCCCCGGGCTCGTCCCGTCCCTGCGCTCACCCCTGCAGGAGCAGTGGCGCGGGCCGGGTTCTCTCGAGGTGGTCGGGGAGGTCGCCCTGGCCGCGGAGGAGACCGAGGGGAGGGTGCGGACGGTCGCTCGCGACGCGCAGACCGGGACCCGGCTCTGGCTGATGCCTCGATCCCTGACCCCTGGCAACCTCACGCCCCTGTGCCGCCCTCTCGGCGGCGACGGAGGCGACCTCGCCTGCGAGGTCCCTGGCCGGCCGGGGGTCGAGGCGCCGAACACGGACGAGGCGCTCGGCGCCACGCCGGGGTCCCTCGTCGTGCTCGACGTCCGAGGCACGCCGACCGCGATCGCGGTGCTGCCGATCGGGACCGTCGGCTGGGACACGAGCGACGGCGACCTGGTCACCGCTCGCCTCGTCGACGGCTCCCTCGTGGTCGAGCGTGTGGACCCGGCGGGGCTCACCGTGCTGTGGAGCGCGTCGGCACCCGTGGCCGACGACGTCCTGGCACGTCAGCTCCGGCTCCGGGTCGCGAGCGGCCTCGTCCTGGTCGACGGCGCGGCGGCAGCGGTGCTCGACGTCGCCGACGGCTCCGTGCTGGTGGCCGAGCAGACCGCCGAGGGCGGGGTCCTGCTCTCCACCGACCGTCTCGGCTTCACCCTGTGGCACGGGACGGCCGGGACCTGGCACGACCTGGCCGGCCGTGCCGGAGCCCGGCTCGACGGCGAGCCCGTCGAGCTCGCCGTCGACGACGGCTCGGGCGGGGCCCTCGCGCTCGTGCGCAGCGGGCGGAGCGTCGTCGGGGTCGACCTGATCGACGTCGCGCTCTCCTGGAACCGCGGACCCGTCGACCGTGCGCTGCTCCGGCTCGACGGGCTGCTCCTCCTGGACGAGGGTGGCCGGCTCCGGGCCGTCGACGCGGACACCGGGGAGCACCTGTGGTCGGTCCCGGCCTCCCTCGGGGCGGACGGGACGGTCGTGGCGAGCGACGGCGTGCGCGTGCTCGCCGTCCTGCCCGGCGCGGGGACCACGGGGCAGCGGCTCGGCGCCGTCTCCCTCGCCGACGGGAGCATCGTGTGGTCGGTCCCGATGCCGGCGGGCACCACGGCGGTCTCCGCAGCGGGCGGCACCGTGGTCGCCCTCGGCGACGAC
>NZ_JBFHHB010000293.1:0-3485 GCF_041597215.1 Actinotalea sp.
GCCGGGCCTGTTCGGCGAGAACCTGCGCGTGCGTGGACCCGTGGACGACGCCGAGATCGGTGAGCGGTGGCGCGTGGGCGACCTGCTCGAGGTCGAGGTCACCGGACCGCGCACCCCGTGCGCGACCTTCGCCCGCTGGCTCGGGCAGAAGGGATGGGTCGCCCGCTACGCGCGGCGCGCACGCCCTGGCGTGTACCTGCGGGTCGTGGTCCCCGGACCGGTCGAGTCCGGTGCGGAGGTCACCGTGCTCGACCGGCCCGGGCATGGCGTGTCCGTCGCGCGCTGGTTCGCCGAGCAGGATCCCGCCGATGCGCGGACCCTGCTCGAGGCCCACGCTGCGGGTCGGCTCTCGCTCGCGCCGTACCTGCTCCCGTACGTCGAGCGCGCCGCTCGGCGCGGCGAGGTGGGCCCGACCGGAGGTGCCGTGGGCGCCGACGGGGACACCGAGTAGTGCCTGCCCTGCCCGACGGCGAGCCGTCACCCGAGGACGGCGCCCTGCCGGAGTGGGTCCACGGGTCCTCACCCGAGGGCTTCGGCGTCTACCTGCACGTGCCGTTCTGCCGGGTGCGCTGCGGGTACTGCGACTTCAACACCTACACCTCGAGCGAGCTGGGCGGGGGTGCGAGCCAGGAGTCCTACGCCCGGACCGCCCTGCGCGAGATCGACCTCGCCGCCCGGGTGCTCGCGCAGGCCGGCCGCGACCGGCCCGTCGGCACGGTGTTCGTCGGTGGCGGCACCCCGACCCTGCTGCCCGTCGACGACCTCGCCCTGCTCCTCGACGCCGTGCGCGACACCTGGGGACTGGAACCGGGGGCCGAGGTGACCACCGAGGCCAACCCGGACTCGGTGACCGCGGACTCACTCGCCTCGCTCGCCGACGCAGGGTTCACCCGCGTCTCGTTCGGCATGCAGTCGGCCGTGCCGAGCGTCCTGGCGACCCTCGAGCGGACGCACGACCCCGAGCGGGTCCCCCAGGTGGTGCAGTGGGCGCGTGACGCGGGCCTGGCCGTCTCCCTGGACCTGATCTACGGAACGCCAGGGGAGTCCGTCGCGGACTGGCAGCGCTCGGTCGAGGCCGCGCTCGCCTGCGGGGTCGACCACGTCTCCGCCTACGCGCTCGTGATCGAGGAGGGCACCCGGATGGCCGGGCAGGTCCGCCGCGGGCTGCTCCCGCCGACGGATCCGGACGACCAGGCCACCAAGTACGAGATCGCCGACGCCCTGCTCGCCGACGCGGGGCTCGGCTGGTACGAGGTCAGCAACTGGGCCAGGACTCCCGAGCAGGCCTGCCGCCACAACCTCGCGTACTGGCGCGGAGCCGACTGGTGGGGGATCGGCCCCGGGGCCCACTCCCATGTCGGCTCCGGTGAGCAGGCCGTGCGCTGGTGGAACGTCAAGCACCCGCGCGCCTATGCCGAGCGGCTCGGCCGGGGCGTGAGCCCCGCTGCCGGTCGGGAACGTCTCGGGGCGCAGGACGTCGCGCTCGAGCAGGTGCTTCTGCGGGTGCGGCTGCGCGAGGGGCTCCCGGTCGCGGAGCTGTCGCCGGCGGGACGGCGAGCCGTCGCCGGCCTCGTGGCGGATGGGCTGCTCGACGGCCGGGCGGCCGTCCGCGGGAACGTCGAGCTGACGCTGCGTGGTCGGCTGCTCGCCGACGCCGTCGTGAGGGCGCTGACGGACTGAGCTCCCGGGACCGTCGTCGACGGCGCGTCGGGTCCGGGAACGACGACGGCCGGCCACCCGAGGGCGACCGGCCGTCGTGGCGTTCAGGCGCTCACTTGATGAGGCGCCAGTTGAGCGGGTAGCGGTACGCCTCGCCCTTGTTGGCTGCGATGGCGCCCATGACCATGAAGACCAGCGCGGCGATGAAGGCCAGGTAGAGGATTCCACCGATGCCCAGGGTGATCGCCGTGATGATCGAGACCGCGACGGCGGCGATCGCCACGGTGATCTGGAAGTTGAGGGCCTCCTTGGCCTGCTCCTCCACGAACTGGCCCCGGCCCTTGAAGACGAGCCAGATGACGAGCGGCGCGAGGAAGGAGACGATGATCGGGCCGATGTGGGCGATGGTCGCCCACATGCGCTGGTCCGAGTCGCTCAGCGGGGCACCTACGGGCGCGGAGCCGTAGGCGGGCGGGGGCGGCTGGTACCCCGGCGGGGGTGCCTGGTAGCCCCCTGCAGGGGCCTGGTAGCTCGGCGGCGGGGTCGCGCCGCGGCCCGCGGGCGGCGGCGGGGTGGGAGGCGTCTCGGAGCCCTGGGGCTCCTCGGGCGGGGTCGTGGTCATCGTTCACCTCGTGGTCGCGGACGGGCTGACGGTCACACATCGCGGGAGCCAACGGTGCGTGACGGTTCGCGACGCCCGTCGCGGTGACCGCCGGAGCACCATGCTCGCCGTACGACCGACCCTAGCGAAGACGACGTTCGTCCGGGACCAATTGCCCAGTTCGGACCTCATCGGGTCACGAAGTCGATCAGCTCCTCCATGCGCCCGAGCATCGAGGGCTCGAGGTCGCGGTAGTCGCGCACGGAGCGCAGGATCCGTTTCCAGCCCGTGGCGACGTCGGCCTGGTCCTGGTGCGGCCAGCCCAGGGCCTCGAGGATCCCGTGCTTCCAGGAGGTGCCATGGGGGATGGTCGGCCACGTCGCGAACCCGAGGCGCTCGGGCTTGACCGCCTGCCAGACGTCCACGTACGGATGCCCGAGCACCAGGACCGTCCCGGCAGGGGCCGAACGCATCGCCTGCGCCGCGATCCTGGACTCCTTGGTCCCGGGCACCAGGTGGTCGACGAGGACGCCGAGGCGACGGCCCGGCCCGGGGCCGAACTCCGCGACGGCTGCGCCGAGGTCGTCGATCCCGTCGAGCATCTCGACGACGACGCCCTCGACGCGCAGGTCGTCCCCCCAGACCTTCTCCACGAGCTCGGCGTCGTGCTTGCCCTCGACCCAGATGCGATCCGCCCGCGCCACGCGCGCGGGGGCCGCAGCTGCGACGCGTGAGCCGGACGCGGTCCGGGTGGGCGCCGCCGGCCGGGGCGGCCCGGCAGGCGCCGTGAGCTCGACGGGCTCGCCGTCCACCCAGAAGCCGGGCCCGAGCGGGAAGGTGCGCGTGCGCCCCTTGCGGTCCTCGAGCACGACGACGTGCATCCCGCCGGAGCGTTCGACACGGACGACGGCGCCGACCCAGCCGGTGCCCACCTCCTCCACGACGAGTCCCTGCTCGGCGGGGGTCGGCGTCGAGCGGGGCGCGCGGCCGGTCCCGGTGCGCAGCACGTCCTGTCCGTAGCGATCCATCGGTCCTCCTCGTGGTCCGGGAGATGGTCGCAGTCCTCGCTCCACCGCGCCCGCAGCCACGCCGTCGGCCCCTGTCGCCGCACGGCAGGCCGCAGGAGTCGGCGGCAGGTCGTGGGCAACGCGGGCTGCCGGACGGCGCGCGTCGTACGATTAGCACTCGCCGGGGGTGAGTGCCACCCCGACGAGGCGAGCCGCCA
>NZ_JBFHHB010000294.1:0-3456 GCF_041597215.1 Actinotalea sp.
GCGCTGGCGGTCGCCCCCGTCGACTCCTACGGGGTGGGGACCTCCGTGGTCACCGGCTCCGGCGCACCGACCTGCGGGATGGTCTACAAGCTCGTGGCACGCGAGGGGCGCTCCGGACGGATGGAACCGGTCGAGAAGGCCAGCGCGCTCAAGGCCTCCGTCGGCGGTCGCAAGGGGGCTGCGCGGCGGATCGGTGCGGACGGGCGAGCGACCGAGGAGGTGCTGGTCCGTGGCGAGGACGGTGCCGTGCGGGAGTGGACCCCGACAGCCGGCGACCTGCGCCCCCTCCACGTCCCGCTCGTGGAGGAGGGACGGACGGTCGGCCTGACGGGCGCCGCGGCCGTGGCCGCGGGAGCCGAGCGCCATCGCGCCTCGCGGGCGGAGCTGCCTCGTGGCGCGCGACGGCTCTCCGCGGGGGACCCGGCCCTGCCGACCGTCACGATCGACGCCACGGAGGGCTGAGCGGGTCCTGCTCGGCCCTGCGACCGAGGCCCGGGACCTGTCGCCGGCCGGGTGGCCGGCGACAGGTCCGGCTCTCAGGTGCGCGAGCGGCCGCGCCCCAGGAGCCCGAGGACGAGGCTCACGATCAGGACGGCGACGCCGATCCAGATGAGCAGCTTGGCGGCCTCGACGGCCACCCCGAGGACGAGGAGGACGACGCCGACGATGAGGATCAGGAGCCAGGTGGGCATGGTGAGCCTTCCTTCCGGGGCCCCGTGGATGGTCGGGCCCGACGACGAGACGCTGGCACCAGGACGGCCGGCCCGCACGCCGAGGCGACGAGTGGCAGAAATCTCGTCGACCGTGTAAAAGACCCCGGGCCACATGCGCCTGACCTGCACGAACGCCTCGAACGACCATCGTCCGGCCGAAAATACCCGTCCACATCGCGAGACGACCACGGGGTCGGCTCAGCGTCGCCCGACGAACCAGCCCCGCACGACGACGGTCCGCGCCTCGAGCTGCTCGGCCGTCGCCAGCGCCACCTCCGGCCCTCCGGAGCGACGACGCAGCTCCGCGTGGACCGAGCCGTGGGGCTGCCCGCTGCGACGCGCCCAGGCACCCACGAGGGTGTTGAGCTCCTTGCGCAGCTCCGTCAGGCGCCGGTGGTCGACGGCCGGCACGGTGCGGGCCCTGGCGCTGCGCGCCGAGACCTGGTTCGCCTGGTGCTGCTGGAGCAGGAGGCTCACCTGGTCCGGCTCGAGCAGGCCCGGCAGGCCGAGGAAGTCCAGCTCCTCGTCCGAGCCGACCTCGGCCCCGGTCCCGAACTCTCCGCCGTCGAAGAGCACGCGGTCGAAGGTGGCCTGGGCGTCGAGCGCCTGGAAGGTGCCGACGAGACCGTCCTGACCGACCTCGTCCGATGCGGACTCCTCCCGCTCGGCCGCCGCGAGCAGCATCTCCGGGTCCTCGTCCGCTCCGTCCTTGCGGTCGAGCGCATGATCGCGCTCGAGCTCCATCGAGTTCGCCAGACCCAGCAGGTTCGGGACGCTCGGCAGGAAGACCGAGGCCGTCTCCCCGCGACGCCGCGCCCGCACGAAGCGGCCGACGGCCTGGGCGAAGAAGAGCGGGGTCGCCGTGGACGTCGCGTAGACCCCCACCGAGAGCCGGGGGACGTCGACCCCCTCCGAGACCATCCGCACCGCGACCATCCAGCGCTGGTCCCCCTCGGTGAATCCCTCGATGCGCTCGGACGCGCCGTCGTCGTCGGACAGGACGACGACGGGAGCCTCGCCGGTGATCCGGCGCAGGTGGGCGGCGTAGGCGCGGGCGTCGGCCTGGTCGGAGGCGATGACCAGACCACCGGCGTCCGGCACCGTCCTGCGCACCTCGGTGAGCCGGACGTCGGCCGCGGCGAGCACGGCGGGGATCCACTGGCCCTCCGGGTCCAGGGCCGTGCGCCAGGCCTGGGCCGTCATGTCCTTGGTGAGGTCGGCGCCGAGCACGGCGGAGACCTCGTCGCCGGCGCGCGTGCGCCAGCGCATCTGCCCCGAGTAGGACAGGAAGAGCACCGGGCGCACGACTCCGTCGCGCAGCGCCTGGCCGTAGCCGTAGGTGAAGTCCGCTGTGGAGCGGCGGATCCGGTCGCGGTCCTCCTCGTACTGGACGAACGGGATCGGCGAGGTGTCCGAGCGGAAGGGCGTCCCGGTGAGGGCGAGCCGGCGGGTGGCGCCCTCGAAGGCCTCCTGGACACCGTCCCCCCAGGTCAGCGCGTCCCCGGCGTGGTGGATCTCGTCGAGGACGACGAGGGTCGGGGCCGCGGCCGTGCGGGCGGCGTGCAGGGCCGGACGCATCGCCACCTGCGCGTAGGTGACGGCGACGCCGTCGAACTGCTCCCCGTGCCGACCCTGGCTGTTGCGGAAGGTCGGGTCCAGGTGGATGCCGACGCGTGCAGCGGCATCGGCCCACTGCCGCTTGAGGTGCTCGGTCGGGGCGACGACCGTGACCCGCCGGACCACGCCACGCTCGAGCAGGTCGGCAGCGATGCGCAGGGCGAAGGTCGTCTTGCCCGCACCGGGGGTGGCGACGGCGAGGAAGTCCCGCGGCGCCTGGGCCTCGTAGAGCTCGAGGGCAGCGGCCTGCCAGGCGCGCAGCTTGCTCGCCGTCCCCCACGCGGCACGCCGAGGGAAGGCCGGGGACTGGTGAGAGGCAGCCGCCGTCGAAACCGTCGACGGAACGGCCTGCTCAGGCTGACGTCGGCCGAGCGCCCCCGTCACTTGCCACCGGGGGCGTCCGAGCCGCCACCGGGCTTGTCGCCGTCCTGCGGATCGCGCAGACCGTCGTAGATCTCCTTGCAGATCGGGCACACGGGGAACTTGTTCGGGTCCCGGCCGGGGACCCAGACCTTCCCGCACAGAGCGATGACCGGGCTGCCGCTCAACGCGGAGTCGAGGATCTTCTCCTTGCGCACGTAGTGCGCGAACCGCTCGTGGTCGCCCGGCTCGACCTGCTCGGCCGTCTCGGTGCGCTCCAGGACGCTCGTCGACGTCCCGGGCCCCTCGGGCGAGCGGGGGTCGTCGTACGAAGGGGTGGGCTCGCTCATGCCCCGAGTGTATGTCGGCCCTCGGACAGCCGGCTCAGCGCAACCGCGAGAGCAGCCACACCTGACGCGCGTCGTAGAGGCGACCGCCCAGGCGCACCCCGAGCACCAACGCCCCGGCTCCCCAGGCAGCGCCGAGCACGAGCAGGAGCCACGAGAACGCCGGCGACCACCACAGCACGGCCGCCAACGCGAGGATCACCGGCAGCCCCACCGCGATCGTCGCCGCCGAGCTCACCGCCTGGGCGAGCATGCTGGCCCCGACCGCCCCGACGGGAGCGGCGAAGGGGTTGGCCCCGGCCTGCGGCACCGGGTACGGCAGGACGGGGCTGAGCACCGCGGAGACGCCGAGACCGGCCCCGAGGAGTCCGAGCGAGGTGCCGACCGCCGCAGGAGCCAGGTCCGTTCGGCCGCCCACC
>NZ_JBFHHB010000295.1:0-3445 GCF_041597215.1 Actinotalea sp.
CAGCGCGCTGCGCGCGGCGGGCCATGCGGTCGTCTGCGCCAGCGGGATCTCGCGGGACTCCGTCGAGCGCATCGAGACGCTGCTACCCGGCGTGCCGGTGCTCGAGGTGCCCCAGGTCGTCGAGCGCGCGGAGCTCGTGCTCCTCACCGTCCCCGACGACGCCCTGCCCGGGCTGGTCGAGGGGCTCGCGACCCTTGGCGCATGGCAACCCGGTCAGATCGTCGTGCACACCTCGGGGGCCTCGGGGACCGCCGTCCTCGCACCCGCGCGCGCTGCCGGAGCGATCCCGTTGGCGATCCACCCGGCGATGACGTTCACCGGGACCTCGCTCGACCTCTCGCGGATCGTCGGCGCGACCTTCGCCGTCACCGGGCCGACGCCCGTGCTGCCGATCGGACAGGCCCTCGTCGTGGAGATCGGCGGGGAGCCCGTCGTCGTCGCCGAGGACGCGCGCGGGCTCTACCACGCTGCCCTCGCGCACGGAGCGAACCACCTCGTCGTGCTCGTCGCCCAGGCGGCACAGGCGCTGAGGGCTGCCGGGGTCGAGGCGCCGGACCGCGTGCTCGGGCCCCTGCTCGGGGCCGCGCTCGACGGGGCCGTGCGCTCGGCAGGCAGCGACGCGACCGGGGTGGGCTCACTGACCGGGCCGGTGGTGCGCGGGGACGTCGGCACGGTGAGCGCCCACCTCGCTGAGCTCGCGCTGCTCGCCGGTCGGGATGCCGACGCGGCAGACCTGCCCGACGCCTATCGTGCTCTGGCCCGGGCGACCACCACTCGCGCCCTGCGCGCGGGGCGCCTCGGGCCGGAGCAGGCGCAACGGCTGCTCGACGTGCTGATCCCGGAGGACCCCCAGTGACCACCCTCGTCCAGACCCGTGCCGCGCTCGCGGCCGCCCTCGCCGAGGGCGCGGCTGCCGGGCGCAGCCGCGCCGTGGTCATGACGATGGGGGCGCTGCACGCCGGGCACCTCTCCCTCGTGCGCCTGGCGAGCGAGCACGCCGACGAGGTCGTCGCGACGGTCTTCGTCAACCCCCTGCAGTTCGGCCCCGGGGAGGACCTCGACAGCTACCCGCGGGACCTCGACGGTGACGTCGCCCTGCTCACCGCCGCCGGCGCCGACCTCGTCTTCGCCCCCGAGGTGGCCGAGATGTACGACGGCGAACCCGTGGTCACCGTGAGCGCGGGATCGATCGGCACGATCCTCGAGGGCGCCTCCCGGCCTGGGCACCTCGACGGTGTGCTGACCGTCGTGCTCAAGCTCCTCCACCTCACGAGCCCGAACGTCGCCGTCTTCGGGGAGAAGGACGCCCAGCAGCTGATGGCCGTGCGTCAGATGGTCGCCGACCTCGACGTGCCGGTGCAGATCGTCGGTGCACCGATCGTCCGGGACGAGGACGGGCTCGCGCTGTCCTCCCGCAACGCGTACCTCAGCGCGGCCGAGCGGGCCGCTGCCCTCGCGCTCCCTGCGGCGATCGCGGCGGGGACGGCGACGGCCGGACGCGGCGGGACCGCGCGGGGCGTGGTGGACGCCGCGCGGGACCGGCTGAGCGCGTCCTCCGGGCTCCTGGTGGACTACGTGGCGCTCGTCGACCCGCGGGACGCCACCGACGTCCCGGCGGACCATCGCGGTCCTGCTCTGCTCGCGATCGCGGCCAGGGCGGGCGCGACGAGACTGATCGACAACGCGATGGTGGACATCGCGCCGGAGGAGGAACGATGAGCCGGGCGGCACGGATGCGCACGATGATGACCGGGAAGATCCACCGCGCCACGGTCACCGCCGCCGACCTCGACTACGTCGGGTCCGTGACCGTGGACCGCCTGCTGCTCGAGGCGGCCGACATCCTGCCGGGCGAGCAGGTCGACATCGTCGACGTGACCAACGGCGCTCGGCTGACGACCTATGCGATCGAGGGCGAGGCCGGTTCGGGGGTGCTGTGCATCAACGGCGCGGCCGCGCACCTGGTCGGCCCCCAGGACGTCGTCATCCTCATCGCCTACGGCTCGATGAGCGATGCGGACGCCCGCAGCTACGAGCCCCGCGTGGTCCACGTCGACGAGCACAACCGGATCCTGCACCGCGGCTCCGACCCGGGCCTGGCGCAGCCGGGCCTGCGCAGCGCCGCGCTCGCGTGGCGGGCCGGACGGTGAGGCTCGCCTCGCGGCTCGCCGGGCCGACCCCCGGGTGGACGGTCGAGGCGGACGCCATCGTGGTGGGTTCGGGGATCGCGGGGCTGACGGCTGCGCTCCGGCTGCGCACCCGCGTCCCGCGCGTGCTGCTGGTCACCAAGGGGGTGCTCGCCTCGGGCTCGACGGTCTGGGCCCAGGGCGGGATCGCCGCGGCGCTCGACCCCGAGGACAGCCCTGCCGCTCACCTCGAGGACACCCTCGTCGCGGGTGCAGGGATCTGCGACCCGGTCGCGGTCGAGATCCTGGTCACCGAGGGGCCGGACCGCGTCCGCGAGCTGGTGGCGCTCGGCGCACGATTCGACACGGTGGCCGACGGCGGGCTCGCCCTGACCAGGGAGGGCGGTCACCACGCGGACCGCATCGCCCACGCCGGCGGGGACGCCACCGGCGCGGAGATCTCCCGGGCCCTGGTCGCCCAGCTCGAGGCCGTGCGCAACGACCCGGGGATCGAGGTCCTCGAGCACGCCCTCGTCCTCGACCTGCTCACCGCCGGGTCGGGCCCCGACGGTCGACCCGGCCCGGTGTGCGGGGTCACGCTGCACGTGATCGGCGAGGGAAGCCGCGACGGGGTCGGTGCGGCGCTCGCCCCGGCCGTGGTGCTGGCCACCGGAGGCATCGGGCAGGTGTACCCGTCCTCGACGAACCCGGTCCAGGCGACCGGGGACGGGCTCGCTGCCGCGCTGCGTGCCGGGGCCGAGGTCGCCGACGTCGAGTTCGTGCAGTTCCACCCGACGGTCCTCTGGCTCGGTGCGGGGGCGCGGGGCCAGCTCACACTGGTCTCGGAGGCGGTGCGGGGCGAGGGTGCGCTGCTGCTGGACACCGACGGACTGCGCTTCATGCCCGAGGTGCACCCGATGGCCGAGCTCGCACCGCGCGACGTCGTCGCGCACGCGATCGTGCGACGGATGGCCGAGACCGCTGCGGACCACGTCTACCTCGACGCGCGCCACCTCGGGGCGGACTTCCTCCGGATGCGGTTCCCCACGATCCACGAGCGACTGCTCGCCGAGGGGATCGACCTGACGACGGACCTCGTCCCGGTCGCCCCGGCCCAGCACTACCACTCGGGTGGCGTGGTGACCGACCTGCGCGGCCGCTCGTCCCTCCCGGGCCTCTACGCGGCGGGGGAGGCGGCCTGCACCGGGGTGCACGGAGCGAACCGGCTGGCCTCGAACTCGCTGCTCGAGGGCCTCGTGTTCGCCCATCGCGCGGCGGAGGACGTCGCGGCGCTCGTCGCGGACGGGACGCTCGTGCGC
>NZ_JBFHHB010000296.1:0-3412 GCF_041597215.1 Actinotalea sp.
GCCCGAGCACCGCGCGACCCGTCCCGTCGTCCGTCGTGGTGACCTCGAGCTCGTAGGGCTCGCCGTCGCGCGTGACCCCCAGCGTGACGCTCTGACCAGGACTCACGACGTCCATCGCGGCGGAGAGGTCGGCGAAGGACGTGAGCGCCAGACCGTCGAGCGAGGTCACCACGTCCCCGGACTCCACCACGCCCTGCGCCCCGGAGCCCTCCATGGTGCTCTCGACAGTCAACGTGGTCGGCACCTCGTAGCCGAGCTCCTCGAGCGCGGAGACGGTCGCGTTCTCCTGGGAGGAGACCATGTCGGCCTGGTTGGCCTCCTCGATGTCCTCGGCGCTCTCGTCCACCGGGAAGACGTCCTCGACGGGCCGCACCGATCGCGCCCCTGACACCCAGCCGCGCAGCACGTCACCGAGCGTCACCGGGTAGCCGGGACCGCCGGCCGTGGAGACCGTCGTCAGCAACAGCTCGCCGGTGGAGGGGTAGGTCTGCGCACCCGAGATCGAGATGAGCGGCGTCCCGTCCTGCTCGCCGAGGGTGTCCCGGGTGGGACCGGGGCCGGAGACGGCGTAGGGCAGGGGGACGACCGACGCGGCGGCGAGCAGGAGGGCCAGCAGCACCGTCGTCACGCTCAGCGTGATGGAGCGCGCAGTGATCGGCGGGTCGTACGGCACGGCGTCGACCTGGGCGCGGTCCTGCTCCGCGCCGCCGAGCCGCGCGTCGTCGCGGATCTCCGCGGCGGGCTCCGAGCCCTGGCCTGCCGGCGGGGCGGAGTCGTCCGTGGTGCCGACGGCGGAGGGGTCTCGGCCGTCGCGTCGCTCGTCGTTCACGGTCCCATCATCGCCTGCGCGCCTGAGAGCCTCCTGACAGCGTGCCGCCCTCCGCTGCGCCCTGAGCGAACCCCGCGCCTGCCGGGGCCCGTGACGCCGCCGCTTCGCGGCTCCGCTGGTTACCGTGGTGGTCCACCGCACTCAGGAGCCGCGATGAGCACCCCGCCCCCGCCCGACCCGTCGATCCCGCCCGCCTGGGAGGCCCTGCTGCGCCAGATGCTCGGCGCCGAGGCGGACCAGGTCATCGCCGAGATCGCCGAGCACGGCCTGCCGGGGATGACCGGGCCCGACGGCGAGCCCCTCGACCTGGCCTCCCTCGCCGCGCAGATCGGCCTGCCTGAGGACCCGGCGGCGATCCAGCAGATGCTGGCCCAGGTGCGCTCGGTCATGGCGAAGGACAGCGGCCCGGTCAACGCCGACCTCGCGCACGACCTCGCGCGACAGGCCTCGATCGCCGACGGCGACCCGGTGGTGGGGGCGGCCGAACGTCGCGCGGTGACCGAGGCGCTCGGCGTGGCCGAGCTGTGGCTGGACGAGGCGACCGACTTCCCGTCCTCCGGCGGGACGGCCCAGGCCTGGAGCCGCGCCGAGTGGGTCGAGCACACGATGCCGCGCTGGCAGGAGATCGCCGAGCCGGTCGCGAGGTCCGTCGCCGACGCCCTGGCCACCCTGCTCGCCGAGCGGGGTGCGGGCGATGCCGACCAGGCACTGGGGGCCGCGGTCGCCCCGATGATGCGGCAGCTCGGCGGAGCCGTCTTCGGGATGCAGCTCGGGGAGGCCGTCGGCACGCTGGCCCGCGAGGTGCTCGGCACCACGGACATCGGGATCCCGCTGCTGGACGGACCCGCCACCGCGCTCGTCCCGCGCAACGTCGACGCCTTCGCGGACGGGCTCGACGTGCCCGTGGAGGAGGTGCGCCTGTTCCTGGCGCTGCGCGAGGCGGCCCTGGCCCGGCTGTTCACCCACGTCTCCTGGCTGCGCGGCCACCTGCTGGGCATCGTCGCGACCTACGCGCGCGGGATCGAGATCGACACCGAGGCCCTGGAGGAGTCGGTCCGCTCGATCGACCCGACCGACGCCGAGGCCCTGCAGGACGCCCTGTCGGGTGGCGTCTTCGCGATCTCGACGACACCGGCGCAGAAGGCGGCCCTCGACCGCCTCGAGACCGCACTGGCCCTCGTGGAGGGCTGGGTCGACGAGGTCACCGCGGCGGCCGCCGGACCGCGGCTTCCGCACACGACCTCCCTGCGCGAGACGATGCGCCGTCGTCGGGCGGCAGGCGGACCGGCGGAGGACATCATGGCGACGCTCGTCGGGCTGGAGCTCCGTCCGCGCCGCTCCCGCGACGCCGCCCGTCTGTGGGCGCAGATCCTGTCCGAGGGCGGGATCGAGGCGCGCGAGTCCGTGTGGGCGCATCCCGACCTGCTCCCCACGGCCGAGGACCTCGACGACCCGGTGGGCCGCGCGGGGCGCCGAGCGGCCCAGCAGGACGAGCAGTCGGAGCTCGACCGGGCCCTTGCGGAGATCCTCGGCGAGGCCGAGGGAGACGCCGATGGCCGGCCGGAGGGCGGACCGCAGGCCGGCTGAGGCGCCTCAGCCCTCCTGGTCCGTCGGCTCCTGCTCGTCCTGGATCGGGTCGTCGATCGGGTCGTCGAGCCGGTCCTCGTCGTCGCCCGCCATGCCCATCTGCCCCGCGAACGCCACTCCGTCGAGGAAGCCCCGCGCTCGCTCGGTGCGCGGGTAGGACTCGAGGAGCGCCCAGAACTCGGCCCCGTGGCCACCGTGCACCAGGTGGGCGAGCTCGTGCAGGATCACGTAGTCCAGCACCCAGCCGGGCATTCCCTGGAGGCGGGTGGAGATGCGGATCGTGCCGTCGGCGAGGCTGCACGAACCCCAGCGGCGCCCCTGCTGCGTCGACCAGCTGATGCTCGTCGGCTGCGCCCGTCCCTTGAGGTACCGCCGGGACAGCTCCGTCGCGCGGGCCTGGAGCTTGGTGTCGGAGGGGCGGCGGCGCAGCTCCTGACTGGCCAGGCGGGTCACCATCCGCTTGACCCACTCGCGCTCCTGGGTGCGGGTGAACCGGGACGGGATCGCGACGACGGTGTGCCCGTCCTCCCGGAAGGCCGTGACCGTGCGCACGCGCCGACTGCTGCGCCGGACCTCCACGGTCTCGAGCGCAGCCGAAACCGCGTCGTCAAGGGGGTGCTGCGAGTGCACACAGGCACCGTAGCGTCCCGTGCCGTGCCCGGTCCCACCAGGTGCACTCGGCGCGTCGCACGGCCAGCGCGCGGCAGCACCCTCGAGCACCATTACAGTGTCCGGTGCACGGAGACTCCCGGCCGCCTCGGCCGGCACGATCCGACCAGCCGGGTCGACCAGTCCCGAGCGAGAGCCACACGAACGGAGATTCCTCATGGCTGACGAGACCTACCAGGGCGAGTTCTACTGCGTGAAGTGCAAGGAGAAGCGCGAGGCCGAGGGCAACGTCGTCGTTGCCAACGGGCGCAAGATGGCCAAGGGCATCTGCCCCGTCTGCGGCACCAAGCTGAACCGGATCCTCGGCAAGGCCTGAGCGACCAGCAC
>NZ_JBFHHB010000297.1:0-3402 GCF_041597215.1 Actinotalea sp.
AAGCCGTGGCGGACCTGGCCTACCGCGAGCACCGACGCCACCCGTGGCTGGCCGAGGCGAGCGGGCTGCGGCCCGGGCTCGGACCGCACGCGTTCGCGCTCTACGAGTGGCAGCTCGAAGCGGTCCAGCCGCTAGGGATCGGCGACATCGAGCTCGACCAGGCCGTCAGCCTGCTCACCGGATTCGCCGTCAACGCCTCCTCCCTCGCGAGCCAGTCAGCCGACCCGCCGCAGGACGACCTCGACTGGTGGACGACCGTGGCGCCGGTCCTCGGCGAGCTGACCGACGGGGCACGTTTCCCGCTCGCGCATCGGGTGGGTACCGTCGCCGGTGAGGCCTACGGAGCAGCCCGCGACACCGGACGCGAGTACGAGTTCGGACTCAAGGCCATCGTCCACGGGCTCATCGAGCTCCGCCACGGCTGAGCCGCGCCCTCGCGCCGAAGGACGCGGCACATGGCGCCGTCAGCATCCGGCAGCCGCAGTCCGCGTTCGCCTGGCTCGCGTCCCCGGCCTCCTCCGCATCCTTGAGGTGGCGGTCCTGGGCGTTGATCACGTCGTCGGCGCGTCGCCCGGGACGAGGGAGGTCAGTCCGAGGGCACGGGCCGCGAGAAACGCCCTCATGGGACGATCCTCAGGCGCGCGGCGTCGCGCGACGCAGCACCAGGTACCCGGCAGCGGCGCCGAGTGCGGTGACCGGCAGGGTCCACGTCGCCGAGAGCACCGGCGAGTGGGTGCCGAGGTACTCGCCGAGGGCTCCCCAGGACGCCGTCGTCGTCATCGCCCAGAGCCCCGCGACGACCAGCACGGCGAGCGCGCCGATGGCCAGGTACAGGCCGGTCGCCTTCCAGCGCACCCAGACCGCGCCGAGGGTCACGCCGAGCATCGCGAGGAGCAGTCCGGCCACGACGTTGAGGTACCAGAGCTGCCAGGCGGGCAGGTCGGCGAGGAACCACGGTGCGAAGAACTGCCCGCCCATGCCCCAGCCGTCGGTGAGCTCCTCGACCCGGGCCATGACGGCGATGCCGGCCGCGTAGGTCGCGGCGAGGATCGCCAGGTAGGCGACGGTGCCGAGGTAGTAGTCGCGGCGGGTCATCCCGACCCCCAGGGCGAACCGGAAGGTCAGGCTCATGGCCTGCACGGCCATCGCCATGAGGAAGAACAGCACCCAGGTGACGCCGCCGTTGTAGGCGAAGGCGTCGGCGTCCAGGTTCTGCACGCCCCCGGCCGCCACGGTCACCAGGTACCAGATGGCGAGGTTCAGACCGAAGATCGCCGCGAAGATGAGCCACGGGGTGATCAGGGTCGGCCAGGGGTTCGCGGCGTGCAGCCGCACGGCGTTCCAGACGCGGCGGCCGAGCGGTGGGGCGGTGGGCGACGTCGGCAGAGCGGTGACGGTCATGACGCGACCTCCTGTCGGGCGGTGCCGCGCGTGCGGCCGATGACGAGCTGTTGCAGGGAGACGGGGCCGACGTCGAGCCCGGCCTGGGCGGCTGCTGCCTTCTCGGCTGCGCTCAGGCCGGCGACGGTGACCGAGGCGAAGCCGCCGAGCGACCCGGTGTCGAGCACCTCGCGCCCTCGGGCGAAGGCCGCGACCTCGGCCCGCCGACCCGAGACGGTGGTGGCCGAGCCGCGCAGGTCCTCGGCGGACGCGTCGATGATCAACCGTCCCTCGTCGATCACCAGGACGTGCTCGAGCAGGTCGGCGACCTCGTCGATGAGGTGGGTCGACATGATCACGGTGCGCGGGTGCTCGGCGTAGTCGGCGAGCAGCCGGTCGTAGAAGGCCTGCCGCGCGACGGCGTCGAGCCCCGCATAGGGCTCGTCGAAGATGGTGAGCTCGGCGCGAGAGGCGAGGCCGACGACGACGCCGATCGCCGAGGCCTGGCCCCGGGAGAGCTTCTTCATCTTGCGGTCGAGCGGCACCCGGAACTCGGCGACCAGGTCGCGCGCCAGTGCCTCGTCCCAGTGCGGGAACACCCAGCTCGCCACGCGCAGCACGTGCGAGCCCTTGAAGCCGTCCGGGTAGGTCTGGGACTCCTTGATGAAGCAGGTCCGGCTGAGCGCGGCCGCGTTCTCCATCGGGGGAGCGCCGAACAGCCGGATGCGCCCGGTGGTGGCGAACTCCTGGCCGGTGATGAGCTGCATGAGGGTGGTCTTGCCGGCGCCGTTGCGGCCCAGCAGCCCGGTGATGGCGTGCTCGCGGACGTGGAACGAGACCTCGTCCACGGCGGCGAGCGAGCCGAAGCTCTTCGTGAGGTCCTGGACCTCGACGACGGTGGTCATCGATCTGCCTCCATCTGGATCATCTGGGCGAGCTGCGCCGGGCTGATGGCGAGCTTCATTGCCTCGGCGACGAGGGGGCGCACGTACTGCGCGCTGAACGCCTCGCGCCGCTGGTCGAGGAGCCGGGAGTGCGCACCGGGGGCGACGAACATCCCGATGCCGCGCTGCTTGAAGAGGAGCCCGGCGTCCACGAGACGGGTGACGCCCTTGAGCGCGGTGGCCGGGTTGATGCGGTGGTACGCGGCGAGCTCGTTGATCGAGGGCACCTGCGCGCCCTCGGGCATGGTGCCGTCGATGATCTGGTTCTCGATCAGCTCGGCGACCTGCAGGAAGATCGGCCGCTCGTCGTCCACCGCACCTCCCGGTTGTTGGGTTAGTTACTGATGTAGATAACCAACCAGGCGGAGTGGGTTTGTGTCAAGGCCTCGCCCCGAATGGCCTCGCCCGCGGGGACGAGTTCGCCGTCTGGGCCCAAGTGCCCTCGCTCTTCCGGGGCTTCAGGGCCAGGATCGATGCAGGCCGTGCGCAACGGTGCGCACGGCCGACCGGGAGGCGGCGTGCACATGAGCGAGACGACCGAGACCATCTGCCACTGGGAGCAGGTCCAGCGCCACTGGAAGTGGGAGTGGGCCAGCTACCACGAGCACCCCGAGGTCTACTGGACCGCCGACGCCGAGAGCGGGATGACCGAGTTCCTCGACGACGCCACCCTCGCAGCCGAGGCCCCCGAGCTCCGGGTCGACCTGAGCTATGGCAGCAGGTGGGAGAAGGTCTCCGGAACCGGGACGAACCTTGTCATCGGGACGGCCGACCTCCCGGAGGGTGTCGAGCCGAGCGGAGTGGGCTGGCGGCTGGCGGTGCCGGCCGGCGACTGATCCGGTTCGTCCCGACGGAGGCTGTCCCGTCGGTTCCTCGGAGCCGCTGGGTAGGCTCTCGTCGGCACCGCGCCGGTCTGCCTCCCTACGGCCTCCGGTGCGTTCCGACGGGAGGGCTTCGGTGGACACGGCTCAGCTGAGCAGGGACGGCAGCGTCCATGTGACCGACGAGCGCGTCAACACGGTCTCGCACCTGTTCGCGACCTGCTTCGCCGTCGTCGGCGCAGCGCTGCTCATCGCCC
>NZ_JBFHHB010000298.1:0-3356 GCF_041597215.1 Actinotalea sp.
CGGATCTGCTCCAGGGCTCCGGGCATGTAGCGCAGGTAGCGGTCGGTGTCCCAGATCTCCACGGTGGGCCGGATGCCGCTGTAGTCGGTGATGAAGTGTCTGCTGTCGTCCGTGCTCCCGGAGACGCCGTAGCCCGCGGTCGGCATGCCGGGTATCCCGCACTGCACGCGCACCGCCTGGAAGCCCTGCTCGGTGTGGTGCTCGATCGAGTCCATCAGGTCCTCCAGGTCGGACCCGGTGGCATGCGCGTAGACCATCGCGCCCTCCCGGCTCTTGCCGCCGAAGAGCTGGTAGAGCGGCATGTCGGCGAGCTTGGCCTTGATGTCCCACAGCGCCATGTCGATCGCGCCGAAGGCGGCCATCGCGATCGGTCCGCGCCGGAAGTACGCACCGCGGTAGAAGAACTGCCAGATGTCCTCGCTGTTGCGCGGGTCCATCCCGATGAGGTTCGGGATCAGGTAGTCGCGCAGGTAGGCGGCGGGCAGGGTCTCGCGGGTGTTGAGGGTCGCGTCCCCCAGTCCGTACACCCCCTGATCGGTCATGATCTTCAAGGTGACGTAGTTCTTGGCGGGTCCGCCGACGAACACTCGTGCTCCGGTAATCCTCATGGATGATCTCCGTCGTGATGGGGCCTCGTTGCCCACGGGCCGACGGGCGCTCCCGCCCGGCCCGCACTCGTGCCGTCCGTGCTCTCTCAGGCCAGGTCGGACACATCCGTCCAGTTCTCGTTCTTCCGGATCAGGTCGATGATCTGCTGGTACCGACTGCCCTCCCGGAACGTCGGGTACGGCTCGACGGCCTCGCCGCGGACGTCCCGGACGAACTCCCGCGCCAGGTGGTGCCAGCACTGCTCCGTCTCGCCCTCGACGTCGGGCACCGTGGCGGCGATGTCCGGCGGAAGCGGCACCTCGCCCCAGGTCGTGTCCTTCCCCCACAGGAAGAGCGGGCCGCTGCCGTAGTGGCCCTTGAGGTAGATCGCGCCGTCGGTGCCGTAGAAGACGATGTGGTCCTCGTGGAACCGAGGCACCAACCCGCCGTGCTTGAACAGCACCGAGACGGGCTCGGCCGCGAGCTCGCTCTTCAACTTCGCCAGCACGGTGTAGGACCACTCGACGTCGCTCTCGCCCCAGCGGAGCGAGGGGTCGCTCAGATCCTCGGGGATGAAGCTCCGTCTGGTCGCGAAGTTGTGCACCCCCTCGACGATCGGAGCCGTGCCCAGGTCGTCGCGCACCTCACCCATGACCGCGAGGATCGTCTCCCCGACGACCGACGTGACGATCGACAGGGTGTGGGTGAAGTTGTTGTTGAGCCGTCCGCCACCGTCCGCCTTGCGGTGCGACCACCCGAACGGGATCTCTCGCTCCAGGTTGAAGTGCGAGATGCACTCGACCTCCACCGGCTCGCCGATCGCGCCGGCGGCGACCAGCCGCTTGGCGTGCTGGACACTCGCCGTGTAGCGGAAGCTGGCGGCGTACGCCGTCTTGACGTCGTGACGCAGCGCGAGCTCGTACAGCTCGAGCGCCGTCTGACCGCTCGCCGCCATCGGCTTGTCGCAGAAAACGTGGCAGCCCAGCTCGATCGCCTGCGTGATGGGCTCGTCGTGGGCCCCGCCCGGCGTCGCGATGGACACGATGTCCGGTCGGCAGTCGCTCAGCGCCTGCTGCCAGTCCGTGCCGGCGTACGGGATGGCGAGCCTCGCGGCCACCTCGTCCACCACGCTCGGCGTCCGGCCGACGATGCCCACGACCTCGGCGCCGGCCCAGCGGAACGCCTCCGCGTGGCCCTGCCCGGCGAAGCCGGTCCCGGCGATCAGCACTCTCGGTGTGCGGCTCATGACGCTCCTCAGGCAGCGTGGTTCCGTGATCTCCGGAGCGTTCCCTCGCCCGCGCGGCGATCGTCCGGCGGAGCACCATCCGACCGGGCGGTCGACGCCCGCGGACATCGACGCTACTCCCCGGCCCCAGGCTGGTGCAAGGATTCACCACAACCATCACCAGAGGCGTTCTGGCCTCGGGGCCTGGCGGCGCCGAGGCCCGTTCCTCGTGCTCGGTTGTCGCCCGACAGGGTCGGCGACTAATAGTGAATCGATACACCGGACCTTCCCCGAGTGCGAGCCCGCGCCACCGCGATCGACTCAGCCCTCGCGCCGTACCGCCGGCAGGTACAGCAGCGCACCGAGGATGCTGAACGCGCCGGCTGCACCGATGACCAGGGCCGTGCTCGTGTGCTCGGCCGCGGGTCCCATGACCAGCAGCCCGACGGTGTACGCCCCGCCGGCGACCATCGAGTTCATCGAGAGCACCGTCGTGCGGTTGTCTGCGCGTGCCTCGCGGTGCAGGAGGGTCGCGTGCATCGGCCCGGCGCCGCCGTGCAGGGTGTAGCCGAGGAGGAAGGCCGTGATCAGCCCGACGGGGCCGGCCATGACGCCCATCACGACGGCCGCCGCCCCGTTGAGGACCCGAGCCAGCAGCGCGGTCCTGGCAACCCCGATCCGCCTGCTGGTCGACCCCGCGAGGGCCGATCCCACGGCGAACAGACCCCAGGCCGCAGCCGACGCCGGCCCCATCAGTGCGCCCGCCCGAGCCGTCCCGCCGACGAGCTCGGACAGCCGGACCGGGACGAGCGTCTCGAAGGCGATCAAGGCTGTCGCCCAGAAGACCTCGACGAGCACCAGCGCCCGGAGGACGGGTGCTGCGGACAGCAGACGGAGGCCCGCAACGACGGTCCGTGCGGCCTCGCCCGCCGATCCCAGCGCACCGCTCGCACCGTCGCGGACGAGGGGGGTACGGCTCTCCCGCAGTCGGAGGGCGATCATGACCAGGTTGACCACGAGGAACCCCACCGCGACCCAGAAGGGCAGCTCGAGCGCCGTCATCGACGGCACGGGGTGCCAGGCCACCAGGGCACCGGAGACGAGCGCCCCCGACGCGATGGACAGACCGAGGACCGTGCCCGCTCGGGCAAGGGCATGCTCGACCCTCACCTCGGGGTCGTCGGCCTGGGCCGCGTCGACGTACCAGGCCTCGAGCGGCCCGGAGTCGAGCGCCCGGTGCACGCCCTGGAGCACGAGCGCGAGGACGAACACGCCCATGCTGTGCGCGGTGACGAAGACGACGGCGGAGGCGAGGGCCATGAGCGCTGCGAGGAGCAGGACGCGACGACGACCGATCGCGTCGGCGAGGCCTCCCGTGGGGAGCTCGAGGCCGAGCACGACAAGACCCTGCACCGAGAGGAGGACGCCGAGCTGGGAGAGGCTGAGTCCGCGCTCGATCGGCAGGAGCGCCATCACCCCGATGACCAGGCCCGTCGGGAACCAGCGGGTGGCGGTGAGGATGAGCAGGGTGTCCCGCGCGGAC
>NZ_JBFHHB010000299.1:0-3297 GCF_041597215.1 Actinotalea sp.
CGACCGTGCCGAGACGCTCACGGCGATCCTCGACGCCGGCCCGCACGGCGGTTCGCACGGACACCTCGACAAGCTCGGGCTCTACCTCTACGGGGACGGCGTCGCCTGGCAGCCCGCCCCCGGTGTCCCGCCGTACGGCAGTCCGCTGCGACGCGGCTACTACTCGCGCACGCAGGCTCACCCGACCGTGCGCGTCGACGACCAGGACCAGCAGCCCACGACGGGCACGGTCGACCTGCTCGAGCTCGATCCCGCAGGCGGGGTCGATCGCGTCCTCGCCGGCTCCGGCGCGGCCCTCGACGGCGCGCATGCCACGCGGGAGCTCGTGCAGACGGCCACCTACCTCCTCGATGTCGTGACCGTCCGTGTCACCGAGCCGAGCACCTCGGGCGGGAAGCACCGCGGGGACGCCGCCCCCGGGCCGGGCGCCCCGACCGGAGGGCCGCTCGACCGGGACCTGACCCTCGCGCTGCGCCCGGCGGTCCCGCTCGAGATCAGGGCGACCGACGGAGGCTGGCGCACCCTCTGGCACGGCCCGGAGGGACGGGAGCTGCACGGCGTCCACCGGGCGACCACCGCGAGCGCCCTCGTGGCGCGCCCCGGCCGCGGCCCCTCGGACGACCCAGCCGCCCTGCGCACCGTCGGCGACTGGACCGTGCGCGGCAGCTCTGCCTGCTTCGTCTCGGTGTACTGCGTCGGCGCGGCGAGGGTTGCCGACGTCGAGCTGCTGACCTCGGCGCAGGACGGGACCTCGGACGGCTCGGGCAGCGCCCTGCTCGGCGTGCGCATCCACCTGACCGACGGCACGACGACCGAGCACGAGGTGGCCCGATGACCGCGACGACCATCCGTACCGGCCCCCTCCTGCTCGCGGGCCGCGAGGACGAGCTGCGCAGCGAGCTGCACGGCGTGCGTCGCCCGCAGCTGCGCCGCCTCCTGGAGGAGTGCGAGCGCCTGCGCGGCGAGGTCCTCCCGCTGGAACCACCGAACGCCTCGGTGACGTACTTCGGCTCGGCATCGGCGAACCTCGCCCTGGCGTACCGGATCACCGGGCAGGAGCACTACCTCACCGAGCTGCGGAGGTACCTCGCCTCCCCTGTCTCCTTCCCGCACTGGGGCAAGGCGCACATGCCCGACCACGACCTCGACGCGGCCTGGCTGCTGCACGGGCTGGGCCTCGCCTACTCCTGGGCCGGCCATGCGCTCCCCGAGGAGGAGCGCACCGCGCTGCGGGACAAGCTCATCCTCCAGGGCAGCCGGATGTACGAGTTCGCGCTGGAGACCGAGGGCGGCTGGTGGTCGTCCTCGTACTGGCAGAACCACAACTGGATCTGCTACGCCGGGCTCGCCACGGCGGGCTACGTGCTGCGCGCCGAGCACCCCGAGGCCGAGGCCTGGACCGAACGCGCCAAGCAGAACTTCGACACCGTCCTGTCGATGCTCAACGACGACGGGTCCAACAACGAGGGCGTCGTCTACTGGCGCTACGGCGTCCCGTGGATCGTCAGCTACCTCGACGTGCTCAAGGCCGCCGAGGGGATCGACTGGTTCCCTCGCTCGTCGTACCTGCGCGAGACCTTCTGGTACCGCCTGCACCAGGCGGCTCCGGACCTGGAGCGCATCGTCGACCACGGCGACTGCCACGACCGCCGCAGCGGGCACTGCGTCGCGCTGTACTACAAGCTCGCGGCGGAGTACCGGATCCCGCAGGCGCAGTGGCTCGGCGAGAAGGTCGCCCGCGAGTTCTTCTGGCGCGAGGCCTACGAGAGCGGGGTACGCCCCGGCGTGCGCCCCGAGGCGTACCAGGAGCTGCTCTGGTTCGACCCGAGCGCGCCGTCGGCCGACCTCACCGGCGTCCCGACGAGCGCCTTCTTCCCCGACCTCGGTCTCCTGGTCGGCCGGACCTCCTGGGAACCGGACGCGACGCTCGTCTCGTTCAAGTCCGCCCCGGGCGGTGGGCACAAGGCATGGGACACCGGCCACCGGATCCAGGACGAGAAGGGCTGGACCACCCTCAACGCCGGCCACCACCACCCCGACTCGGGAACCTTCGTCCTGCTCGGCAAGGGCGCGTACCTGGCGATCGACGAGGGCTACTCCTCGCGCAAGCGCACCGAGCACCACAACGCCGTGCTCGTGGACGGGCAGGGCTTCGACAACGAGAACCGGTACCACATCTTCGAGGGTCTCGGCGTCGAGCGGACGGCCGAGATGCTGACGACGACGCTCGCCGAGGGGTGGCTGCACGGCGTCAGCGAGTGCAGCCGGATGTACGCACCCGCCCTCGGCATCGAGCGGGTGCGCCGCCACCTGGTGATGTCCCCCGCCGGGCATCTGGTGATCGTGGACGACCTCGCGGCCGCCACCCCGCGGCGCTGGACCTGGCTGCTGCAGACCGACAACCCCGCACAGCCGGGGGGCGACGGCCGGTGGACGGCACCGGCCGGTCCGGGAGTCCTCCACGTACGCGCACTCGCCCCGACGGCGACGGCGACGGCGACGGACGACCGCGTCGTGCGGACCGGTGTGCAGGCCAACCCGACCGCCTCGACGCCCGGCCTGGAGATGGAGAGCGTGCAGTACACGCTCCAGCGGGAGACGCAGGCCACGACCACCGCGCGGTTCGTCACCGTCCTGGTGCCGGCCGGCTGGGACGATCACGACGAGCCGACCGCGACCGCGACATGTGACGGCGACGAGGTACTCGTGACGATCGAGTCGGCGGGCCGCCACGAGGTCGTCGCCATCCACCTGCAGGCTGGGGTCACGTCCCTCGACCGGGCGGACGTGAAGCGTGCGGGCTTCGCCGCGCGCACCGACCTGACGGAGTGAGCTGATGAGCCGCACGGGACGCCGCGAGCCGGGCAAGGGCTGGGAGCAGACGACCCTGAGGATCCTGACGTACCCCGCGAACCTCGCGTTCGCCGGGGTCGCGGGCTTCCTCCTCGCGCTGCCCCTGGTCACGGCCCTGCCGGCGGCCGTGGCCGTCGCGCGCTCCCTGGACGGCTGGTTGCGGGAGGACTCCACGACGGTGTTCACCTCGACCTTCCGCGAGTTCGCGGCCACCTGGCGGCGCACGCTGCCGCTCGGGGTGCTCGCTTCCGTCGTCGTCGGGTTCCTGGTCTTCGACGCCTGGTTCCTCTGGGCCCAGCTGACGAGCGGGACGAGCGGCCTCGGTCTCGCGATCGGGGCGGCCAGCGTCCCCGTGGCGATCTCCGTCGCCCTGCTGCTGCTCGCCTTCCCCGTCGCGGCCGCCCGCAACCGCGAGGGCACGGCGAAGCAGTGGCTCGCCGAGGC
>NZ_JBFHHB010000300.1:0-3295 GCF_041597215.1 Actinotalea sp.
CCTGCACCCGGTCGCCGACCGTCCGATCACGCACCTCGAGGCGGCACTCATCCAGGGGTTCCCGGAGGACTACTTGTGGGCGGGCAACAAGGCGAGCATCGCCCGCCAGATCGGCAACGCTGTCCCCCCGCGCTTGGCCGAGGCCTTTGCGTCTCACATTGCTGCGCGCATGTAGCGACGCTCAGGCCAGCGTCCACGGGGCCCTGCGTTCACGTCCCGCCGATACCAGGACTCCCTCGTCCCGCAACGTCTGGGCTGCCCAGCGAACGTCGTACTGCCAGGTGTAGAACAGGTCGCCCGAAGCGCGGAGATCGGGCTCGTGAACCTGCCAGATCAGACGGCAGGTCTCGACGACGCTGCCGGAGCCTCCGAGGGACTTCAGGGCTTCGATGGTCCAGTCGCGTAGGTCATGCTTCGTCGCCACGACTGCAGCTTGGCACTCAATCCCGGTCGAAGCTAGACAGCGGTCGCTCCTCCGGCATCCGCCGCGAAGGCGGATAGCGTGGAATCGGTCCAGACCTCGTTGTGCCGCGGAGAGCCCATGCCCACCCACCTAGGCATCGACCTCGCCTGGGCCCCGCGCGCCCGCACCGGCCTCGCCGTCGTCGACGCCGACGGCCGCCTCATCGCCTCGACCTCCGTGCGCACCGACGAGCAGATCGCCGAGTTCCTCGCCCCGCACCTGGACCCGGACGCCGTCGTCGCGATCGACGCGCCTCTGGTCGTCCCGAACCTCACCGGCAGCCGCCCGTGCGAGAAGGAGCTGAGCGCCGTCTTCGGCCGGTACGACGCCGGCACGCACCCCGCGAACAGGTCGCGCCCGTGGTTCGACCCGCCGCGCGGCGCGGTCCTCGCCGAGCGGTTCGGCTGGGAGATGGACCCGACGGCGGCGCCCTTCACCGGCCGCCCGGTCGCGATCGAGGTGTACCCGCACCCGGCGATGGTGAGCCTGTTCGGCCTCGGCCGGATCCTGCCGTACAAGAACAAGCCCGGACGCACCCTGGAGTCGCTCCGGGCGGCGTTCGTGCAGCTCGTGGAGCACATGGAGCGCGTGCTCGGCCCCACGCTCGGCCTCGACAGGTCCGCACGCTGGGCGCAGATCCGCGCCGCTGTCCCCGCCGCGACGCGCAAGGTCCACCTGCGGATCGTGGAGGACGAGATCGACGCGATCCTCTGTGCGCACCTGGCCTGGCTGTGGGGCCGCCGCGACCCGCGCATGGAGGTGTTCGGGGACGGCGAGCGCGGGTACATCGTCACCCCGCGGCTCCCCGGGGGACAGCGACCTCCGGCTGCGCGGTGACCGACGACCCCGACGGGCCGTCAGCCGCCGAAGGGGAGGAGCCCGACCAGGACGATCCGCAGGATCCGCATGCCCAACCTGCTGAGGGACGAGCCCTGGTGCGGGCGCCGCCACGCCCCGTCTCCCCTCAGCTCGTCAGCTCGGGGACGACGCTCCGCATCATCGGGGTGAGGAACAGGCTGATGAGGAAGGCCCACCCGCCCGTCAGCCGCGCTGCCGGCGCGGGCATCGGCGCCGTCCGCCACAGCGGGACGGGTTCGACGAGGAAGAAGACGAGGATCAGCGGGTTCGTCCAGGCGATCCAGAACCAGGCCCATTTCGTGGCGAGGCGCGGTTGCGGTGCCGCGATGAGGGCGACGAGCCCGAGGAGCGAGGCCGCCGCCCACCAGTTGACGATCGGGACACCCGATCGCGGTGTGTACGGCACCTCGACGATCGTGGCACCTGTGGCGCGCGCCGCCTCCCGGACGGGCTCGAAGCTCTCGTCGACGTCGAAGATCGGCACCACGTAGGTGAGGCTCACGGTCCGCCCCTGCCGCAACCACGAGAACGGGCCGTCCTGCAACCCGAACGGGAGCGAGATCCATGGCTCACGCCAGGTGAGCCGCACCTCGTCGATGCCGGTGTTCTCGGGCTCGGGCACCTCTCGCGTGACGGACGTGATCGTCCCGGAGTACAGCCCGTCCAGCAGGTCGCCCAGATCCCGTTCCACCGGCTGCCTGAACTGCACCGCCGCCCCGACCAGCAGCACCAGCACGAGCCCGAGCCGCACCAGGCGCCAGGTGCCGCTCTGCTGCTCCACCGGCCCCGCGGGGCCCGCGGGGCCCACCGGCTCCGCAGACGCCGCGGGCTCATGCCCCGTCGCGTGCTCGGACACCTCGGCCCCCGTCCCGGCGCACTTCGCGCCTCCACTCGCGATCCTGGCACCCCCGCACGACGGCGACCAGGGCCCCGACGGCGCCTGGAGGACCGGCGGTTCGGACGGGCGGCGGCCCTACCCCCGGTGCGCCCTGGCGTTCCGCTCGCGATCGGCCTGGAGCAGCGCGGTCAGGGTCGCGACCGTCGGGAGGTCGTCCTCCGGCAGGGGAGGTGCGGCGAGGCGGCGACGCACGTCGGCGGCGTCGTCCGGGCCCAGGTGCCGGCCCAGCCCGGCGAGGGTGGCGGTGAACCTCTGCTCGCCGACGACGACAGCGCCCGGCGAGACGCGGGTGGGCCGCCGGTCCCCCGGGACGACGACGAGGGCTGCCGTCACCGGGCGATGGGCGGGCTGGAGGGCCTCGGCCAGACGCGTCGTCGCCAGGACGACGTCGTCGACCGCCTGGCTCGCGCTGGCGGGGTGCACGGTCCCACGGCGCACGCCGACCCGCGTCGTCCACCGGGCGATCGCGAGGACGCCGCCGGGGCCGACGGCGACCTGGTCGAGCACCTCGCGCAGGTGCGCCGGAGCGTCGACCAGCACCCAGCCGAACGGCTGCGGGACGGGGTGGTCGACGGGTTCGACGCTCGGCGACATCGGGTGCCTCTCCTGGGTGGCAAGGGGCGCGGCGGGTGGCGGATGCGGTCCCGGAACTCCCCTCGCTCCTTCATCGGCCCGGGCGGACGTCGCCTTGACCGGTGCGGGGTCCTCCGACCGGGTGATGTCGGGTCCAGGTCGGCGCAGGCGAGGCCCCGAAGTGGGAGCGGGGCGGGCCTCGGCCCCCCTGTCGCCCGCCCCGCACGTACGCTGGACGGGAACCCGCAGCGTCGACAGGACGCGCACCGACGGCGGAGGGGGCTCAGGTGGATCCGAGCACGGAGCCGTACCGCCGCTCGTGGATGCCCTTCGGGCGCACCGGGCGGACCCAGCCGCGCGGGGTCACGAGCAGGACGTCGTCGACCGGTCCGCGCCGCCGCATCAGCATGACGCCCGTCCAGCTCCAGCAGTCGATGGAGTCCCGACCCGTCGAGGCGATGGCCGCGGCGCCTTCCGGCGAGAGCCGGGACCGCGGTATGGCC
>NZ_JBFHHB010000301.1:0-3279 GCF_041597215.1 Actinotalea sp.
ATCCCCGTGATCCCGGTGCGGACCTGCACCCCGCGCGCGACGAAGGCGGCCTCGATCGCGGCGCTGACCTCGTGGTCGGCGAAGGGCAGGACGCGATCGGCGAGCTCGAGCAGGGTCACCTGGACGCCGAACCCGCTGAACACGGTCGCGAGCTGGGAGCCGGTCGCCCCGCTGCCGACGACCGCGACCGAGGCGGGCAGCCGCTCCAGGTCGACGATCTTCTCCGCCACCGTGGTCAGCTCGATCCCCTCGATCGGGAGGCGACGTGAGCCACCCCCGGTCGCCAGGACGAACGTCGTCCCGGACAGTCGCCGGCCCGACCCGCTGAGCACGATCGTGTGCGGGTCGACGAACCGTGCCCACCCCTCGGTGATCAGGTCCACCCCCGCCGCTTCCAGGCGACCGGCGGTGTCCTTGGCGTCCTGGACGTGCTCGATCGTGGCGCGGAGCCGGTCAGCGGTGCGGGACCAGACCAGCCCGGAGGCCGGGACCTCGACCCCGAAGTCGTCGGCCGTCTGTGCGTCGCGCAGCACCCGCGCGGTCCGGGCGAGCAGGCGGGTGGGCACGCAGCCCGTGTTCACGCAGGTGCCGCCCACCCGGGCGCCCTCCACGATCGCGGTCCGTGCGCCGAGCTCCGCCGCTCGCATCGCGGCGCTGATCCCCGCTGGGCCTGCGCCGACGACGACGACGTCGTACGCCACGTCGTCCCGCTGGGCCAGGCCTGCCTCGGCGGTCGTGGGGGTGCGGGTGGTCTCGGTGGTCACGGCTGGCGCCTTCCATGGGGAGAGACGGGGGGACGTCGAGCATCACCCGCGCACGCCGATCGCGCCTGTCGAGAGGGCGGGGCCGCCCCGAGCCGCTGCCCTCGCTCCGTCTATGATCGGCGAGCACCTCGGTGCTCGCCGGGACGGCTCGACGGAGGAGGACCATGGCCCGCCCTCGTCCTCGCTCGCTCGTGATCGGTGGGCTGCTCGCCGTGCTGGTCCTGCTGGTGATCGCGGCGGTGTGGGTCGGCGTGCGCGGCTGGACCGCCAAGGGTGAGCTGGAGCAGGCCCAGGGGCTGGTCGCCGATCTCCAGGACGCCGCCGGTGAGGGTGACTACGGACTCGCGGCCTCCGTGTTCGACGACATCGCAGGGCATGCGAGCCGGGCACGTGACCTGACCGGGGACCCGATCTGGCGTGGCGCCGAGGTCCTGCCGTCGGTCGGGGTGAACCTCACGGCACTGCGTGAGCTCACCGCCGTCATCGACGACACGATGACCGCGGCCGAGCCGCTCGTCGGACTCGTCGGTGAGGTCGGTGCCGAGGGGCTCAAGCCCCAGGACGGGGCGCTGCCGATCGCGACGATCAGCCAGGTCGCCGACGAGATCACCCCGCTCGCCGAGGAGCTGACGGTGCTGGCCGCCCGGCTCGACGCCGTCCGGACCGAGGACGCGGTGGCGCAGCTGGGCGAGGCGAAGGAGATGCTCGCCGAGGTGATCGGTCCAGCGGCGAGCGCGCTGACCGAGGCCGCCCCGGTGGTGCGCGCCGTCCCGGCGCTCCTCGGCGCCGACTCCCCGCGGACCTACGTGGTGATGTTCCTCAACAACGCGGAGCTCCGGTCGCTCGGCGGCGGGCCGCTCGCCTTCGTCGAGCTCTCGGTCGACGAGGGCGCGATCGAGCTCGGCTCGGTGATCCCCGCCGCGGACGGCGGGTTCTCCGCCCACGCCGAGCCGATCATCCCCATCCCTGAGGGGTTCGAGACCGTCCTGCCGGGGGTCCTGGGTCGCTTCATCTCCGACGCCACGCTCCGGCCGAGCGCCGTGACCGCTGCGCAGATCGTCGAGGCCGAGTGGGAGCACGCCTTCGGCAAGGAGATCGACGGCGTCTTCTCGCTCGACGCGGGCGCACTGCAGCTCCTGCTCCAGGTCGTCGGCCCGGTCCCGATCTCCACCGGCGACGTCGTGAGTGCCGACACCGTCCTCCCGCTGCTCTTCAACGAGGTCTACTTCCGGTACGACTCGGGGGTCCGGGCCGTCGACGACGCCCAGCAGGGTCTGGTCTACGCCGAGACGGTCGCCGGCACGTTCTCGCGGCTCATGTCGGGCGACTACGACCTGAGGGAGATGTACGACGCGCTGAGCGCCGCGGCCGAGGGACGTCACTTCAGCCTGTGGTTCCCCGACGCGGATGACCGCGAGGCCCTGGCAGTCACGCCGTTCCTCGCCCAGGACCTGCTGGAGAGCACCGCGACGACGGACGTCGTCGGCCTGTACCTCAACGGGCTCGTGGGCTCGAAGCTCGACTACTACCTCCTGTCGACGGTGACGACCGGCTCGGCGACCTGCTCGGCCGACGGCCGCCAGGTGCACCGGGTGACCCTCGACCTGACCAACAGCCTCGACCCGGCCCTGGTGCCGGACCTCAGCGGCTCGATCACCGGCGGGACCCACCCGACGCTCAACCTGCCGACGGGCGCCGAACGCATCGCGCTCTTCGTCTACCTCCCGAAGGGCTCGACGCTGCTCTCGGCGTCGGTCGACGGTGCACCCGTCGAGGTGACGGGCCAGCAGGACTCCGGGCATCCGGTCCAGGTCGTCTGGCTGGTGGTCGCCCCCGGCGCCGACCGTCAGGCGAGCATCGACGTCCTGGTGGGAGATCCCGGCAGCCGCGACCTGGTGGTCGACGTCACGCCGACCATCCAGGGCACCGTCCGGGCCGAGGCCCCGCTGGAGTGCGACACCGTCGCGCTCCCCTGAGATCCCAGGCCGCCGGGGCCCTCATGGCCCTGCGCGGAAGTCGACCTGCTCGGTCGTGACCGTCCCTGCCGTGCGGCCCGGGGCGTCCTGGAAGCCCCAGTAGAGGTTCGTGTGGGCGATGACCTGGGCGGGGGGAGGCGCGCCCCAGTCGGACTTGTCCCCCGTGGTGTGCGCATCACTGATGAGGGTCGCGTCGTAGCCGCGTGTGAACGCGCCGTGCAGGGTCGAGCGGATGCACGCATCGGTCTCGGCGCCTGCGACGAGGAGGCGGCCGACCCCCAGCCCCGCCAGGACCGACTCGAGGTCGGTGGCCTCGAAGGAGTCGCCGTAGTGCTTCTCGACGATCGTCTCCTCGGCGGCCGGCGCGAGCTCGGGGACGATGCGCCAGTCCTCGCTCAGCTGCGCGAGCTCCTCGTCGGAGTGCTGGACCCAGATCACCGGGACCCCGGCTCGCCGTGCCTGCCCCACCAGCGCGGCGATCCGCGCCACGACGGCGTCGCGCTCATGGGCCTCCGCGACCACGCCCACCTGCACGTCGA
>NZ_JBFHHB010000302.1:0-3277 GCF_041597215.1 Actinotalea sp.
GCCTCCTCCAGCGCCTGCACGGTGCGGGCGACGTTCATCGGCTCGCCGAAGCCCGTGTCGGCGTCGACCAGCGTCGGCAGGTCGGTCATCCGCGCGATCTGGCGTGCTCGGTCGGCCACCTCCGTCTGCGTGGTGAGTCCGATGTCGGGAAGCCCGAGGTCGGCGGCCACCACCGCGCCCGAGACGTACACGCCCTCCATGCCCGTGTCCTGGATGAGCCGCGCCGAGAGCGGGTTGAACGCCCCGGGGAAGCGCAGCACCCGACCGCTCGCCAGCGCTGCGCGCAACCCGATCCGCTTCTCGGCCGCCGTGGTGGGTGCGTAGAGCATCAGAAGATCCCCTCGGGGGTGTCGACGGCTGCCAGCAGGTCGGCGGGCGCCCGGACGGTGAGCTCGCCGAGCTCGCCCGGGTGAAGGTCGGGGAGGCGCTGTGCCACCTCGAGGAACCTCTCGACCTCCTCGTCCTCCAGGACGCCGTCGGCCAGGGTGCGGAACTTCTGCACGTACTGCTCACGGCCGAAGGGCCGCGCCCCCCGGGGGTGCGCATCGGCCACGGCGATCTCCTCGACCACGGTGCTGCCGTCGCTCAGGGTGAACTCGAGCCGGCCGCCGAACGCCTGCTCCGCCGGGTCGCTCGCGTGGTAGCGCCGCGTCCACTCCGGGTCCTCCCGGGTGGTGATCCGCTGCCAGAGGGCGACGGTCTCGGGACGCGAGGCGCGCCACGGCGTGTACGAGTCCTCGTGGTGCCACCTCCCGTCCTGGAGCGCGACGGCGAGGATGTACGGGATCGAGTGGTCGAGGGTCTCGCGTGAGGCGGTCGGGCTGTACTTCTCGGGGTCGTTCGCACCGGACCCGATGACCCGGTGGGTGTGGTGGCTCGTGTGCAGGACGATCGCGCGCACGTGCTGCGGGTCACCGAGCTCCGGTCGCTCACGGTGCAGCCGGCGTGCGAGGTCGATCAGCGCCTGTGCCTGGTACTCCGCCGAGTGCTCCTTGGTGTAGGTGTCCATGATCGCGCGTCGAGGCTCGCCGGGGCCCGGGAGCAGGACGAGGTACCGGGCGCTCGGCCCGTCGAGCAGGTGGGCGATGACCCCGTCCTCGCCCTCGTAGATCGGCGTCGGCGAGGTCTGTCCCCGCATGGCGCGGTCCACGGCCTCGATCGCCACCTTGCCGGCGAAGGCGGGGGCGTAGGCCTTCCAGGTGGAGATCTCGCCCTTGCGGGACTGCCTGGTGGCGGTCGTCGTGTGCAAGGCCTGGCCGATCGCGTGGAAGACCGTTCCGGTCTCGAGGCCGAGGAGCGAGCCGAGCCCGGCAGCGACGGCGGGGCCGAGGTGGGCGACGTGGTCGATGCTGTGCCGGTGCAGGCTGATCGACCGCGCCAGGTCCACCTGCACCTCGTAGGCCGTCACGATGCCCCGCACGAGGTCGGCCCCCGTGAGCTCCGCCCGTCCGGGGCGCTGCGCGAGGTGCTGCGCCACCGCGAGGATCGGGGCGACGGTGTCCCCCGGGTGGGAGTACTCGGCGGCGAGGAAGGTGTCGTGGAAGTCGAGCTCGCGCACCGCTACGGCATTGGCCCAGGCCGCCCACTCGGGACCGACCCGCACCTCGGCCCCGCACCCCAGCACGGTCGCTCCGGGCAGGTAGGGGTGAGCCAGGGCCTGCGCACGGGCCGCGGCGACGGGCGCCCTGGTGAGCGCGGCCGTCGCGACGGCCGCGTTGTCGATGACCCGGTTGACGACCATCGCGGCGACGTCGTCCTGTGGCCTCACCGGGTCCGTGGCGACGAGGGCGAGCTGCCAAGCGAGCTGGTCGCGTGGCGCGAGCGCGTCGGTGCTCGGATGGGTCCGCACGACGTGACTGATCATCGGCGCGCTCCGTCGCTGTCGGGGACGAGGATGCCTCGCGCTGCGCAGTGCCCACCCCGCCGGTCCCGGCCACCGTCGCCGGCCGAGCCGAAGCTCCAGGAGCGGATCCCGGCGGCCGTCCCCCCTGCGGACGGCCGCCACGATCCAGTCGCTCCTGCGTTCCGACCCGACTGCGCGCGACGTCGAGCGGTGAGTCGAAGCCGCCTGGACCACTGTGACGCACGAATCTGACGACCGGGGTGCTCCTGGCCCGTTCTCGTCGTCCGGACTTGTCCGGGTATTGGGTTCACGTGCTCAGCCCGGGCCGTAGTCCAGGTGGACGACGCCGTTGTCGTACCGGTCCACCTCCTTCAGGCGCAGGGGGATCCGCGGAGTGCCCTCCGCCAGGAGCCGAGCCCCGCTGCCCAGCACGACCGGGTACACGAAGAGGTGCAGGTCGTCGACGAGACCGTCGGCGAGCAGCGCCCTGACGAGGGTCCCGCTGCCCGAGACGTAGATGACCCCGTCGAGCTCCTCGGTGAGTCGCCGGATCGCCGCGGGGTCGTAGCCGTCGAGGACCGTCGACGGCCCCCAGGTGACCGAGGGCGTCCGGGAGGCGACGACGTACTTCGGGGTGTCGTTGAAGAACGGGGCGCCCGGGTCGTCCTCGGCGGTGCGGGTCGACCAGGCGGGGGCGAACATCTCGTAGGTCACCCGACCGAGCAGGATCGCGCGCGCGGCGCTGGTGATCGCTGCGAGGTCCTCGCCCATCTCCGGGTCGAATCCGTGATCGAAGGTCCATCGAGGGTCCTCGAAGACCCCGTCTGCCGAGATGAACTCGTGCACCGCGATCGTGGCCACGTCGCCCCTTCCGGTCGTCGTGCCCAGTATGGGCTGCGTGCTCCCTCGCCGGGAAGGTCAGGGGACGGCGACGGTGACGGTGCCCCCTCCGTAGCCGTGCAGGAGATCGCGGCCCTCGACGGTGACCTGGGTGACCTCGTCCGGGATGGACACGGAGCGCTGCGTGCGGGTGAAGGGCTGCTCGTCCGCGTGGTCGTGGCCCAGCTCGTGCTCCCCCAGCGTCGTGCCGTCAGGAGCGAGCACCCGCCAGCCGTCGGCATAGCGGTCCGGGGTGTCGTACGGCGAGGAGATCGTCACGACGACGTCGTAGCCGTCGGTGGTCGGCCGCAGCTCCACCGCGAGGATCTCGGGGAAGCGCTGATCGGACGCCGTCGCCGTGCCGGTGGACGCCGTCTGCCCGGGACCCACCTGACCGTTCGTCGCCGGCGCCCCCGTGGGGGTGGCGGTCCCGGCTCCGGCACAAGCGCTCAGCACCAGCGGGAGGAGCAGAGCCAGCGGCACGAGGCCGCGCAGGGCTCGACCGGACGGCCGGCCTGCACACCCGACCGGACCGGGGCCCGTGATCCGGCGCAC
>NZ_JBFHHB010000303.1:0-3269 GCF_041597215.1 Actinotalea sp.
GGTCTGGCCGGGTGCTCCTCGGCCGTCGTCGTGGACGTCGCACCTCATGCGGCAGAGCCCCTGTGCGCGTCGATCGTGCTCGCGCTCCCCGAGGATCTCGACGGCCTCGAGCGACTGCGCACCACGAGCCAGGCGACGGTGGCCTGGGGCGACCCGGGAGATCCCGTCGTGCTGCGCTGCGGTGTCGAACCCCCGGGCCCCACGACGGACCAGTGCGTCACGGCCGAGGACGAGGCCGGCTCCGTCGACTGGATCGCCGTCTCCGGGCCCGCGGCGCAGGACGGCTCGGCCGACTGGACCTTCACGACCTACGGCCGCTCTCCGGCGGTCGAGGTGCAGGTCCCCGCCTCGGTCACGGCGACCCGCTCGACGAGCTTCCTGCTCGAGCTCGGCCCGGCCCTCAGCCAGGTCGAGCAGACGCGCCGCTGCCTGTGATTGGATCGTGCTGCCCGAGGGACCGGGCGCCCGGGCAGGACGAGGAAGGGACGGGCCGTGACCACCGAGCTCGCGCGTATGGCAGTGATCGCCGGAGGACTCTCCAACGAGCGTGAGGTCTCCCTCCGGTCGGGGCGCCGCGCGCAGTACGCGCTCGGTCAGGTCGGCATCGAGGCCGCCCTGTACGACGCCGACGAGACGCTGCTGACCCGGTTGGCCGACGACGGGATCAGCGCGGCCTACCTCGCGGTGCACGGCGCGAGCGGCGAGGACGGCTCGCTGCAGACGGCCCTCGACCTCGCGGGGATCCCGTACGTCGGATCCACCCCGGGTGCCTGCCACCTGGCGTGGGACAAGGTCGTCGCCAAGGTGCTCGTCTCCCGCGCCGGGGTCGCCACGCCCGCATGGGCCGCCGTCTCGGCGCGGTCCTTCCGTGAGCTCTCGACCACCCAGCTCGTCCGCTCGGTCCTGGACGAGATCGGGCTGCCCGTCGTGGTCAAGCCGGCGAAGAGCGGCTCCACTCTGGGGATGAGCCTCGTCGAGACCGCTGCGGACCTGCCCGCCGCGCTCGTCCGCTGCTTCACCTTCGGCGACCTCGCACTGATCGAGCGCTACATCGTGGGATCGACGATCGAGACCGTCGTGGTCGAGGAGGCCGGGAAGGTCACGGCGCTCCCGCCCGCCGAGTTCGCCAACCCGGACGTCTCGCCGTTCTCCTTCGAGGCCCGCTACGGAGCCGACCTCATCAGCATCGTGCTCCCTGCGCCGCTGCCCGAGACCGTCCTGGACGCCGTGTCACGGACGGCGGAGACCGTCCACACGGTGCTCGGCCTGCGGGACCTGTCCCGGACCGACGTCGTGGTCGACGCCGAGGGGACCCCGTGGTTCCTGGAGGCGGCGATCTCCCCCGGTCTGACCGAGACCTCTGTCCTCCCGCTCGCCGCGGCGGAGACGGGCCGCCCGCTCGGCGCACTGCTCAGGGACCTGCTCGTCACCGCCCAGCGCAGGGGCGCCACCCGCTGAGTGCTGGGCGGGCGACGCCTGCCGGACGTACCCCGCTCCCCACGAGGCGGCGGCCGCCCGCCCGAGGGCGAGCGGCCGCCGTTCCCGAGGTGCGTGCTCACCGGCGGGCGCGTCCCCCACCCATCTCCATGCTCCCCGCGGCCGCGACGCCCGCGGTGGCGGTCCCGGCGGTCTGACCGTCGACGGTGACCGTGTACGTGGCCCCGTCGACGACGTCCGCCGAGGAGAGCACGACCGACTGGAAGGTCTTGACCGAGGTGAACTCTGCGACCACCGAGCCGCTGTCGTCGAGCACCTGGACCGTCTGGCCCGCGGCGTAGGCCTGGTCGAGCGAGGCGCTCAGCCAACCCTGGGCGGAGGAGGTGTCCGGGGAGACGGCCATGCCCGTCATCCCGACGGCGAGGACCGTCCCGCCGTCCACGACCACCGATCCGTTGGCGTCCAGCGCCCCCTCACGGTCCAGGGGTGAGCCGAAGACGAGGGTGGTGCCGCCGGTGACCAGGACCGACCCGTTCGAGTCGATCCCGTCGCCCTCGGAGTCGACGGTGATCTCGCCAGCGGTGATCGTGACCATCGCACCGTCGTCGGCCTCCACGACACCGCCGATGTCCGTCGTGGTGCTGGTCCCGCTCGTGGCGTTGATGCCGTCGTCGCTCGCGGTGACGTCCAGCGTCCCGCCCTCGATCGTGACGTAGAAGGCCTCGAGCCCCTCGTAGGAGCTCGCCACGACGGTGCTGCCGCCCGACACGACCACGTGGACCTCGGCCTTGAGACCGTCGTCGGTCGCGTCGACGGTCAGCTCGCCGCCCGTGACGACGACGTCGGTCTGCGCCTGCACGCCGTCGTCCCCGGCCACCAGGTCGATCGTGCCGCCGGAGACGAGCACGTAGCCGCTGGTCTCGTCCTCCTCCTCGTCGGACTTCAGCCCGTCGCCCCCGGCCTGCACCGTGAGGGTGCCCCCCTCGATGGTCAGGGAGTCCTTCCCGCGCAGGCCGTCGTCGGCAGCGGTGACGGTGATCTCACCCGAGAGCACCATGAGGTCGTCGTGGCTGGTGATGCCGTCGTTCTGGGTGCTGGTCACCGTGAGGGACCCGTCGCCGGTGATCGTCAGGTCGGCGTCGCTGAACAGGGCCGCGTTGGCCTCCTCGTCGTCCCCGGTGGAGGTGAGCGTGCTGCTGCCGCTGAGGGAGACCACGACGTCCTCGGCGGAGAGGACCGCGATCGCTGCGCTCGTGTCGTCGGAGATCTCCATCCCGTCGAGCACCAGGGCCACGACGTCCTCGTCAGGGGTGTCCACCACGACCTGACCGTCGAGCTGCCCGGTCAGCACGTAGGTGCCGGCAGCGGTGATCGTGACCGTCGAGCCGTCGACGACGACCCCGTCACCGTCGGCCGTGGCGGTGGACCCGTCGAGGGTGACGGTCACGGCCCCGTCCATCGACCACTCGTCGTCGTTGACCGTCGTCGAGTCGGCGTTGGCCGCCAGGACCTCTGTCGCCACCGCCCCGGTCGTGAGGTCGGCCGCCGTGGTGCTCGTGGCGCTGCTCGTGGCGGTGGTCACCGAGGAGCTGTCGACGGCCGTGCCCGTGGTCTGCGCTGCGGAGGAGCACCCCGCCAGGAGAAGCCCCCCGATGAGCGCGGTGCTGACGGCGGCGGTGAGGTGACTCGTGCGCTTCATGATCGGACTCCTTCGGTGCCGGAGGAGCAGTCCTGCTCCCGCTGTGGCGTCGGAGTCATCTGATCGCCGCAGCCTGTGGCATCCCTGTGCGACGACCATGAGCCGGGCATGAGCCGGCCGTGCGGGGCACGGA
>NZ_JBFHHB010000304.1:0-3257 GCF_041597215.1 Actinotalea sp.
GACGATCCCGCCGCTGAGGTTGCGGTAGGCCACCCGCGACCAGCCGACCTCCTGCATCCGTCGCGCCAGCGCCTCCTGGTCCGGCCACTGGCGGATCGACTCCGCGAGGTACACGTAGGCGTCCGGATCGGCGGAGACCGCCCGAGCCACCGGCGGGAGGGCCCGCATGAGGTACTCGACGTAGAGCGTGCGGAAGGGACCCCAGGTGGGGGTCGAGAACTCGCACACCACGAGCCGGCCACCGGGCCTGGTCACCCGCAGCATCTCGGCGAGCGCTGCCTTGGTGTCCACCACGTTGCGCAGACCGAAGGAGATCGTCACGGCGTCGAAGGAGGCGTCGGCGAAGGGGAGCCGCGTGGCGTCGCCTGCGGTGAAGGGCAGGTCGGGCCGGCGCGCCTTGCCGACGGCGAGCATGCCCACCGAGAAGTCGCACGGGACCACGCGCACGCCTGCGGCGTCGAAGGGCTCGCTCGAGGTCCCTGTCCCGGCGGCGAGGTCGAGGACCGTCTCCCCTGCCGTCGCGCCCACGGCGCGGACCGTCGCGGTGCGCCAGCGCCGGTCCTGGCCGAGGGAGATGACGTCGTTGGTGACGTCGTACCGCCGGGCGATCGCGTCGAACATCGCCGCGACCTCGTGGGGCTTCTTGTCCAGGCTGGCTCGCATCGGGCAAGTCTGACAGGCGCTCGGGCCGGGGCGAGCCGATCGGTGCGGGCGATCTACGCTGTACAGCGATGAACGACGCCGCTCCCACCTCGCACGGTGCGCCGACCCCCGCCGATACCGGGATCGCGGCGCTCCCGTCCCCCCTCGTGGCCCGGACCGTCGCCGTCGACCCGGGCTCCCTCCCGGCGGACCTGCTCCGCCTGCTGCCGGCCTCCGGCGGCATGAGCTGGGTGCGCCGCGGCGACGGTCTGGTGGCCTGGGGCGAGGTGGCCAGGGTCCGTACCGACGGCACGACGCGGTTCGCCGACGCTGAGCGCGCCTGGCAGGTCGCCATGGCGCATGCCGTGGTCCGCGACGAGGTCCAGCTCCCCGGCACGGGACTGGTCGCCTTCGGGTCCTTCGCCTTCTCCGCCTCCTCCCCCGCCGGCGGGGCGCTCGTCGTGCCGGCGGTCGTCGTCGGACGACGCGGCGAGACGGCATGGCTGACGACCATCACGGCCGCGGGCGTCCCTGCCGCGACCGAGCACCTCCTCGAGGTCGAGCAGGACCCGCGCTCCCCCGGCGCCCTCGAGACAGCGGACGGCGCGCTGGACGCCGACGGCTGGCGGGCGGCGGTCTCGCGGGCGGTGGCGGCGATCCGGTCGGGAGGGGTCGACAAGGTCGTCCTGGCCCGCGACGTCGTCGTCACGACGAGCGAACCGCTGGACCGCCGCTGGTTGCTCCGCCGGCTGTCGGCCGAGTACTCCTCCTGCTGGACGTTCAGCGTCGACGGACTGGTCGGCGCGACTCCTGAGCTGCTGGTGCGCAGCGAGAAGGGGCTGGTCACCTCGCGGGTGCTGGCCGGGACGATCCGCCGCACCGGAGACGACGACGCGGACATGGCGCGCGCGGCGATCCTCGCGCACTCCTCCAAGGACCTCGAGGAGCACGAGTACGCCGTCGCATCGCTGACCAAGGAGCTCGAGCCCTTCTGCTCCTCGACGAACGTCCCCGAGACGCCCTTCGTGCTGCACCTGCCGAACGTCCTGCACCTGGCGACGGACGTCACCGGGGTGCTCGCCGACCACGAGCGTCATGTCACGAGCCTGGCGCTCGCCCAGGCGCTGCACCCGACGGCCGCCGTGGCCGGGACCCCGACCCCGGATGCCGTCGCGCTCATCGAGGAGCTCGAGCAGATGGATCGCGGTCGCTATGCGGGCCCGGTCGGCTGGCTCGGCGCCGACGGCGACGGCGAGTGGGGCATCGGGTTGCGCTCGGCGGAGCTCGACCCGCACGACCCGCACCGGATCCGGCTCTTCGCCGGCTGCGGGATCGTCGCGGCGTCCTCCCCCGATGCCGAGCTCGCCGAGTCCGAGGCGAAGCTCGAACCCATGCGGTACGCGCTGGGCTCCTGAACCACGAGGGCCCCGTCACCGGAGAAGAGGCGGTGACGGGGCCGTCGGGTCGGGGCCGGTTCAGCCTTACCGGCCCCCGGGGAACGGCAGGTTCGGCGTGCCGTTCGGGTCGCTGCTGCTGTACGGGTCGGTCGCTCCCTCCTCGCTGCTCGCGGTCTGCACCTCGCTCAGCGCAGCGAAGGTGACCGGGACGGAGATCGCCGTGCCGTCGCGGACGACGGTCAGCGTGGTCGTCGCACCGGAGGGCTGCTCACGGACGAAGCCCGTCAGCGACTCGGCCCCGCTGACCGTGTCCTCGCCGATCGCCACGATGACGTCCCCGACCTGGAGACCCGCCTCGGCGGCAGGCGTGCCGTCGCTCACCGACTCGATCTTGGCGCCGAGCCGCGTGGTGCCCTCGACGGTGACCGTGCCGTCGGAGAGCGAGACCCCGAGGTAGGCGTGGTCGGCCGTCCCCGTCTCGATGAGCTCGGCCGCGGTGCGGTCGACGAGATCGGAGGGGATCGCGAAGCCCAGGCCGATCGAGCCCGACGAGGACCCGCTGGACAGGGTGGCGATCGACGAGGTGATCCCGATCACCTCGCCAGAGGCGTTGAAGAGCGGCCCGCCGGAGTTGCCCGGGTTGATCGCGGCGTCGATCTGGATCGCGTTGGTCACGATCGTGTCGGTGCCCTCCGATGTCGAGACCGGGCGGTCGAGCGCCGAGACGATCCCGGTGGTCACCGTGCTGTCCAGGCCGAGCGGGTTGCCGACGGCCATGACGGGCTCCCCGACGGCGACGGACGAGGAGTCGCCGATCACGGCGGGGCTCAGGTCGCTCGGCGGGTCGGTGATCGCCAGGACGGCGAGGTCGGTCGTGGGGTCGGTGCCGACGACCGTCGCGGAGTAGATCCGGCCGTCGGAGAGGGTGACGGTGATCCCGTCGGCGGTGGCGCCGGAGATCACGTGGTTGTTGGTGACCACGTGCCCGTCCTCGTCGATGATCACGCCGGAGCCCGTCGCCGCGCCGCTGTCCGTCTGCACGTCGATCGCCACGACCGAGGGACGCACCGCGGCGGCGACCGCCTCCCAGTCGGGGTCGTCCGAGGTCGATCCGCTCACCGGCACCGAGGTCGTGGCAGTGGTGCCGAGGCTCGCGATGGACACGGTGGTCGCAGTCGACGTCCCGTCGACCGCGTGCAGCAGGCCGACCGTGCCGAC
>NZ_JBFHHB010000305.1:0-3213 GCF_041597215.1 Actinotalea sp.
GCGGAGGAGCGCTCGCTGCTGCGCGAGCACATCGCCGTCTACCGGATCGACGGAGCGCTCTTCTTCGCCGATGTCCGGCGCTTCCTCGACGAGCTCGCAGCGGTGGCGGACGTCCGCGTGGTGGTCCTGCGACTCTCCTCGGTCCGGGTGATGGACACGAGTGGGGCCAACGCCCTCGCGGAGATCGTCGCCGACCTGCGTCGTCGCGGGATCGTCGTCCTGCTCAAGGGACTGCGCCCCGAGCAGGTCAAGGTCGTCGAGGCCGTGGGGGTGCTCGACAAGCTCGGCGACCGCAGCCACCTGTTCAGCGACCTGGAGGCGGCACTGGCCCACGCGCGCGAGCACGTGCACCGCACGGGCCGCTGCGCGGACACCTCGACCGTGGTCTAGCGTCGATGACAGGGAGCCGATGACGACTCTCCGACGACGCATGGAGGAGGGGCCATGGACCTCGATCGCCCGATCGCCCCGGAACCGTACGGTCTGCTGCCCACGGTCCCGGCGCTGACCCTGCGCAGCGACGACCTCGAGGACGGGGTGCCGATGCCGGGACCCTTCACCGCCGAGGGCGGGAGCACCTCCCCCGAGCTGCACTGGTCCGCCGTCCCGCCAGGGACGCAGAGCGTCATGATCTCCTGCTTCGACCCCGACGCGCCGACCCCCGCCGGGTACTGGCACTGGACCGTCTGGGACCTGCCGGCCGATATCGGCTCGCTGCCCACCGGCGCGGGGACGCCCAGCGGCAACCGGCTCCCCGCCGGCGCCCGGCAGGCACGCCATGACGGGGGCGAGCACGGCTACCTCGGCGCCGCTCCCCCACCGGGTGACCGCGCGCACCGCTACGTCTTCGCGGTGCACGCCCTCGACACGCCGAGCCTCGGGCTCACCGAGGAGACCACGCCGACGAGCGTGGCGTTCACGGCGCTGTTCCACACCCTTGCCCGCGGGACGCTCACGCCGACCTTCCAGCACTGAACCGGCACCACGCCGGGATCAGCCGGGCGTCGCTCCCGAGCGCGTCGCCCAGAAGGCCACCGCGGAGGCCGCCGCGACGTTCAGCGAGTCGACCCCGCCCGACATCGGGATGCGGACCACCAGATCGGCCGCGTCGATCGCCGCGTGCGAGAGCCCGTCCCCCTCGGTGCCGAGGACCAGGGCGAGGCGGTCCGGCGGTGCTGCGGCGAGGTCGTCGAGCGCGATCGAGTCGGCCGAGAGGGCGAGCGCCGCGACCGTGAACCCCTGACCGCGCACGGTCTCCAGATCGCCCGGCCACGAGCCGAGCCGGGTCCATGGCACCTGGAAGACCGTGCCCATCGAGACCCGGACGCTCCGTCGGTACAACGGATCGGCACACCGCGGGGAGACGAGCACGGCGTCGACCCCGAGCGCGGCGGCGCTGCGGAAGACGGCGCCGACGTTCGTGTGGTCGACGATGTCCTCGAGCACCGCGACGCGTCGCGCCGGGTGCCCGTCCCGTCCGTGCTCGAGGAGCTCGCGCACCGTCGGGAGCTCGGGACGGTGCATCGCGGCGAGCGCCCCTCGGTGGACGTGGAAGCCGGTGATCCGCTCCAGCAGCTCGACCTCTGCGACGTACACCGGGACCTCGGCACCGTCGGGACGCAGGGCCAGCATCGCCTCCACATCGGGCAGCCAGCGCGGTGAGCACAGCACCGAGCGCGGCCGGTGGCCCGCCTCCAGCGCCCTGCCCAGCACGGTCGAGCTCTCCGCGATGTACAGGCCGCGCTCGGGTTCGACCCGTCGTCGCAGGGCGACGTCGGTCAAGGAGAGGTAGTCCTCGAGGCGGGGGTCATCCGGATCGGAGAGCTGGACGATCGGCACCCCGTGATCCTGCCAGAGGCGTGGGCCGGAACCACCCGGAGGTGCCGATCCGGTCACCGAGGCGAGGGAGGTACTGGTCCATCACCACCTTCGCGATGAGCTCACGACGACTGTTCACACCGGCCTTCTCGAACACCGCCTTGAGGTGGTCCTGCACCGTGTACGGCGACAGGTGGAGGAGACCGGCGATCTGCTGGGTGCTCGCCCCGCGCACGACGGCGTCCACGACCTCCCGCTCGCGCCCGGTGAGCCCGAAGGCCGCGACCACGAGCGGGACGACGTCGGCCGGCCGCGCCTCCTCGATCGTCACGACGACGTCGCTCGCCGTCCCGGTCGGCCCGGCCAACGGCGAGGCGTGGATCACGAGCCACTGGCCCGAGGGCGCACGGACCCGCAGCCGAGGGACGAGGTCCGAGCCGCCCGCCCCGAACGCGCGGGCGGCGGAGACGATCGACCCGAGCGCCTCGGGGAGCCGGCCCCAGATGGACCCACCCAGCTCGTCGACCCGGGCAGCGGCGGCGGGGCTCGCGCGCAGGACGGAGTCGTGGGCGCCGACGACGAGCACGGCCGGCCCGTCGACCCCGGGGACCAGGTCCGTCAGGGCGGCGGCGGCGACCTCGGCGACGATCCCCGAGCGCATGCCGCGGGCGATGGTCGGCACGACGTCCGCCAGGAAGTCGGCCTCGGCCGGGCTGAAGCCGCTGGTGTCGCCCGCGCGGTACAGACCGATCGCCGCCCAGGGCTCACCGTCGAGGACGGCGGAGCCGCGCATCTCGTGCGCGAGGTCCCAGTGGGGGACGAAGAGCTCGCGGTGGCGGGCGACGCGCTCCGGATGCCCCTCGGTCTCCTCCGCGAGGATCGCGACCGGGACCGGGCGACGCGCGAGGTCGAGGAAGGAGTTGATGTCGGCCTCGAGGTACTCCAGGCGCAGGAAGTCCAGGTCCCGCTCGTCGCCCATACCGGTCTTCACCGAGCCGGTGAGCAGTCCCGTGCTCGGGTCGACAGGTCCGATGCACGCCGCGTCGAAGGGGACGGCGCGGCCCAGGAGGTCGAGAGCACCACGCACGAAGGCGTCCCACGGGAGACCGGACCGCGCGAGCCGGTCGAGGCCGCGGCGCACAGGGTCCGTGCGGAGGGTGGTCACGAGCCCATGGTGACCGCCGACAGGTCCCGAGGGAACCCCATTTTCCTGGGTGGTCCGTGACCGGATCCCGAGGGACCGTGAACCCCAGATCACTGGGATGGTGACCTCCCGGAGCCGTGTCGCACTCTCGCTCCATGACCACCACACCGCAGAGCCGGTCCGTGACCGGCACGCCCTCAGACCCCCTGGCGAGCGAGGCGCGCCACGACCCCGACCACGACCACGACCAC
>NZ_JBFHHB010000306.1:0-3199 GCF_041597215.1 Actinotalea sp.
GGCGCCGTGTTGCGGCGCGACCCCTGCTTCCGCCGCGGCGCCGGCTTGCGGCGCGAGCCCTGCTTCCGGCGCGGCCCCGGCGCCGGCTGAGCTCACGGGCTCGGCCCCTCCACCCGCAGCGGGGCGGCCCCGGACCAGGTGCACGCGGAGACCTGCGCGGCGGGCCGAGCGGCTGAGGGTGCGCACGGTCGTGCTCCGGCCCGATCCGGGTCCGCCCACCACGAGGAGGGCCCCGTCGCGCGGTCGCCAGGTGGCCATGCCGTGCACGAGCCGCCCCGGGACGTCGAGGAGCCCGAGGGGAAGCGCTCCCTGCGGCAGGTCGCCGGCGCTCGACCTCAGGCAGTCGTCGGTCACGAGGGCGGGGAGCGGCGGGGACCAGAGCGGGTTCGGGGCGGGCCGTCCCGCGGCCACCCGCCGAGCGGCCTCGACGAGCCCGGGCACCGGATCGACCAGCAGCCGCGCCTGGCCCCGCTCGGTGCCCGGCTCGGTGCCCCGCTCGGTGCCCGGCTCGGGTGCCGCACCGCTCCCTCCCGACATGGTCGCGCGGTCCGGGTGGGCGGGTGAGGATCGGCCCAGCCAGCGGGCCGTGGTCGTCACCGGTGCGAGGGCAGCCCAGGCCGTCTGCTCGACGACCGGGGAGGAGTGCCCTCGCCGGATCACGGCCCGGCCCGGCCGATCGCTCGGCAGGCCGGCCGCATCGGGCACGTCGAGGACGTCGAGCGACTCGGCGGGGTCGGTCACCCGTAGGCAGACCCGCAGCCCGACGTTGGCCCGGACCTGCGCGTCGACGGCGCCGGCAGGACGTTGCGTCGCCAGGACGAGGTGGATGCCGAGCGAGCGCCCCTGGGCGGCAAGTCGGATGAGCGCGGGGAGCACGTCGGGGAGGTCGTCCCGCAGCGCGCGGAGCTCGTCCACCACCACCAGGATCCGCGGTGGTGTGCTGCCCAGGGCCCGCAGGGACTCCAGGTCCCCGACACCTGCCTCGCGGAGCAGACCCTCGCGGCGCCGGAGCTCGCGCCGCACGCCGTCCAGCGCGCGGGCGGCGAGCGCAGCGTCGAGGTCGGTCACCTCACCGACCACATGCGGCAGTCCGCGGCACGGGCCGAGGCCCGCCCCTCCCTTGAAGTCGACGAGCACCATGATCAGGAGATCGGGCGGGTGGCGAAGGGCCAGGTCGAGCACCAGGGACTGGAGCAGGGCGGACTTCCCGGCCCCGGTGGTCCCCGCGACGAGCAGGTGCGGTCCGTCCCCCAGCAGGTCGAGGCTCGTCGGGCCGGAGCCGTCGACGCCGATCCTCGCGGCGAGGGCCCGAAGGGGCCCGCTGTGCCCGGCCCAGGCGGTGGCGATCGCGTCGGCATCGGCGGGAGCGCCGAGGTCGAGCAACCCGACCCGGCGCGGAAGCTCGTCGTCGGCGTGCCGCAGCCGGTGGTCGCGTGCCGCTACCCGCCGTCCCAGGGCCTCCGCCCACTCCCGGCCCGCTCCGGACACCGGCCCGGGTCCCGCCCCGGAGCCACCCGTGGATGCTGCGGCGCCGGTGCGTCGCATGCGACCGGACTCGTCCACGATCCACCCGCACCAGGCGGGGACCGCCGACTCCTCTGCGACGAGCAGCACGGCGCCGGTCGACCCTGCGCGGGCCAAGGACCACCGGTCCGTGACGGACCGGTCGGCTCCGTCGGCGACCAGGAGGGTTCGCCCGGCGGTGCCGGAGGTCACCGGGGAACCGTCAGGCCGACCTCGGGCTCGGCCGGCGTCGCCGGAGGCCGCCGGGGACCCGTCCGGCCGAGCTAGGGCTCGGCCGGTCGAGCTGTCCTCGACCCAGCGGCACCACTCCCAGTCGCCTCCGGCGCCCGGACCCAGGGCGAATCCGACCACGAGGTCGGGCTCGGCGATCGCCGCGCCCACCAGGGACCGGGCCAACGGGAGAGTGCGGTCGCGGGGCCCGACCACCGCGATCGCTTCCCGCAGGTGCTCCCACCCGGCGCTCGTCGGCGCGAGGTCCGGCGTGCCGGTGGCCGAGGACGCGCGCCACGTCGCCTCCCGCCGCCGCCCTCTCGGCGCTTGCGTCGCCCGCTCGCCTGCGCAGGCGGCCGCCCGGATCGCGCTCGCCGCCGGGTCGGGCCAGGAGGGCTCGCGGTGGTCGGCAGGAGCGACGCGCTCCCTCCGCGCGCCGAGCAGCCCGGGGAGCACGGCGCTGAGCCCGAGCAGGAGGGGGATGGCGCTGCGCAGCACGACGGCAAGGGCGAGCGAGACGATCGCGGGCGCCAGCCAGGTCACCGTCGGAGCTCGGGTCGCTGCCGGGGCCCGAGCGGCAGCGGGGGCGTCGACGGGCGTCGCCACCCGGCGGACCACGATCTCCGTCGAGCCGAGGAGGATCGCGGTGCCGAGCCGGACGCGGCGGCCTCGCCGCCCGCGCACGTGGCCGGGCCACCAGCGCGCCTCGCGCAGCCGGGTGCCGTGCGCCGAGCCCAGGTCGCGCACCGTCCATCCCCGTGTCGAGGCGACCACGCGTGCGTGGCGCGGGGACATGAGGGGGTCGTCGACCAGGAGGTGGCCGGCCGGCTCGTGCACCCCCTCCGCGCGCTGCACCCGGCGCCCGATCTCGACCTGTCCGTCGGGTCCGGGCACGGCCACCATTCCGGTGGCCGGACCGGCGACCACGGCCAGGTGCCAGTCCGTCCGAAGGGCCTGCCGGGCGGGGTCGGGGGCGACCGGCCCGCCCGGGCGCCCCACCTGCAGGACGCTCCCTGGCACCCACGGCTCGGCTCCTGCGAGCTGCCCGTCGTCCAGGAGGAGGCCGTCGATGCTGAGCGCGGCCGTACCGAGCGCCCCGATCCCGGTGATCGCGGCCAGCCCTGACCGGGCCGCCCGCACGCTGATCCGGTCGGGGACCTCCACCTCGCCGACGTGCTGGAGCGTGAAGCGCATGCGTGCACGGTGCGGGGTCGCGGGGTGCGCCACCCCGACGGGCCCCGCGCCGATGTGGGCGACCTGCCCTGCACAGGGCTCGGCGTGGTCCACGCGGCCGTGCCGGGGCTCGTTCGGCGCCTCGGTACCGCTCGTCCGCCCGGAGTCGGCTCGTCGCTCCGGTGGGGAGCACCTGGTGTGGCACCATGACCGTATGACGCATGTGGTCTTGGCCGAGGACGACCCTGCCATTGCCGAACCTTTGGCCCGAGCGTTGACCCGCGAGGGGTAC
>NZ_JBFHHB010000307.1:0-3192 GCF_041597215.1 Actinotalea sp.
AGCTCGAGGCTGACGACGGTGCGGCCCGTGAGCCCTGCGAGCTCGGCGTGCGAGGCGATGTCGGTGCGGAAGCCCCAGCCGGCCAGGATGTCGTCGCCGACCTTGAGGATGTCACCCTCGCCCTCGTTGGTCTCGGCAGCGGTGTGGGTCACGAAGCCCGCGTCGGCGAACCACTTCTGGTAGAGCGGGCCCTCCGGCTGGCGCTCGGGGTAGCGGAACTTCGCGGAGTAGACCAGGCCGTCGATGACCGTGGCACCGTTGGCCGCGTAGACCATGTCCGGCAGCCCCGCGACGGGGTCGATCAGCTCGACCGTGTGACCCCAGGACAGGTACGTCTCGCGCAGGGTCTCCCACTGGGCGACGGCGAGGTCGGCGTCGGTGGCGACGGTCGTGTCCATCCACGGGTTGATCTCGTAGCTGACCTCGAAGAAGGTCGGCTTGCACATGAGGTAGTGGCGGGGCGTCGCGATGCGGTCCATGAGTCCTCGGGGGGTCGGGGCGTCGGTCGGCGCGTGCAACCGTTCGGGTCGAGCCGTCGTCGGCTGCCCTTCGAGGCTAGGGCTCCCGCCCGCCGGACGGCGGGTCAGGACGCTGCGTGTCGACGCACGATTCGTTGCGTGGTCAGGGCCCCTCGTGGCGATTCGTTGCGTGCCCGCGGGGCGAGGCGGCGGGGGAGGCCCTGACGTCGGCGCGCACGCGACGCAGGACCACCTCGAGCATGAGCCGCGAGGCGATCCGCGACACCGGGTCCGTGAGGACCGTCGGCAGGCCCCGGACGCCGATCTGCTCGATCCAGGTGACCTCGCACCAGGCGGCGCCCAGCGGCCGGACCTCGATCCCTGCGCCGCCGCGCAGCACCGGGCCGTCCTTGCGGTACTCGGCGACGCCCGTCGTGCGTTCGCCGGGGGAATCGGCGCGCAGCACCGTCATCCTGTCCACCAGACCGGGCCCGCCCGAGGGCGCCGTCGGCCCGGTCACGGCCGTGAACACGTCCCCGGGGCCGAGGTCGGCTCCCGCCTCGATACGGGTCATCGGCACCCAGCGCTCGTGCCGGCGCACGTCGGTGACCAGCGCCCAGGCCCCGGCCGCGGACAGAGGCAGGACGACGTGCGCGACGACCGGGGCGGGCGGGCGCGCCGTGGACCGGCGCCAGGTGTGCGCGATCTCATGGGCCAGGAGGCGGGGCGTCGGCATGGTCCGACCACGGTAGCGTCGGTGGCATGGACGAGCGCGTGCTGGGCAGGACTGGACGATCGATCTCGGTGGTGGGCCAGGGGTGCTGGCAGCTCGGGGCGGACTGGGGCGATGTCGCAGAGGACAGCGCGATGGCGATCCTGCACGCCGCTGTCGACGCCGGCGTCACCTTCCTCGACACGGCCGACGTCTACGGTGACGGGCGCAGCGAGCGCCTCGTGGGCCGGCTGCTCGCCGAGCGCGGGGCGCAGGGGCTGACGGTCGCCACGAAGATGGGCCGCCGCGCGAACCCGCACGTGGCCGACGCCTACACCCTCGACGCCTTCCGGGCATGGACGGACCGCTCCCGGGAGAACCTCGGCCAGGACACCCTCGACCTGGTGCAGCTGCACTGCCCGCCGACGGAGGTCTTCTCCCGCGACGCCGTCTACGACGCCTTGGACACGCTCGTGGACGAGGGCCGGATCGCGGCCTACGGCGTCTCGGTGGAGACCTCTGCGGAGGCGCTGACGGCGATCGCCCGGCCGAACGTGGCCTCGGTGCAGATCATCCTCAACGTGTTCCGCCGCAAGCCGCTGGAGCAGGTGCTGCCCGCCGCGCAGGACGCAGGGGTCGGCATCATCGCGCGGGTGCCGTTGGCGAGCGGGCTGCTCACCGGACGCTTCGACGCGGCCACGACGTTCGCCGAGAACGACCACCGCAGCTACAACCGGCACGGTGAGGCCTTCGACCGGGGCGAGACGTTCTCCGGCGTGCCCTACGACGTCGGGGTGGCCGCCGCGCGGGAGGTCGCAGCCCTGACCCCCGCCGGTGCGAGCACCGCCCAGCTCGCGCTGCGCTGGATCATCGACCAGCCGGGCGTGACGACGGTGATCCCGGGCGCCAGCCGGCCGGAGCAGGCCCGCGCCAACGCGGCGGCGGCAGCGCTCGCTCCGCTCGACGAGGCGACGTCGGCGCGCCTGGAGCAGATCTACGACGAGCACATCCGGGAGCACGTGCACGCGGAGTGGTGAGCGACGCCGGCTGCCGGGCGGTGCCCTGCGAGCCGGTGCTGGAAGCACCCGGGACCCTGCGCGTCAGACGGTCGGTGGGGCCCAGCCCTGGTCCACCGGCTCGATCCCGCGCTGCGCGGGACCGGGCGGAGGGGGCGGGCCGGGCAGCGGGAGCGGGTCGCTGAAGGCGGCCGGAGGTGGGCCGAACGCCCGCTCGGCGCCGAGCACGACCGTGCGGCCGAGCGCGCGGGCGCCGGTGGCCCCGATGACGGCGCCGATCCCGAAGGGCGCCAGGCGTCCCACGGCCAGCGCGCCCTGACGCGAGGCCTGGCGGCGCACCAGTCGCCGCGCCAGGGCCGTGTTGACCCGCTTGATCGTCGAGGTGGGCATCGAGGTGAGCACGGTGCGCGCCCACGCCGTGCCGCTCAGCCCTGACTCCGCTCCGACGGTCGCGGCCCCGTGCTCGCCCAGCACGGTGGCGAGCAGCAGGGTGCGCCGCCGAGCGGTGTCCTGCACGGCGATCCCGTGCACCTCGGCGACCGCCAGGGCGAACGCCGAGGACGTGGCGAAGAAGGTGGCGATCTCGCTCGTGGTCAGGGCGATGCCCGTCCCGGTCCCGATCCCCGGAGCCGCGGCGACCGCTCCCGCTGCCCCGCCCGAGGTGGACACGGCCAGGAGGTACTGGCGTTCCAGCATCCGCACGATCTGCGTGGGGCTGGCATGAGGGTTGCGCTGGCGGAGGCGAGCCACATGCGCGTGGATGACGCTCGAGGGGATCGCTACGGCCTTGTCGAGCAGCGCGTCGAGAAGCGCGATTCCCGTGATGGGGTCCGCGTTCGGTGGCGGCTGCCCACCGGGGTCCGGCGTCGCAGGCAGCACGAGGAGCTCGGCGTTCGGCGACCGGCCGGAGGACTGCTGGCGGCGGGGACGCAGCGACGGCATGGGTCGATGGTCCCACGGTGCGGCGCCGGGGGCGCGGGAACCCCGCCCGGACCTGGCGGGTGGG
>NZ_JBFHHB010000308.1:0-3178 GCF_041597215.1 Actinotalea sp.
ACCGACGACGCAGGCCTGGCGGACGACGCGATGAAGGAGACGCTCACCGCTCTGGTGGCCCCCGCGGCCTGCGTCTTCCTCGACGCGAAGCTCGAGGCCGAGCTCGTCGAGCTCGACGCGGAGGACGCGGCGGAGATGCTCGCGGAGACCGGACAGGAGGAGGCGGGCCTCGACCAGCTCGCCCGCGTCGGCTTCCACACCCTCGGCCTGCAGACCTACCTCACGGCCGGTCCCAAGGAGTCGCGCGCCTGGACGATCCGCAAGGGCTGGACGGCCCCGCAGGCCGCCGGCGTCATCCATACGGACTTCGAACGTGGCTTCATCAAGGCCGAGGTCATCTCCTTCGCCGACCTCATGGCAGCCGGCTCGATCGCCGCTGCCCGCTCGGCGGGCAAGGCCCGCATCGAGGGCAAGGACTACGTGATGGCCGACGGCGACGTCGTGGAGTTCCGCTTCAACGTGTGAGTCGACGCGCCACCCGCCCTCGCGGTGCGCCTCGTGGATGATCCGACGGCCGGCCAGGGACAGGGCGAACCCGCTCGTGGCACCGTGTCCTGCACGGCACGTCCTGTTCGTCATGAGGTCATCGGGCCACCGCGCCCGCCGCGAGGGCCCACCGGCCGCAGGAAGGACTCACCATGCGCTACCTCATGCTCGTCCGCGTCCCCGACGACGCCAGCCCGACGCCGGAGCAGGCCGATCCCTCGGTCTGGTACGCCGAGGCCGTGCGCCGGGGCCAGCACCTGCGAGGCGAACGGCTCCGGCCGCCGTCGGACGCGACGACCGTGCGCCGGTGGGGACCGTCGCTCACCGTCACGCACGGCCCCTTCGTGGAGGTGACCGAGCAGATCGTCGGTTTCGACCTGCTCGAGGTCCAGAGCCCCGAGGAGGCGGTCGCCGTCGCCGCCGGGCACCCCGTCGCGGCCTTCGGCGCACTCGAGCTGCGCGAGCTGTGGCCGCACGACAGCACCGACGGGGACTGGGTCCCCGCCCCGGGCGAGACGGAGGGCGACCTGCTCCCGGGGGAGTCGAGCTACGTCCTGCTCATGGCAGGGGTGCCCGGAGCGCCGACCGAGGAGCCGGAGGGTGCTCCGACGATGGCCGACTGGCTCGCCGAGGCCGAGCGGCGCGACGCCGACCGAGGGGGCTCGCCACTGCGCACGCCGGAGGAGGCGGTGACCGTCCGCGTGCGCGACGGCCAGACCGTGCTCACCCACGGCCCCTACGCCGAGCTCGCCGAGCAGGTCTACGGCTACCAGCTGCTCGACGCCCCGGACCTCGACGCCGCGCTCGAGCTCGCGGGCTCGCACCCCGCGGCGGCCCTCGGTGCCATCGAGATCCGGCCGCTGTGGCCCATCTGACCGGGGAGGGGTCGAGCCCGGACGTCGCGGCGAGCCTTGCCACCGCCTTCGCAGAGGAGTGGTCGCATGTGGTCGCGACGCTCATCCGCGTCACGGGCGACTGGTCGCTGGCCGAGGACTGCGCACAGGAGGCCTTCCTCGCCGCGACGACCCGCTGGGAGCGCGACGGCGTGCCTGACCGGCCGGGTGCGTGGCTGCGAACGGTCGCCCGGAACGCCGCCGTCGACCGCCTGCGCCGTCGTGCGACGGAGTCCCGGAAGCTGACGGTGCTCGCTGCGGGGGCGGACGGGGTCGATCCCGGTGGGCAGATCGAGAACGGTGACCTCGACGACGAGTCGGGCGTTCCCGACGACCGGCTGCGGCTGATCTTCACCTGCTGCCACCCGGCCCTGCCGCTCGAGGGGCGCGTCGCGCTCACCCTGCGCACCCTGTGCGGTCTCGGCGTCCCGGAGATCGCACGCGCCTTCGGCTCCTCCGAGGCGGCGATGGCCAAACGCCTCGTGCGGGCGCGGCAGAAGATCGCGCACGCGCGGATCCCGTACCGGGTGCCCGGCGCGGCCGAGCTGCCCGAACGGCTGAGCGCCGTCCTCGCGGTGGTGTACCTGGTCTTCACCGAGGGGTACTCGGCGACGGCGGGCCCCTCGCCGGTGCGGGCCGACCTGTGCCTCGAGGCGATCCGCCTGGCCAGGCTCCTCGCGCGGCTCGTGCCGGGCGAGGCGCAGGTGCACGCCCTGCTCGCCCTCACGCTTCTGCACGACGCCCGCCGCCCCGCACGCGTCGACGAGGACGGCTCCCTCGTCCCGCTCGAGGAGCAGGACAGGTCTCGATGGGATGCCTCGCTCGTGGCCGAGGGGTGCAGTGCTCTCGAGCAGGCGCAACGACTCGCCACGGGGGACAGCCCGCTCCTGCTGCAGGCGGAGATCGCCGCCTGCCACTCGACCCTCACCGGCTCGGCATCTCCCGACTGGTCGCTCGTGGTGCACCTGTACGACAGGCTGCTCGCCCTCGGCCCCTCACCGCATGCCGAGCTGAGCCGGGCCGTCGCCCTCGGGATGCGGGACGGACCGGACGCGGCACTCGCCCTCGTCAGGGCGCTCGCCCACTCACCGCTCCTGGACGGCACGCTCGCCCCGGTGGCCGCCGAGGCGGATCTCCTGCGCCGTGCGGGACGGACCGCCGAGGCTTCGGGCGCCTACCGGCGGGCGCTCGATCTCGTCGTGACGGACGGGGAGGCGGCCTTCCTGCGCAGACGGCTCGACGAGCTCGACCCGAGGGGGCGGTAGTCGTCGTCCGTGCCCCCGGGGGTCGAGACCGGATCCGACGCTCCGAGGAAGACGAACTCGCGAGGGCTTGCTTCGACTCGCATCTAAGTAGATACTTGTCGAAGTAGCCGACGACGGGGGAGAGCGATGAACGCATCGGACGCGGGGACGAGAGTGGCCGAGCGGGCTCTGGCGCGGGATGTGGCGGAGGCGATGGCCGCGGTGCTGCGCTCCCTCGCCGATCCGCTTCGCCTGCAGATCGCCTCGGTGGTCGCGACGGCGCCGACGGGTCGCGTGCCGGCAGGCGAGATCGCCTCGATCACCGAGCTGAGCGCACCCACGGTCTCCCATCACCTGCGCACGCTGCGCGAGTCCGGGGTGCTCGTCGCCCACCGTCGGGGGACCTGGGTCGACTACTCCTTGGCACCGGGGATGGGTCGAGTCGTCGTCGGCCTTCTCGACGGCCTGTCCGCGACGTCCGGGCGCGGGACCGCGGTACGTGACGGGGCCGGCACGCGGGACGGCGACGACGGCCCGGCCCTGCTCGACGCCGAT
>NZ_JBFHHB010000309.1:0-3175 GCF_041597215.1 Actinotalea sp.
CGCCGAACCGCTCCCAGCGCGTACGGAAAGGCCCTCGATCCGGATCGCCCGCTTCCGGAGCTCGTCGGGTAACACGGAGGGCACGCCGGCGCGCGGCGTTGCAGGTGCCGGAGGCTACATTGCTGAGCATGACCGAGTTGCCTGCGGCCCTCCTCGGCGCGATCGTTGGCGGCGCTCTCTCCGCTTGGGTGGGCTCACGGCAGACTGCCAAGGTCCTGAAGCACGAGACCGACCTGGCGGCAACCGAGCGGCGGGAAGCGCAGCACGCCGACGAGGACCGGCGGCGATCTTTCGCCGCAGATCAGCTAATTGCGGCGCTCGCGGACTTCACAACGGTCAAGGTGGACGACAGGGACCGCTCGGCGTCTCTTGTGCGAGTCCCGGCGACAGCGGACATTCATCGAGAGCGGAGCGGTCGCGCCTCGGCGCTGCTACAAGCAGGTTCCAGCCACGCACACGCGCTGCCGGCGGAACTGCGACAGCGATGGGATGCACTGACGTGGATGATCCGGTTCAACCAGTCAGAGCAACCTGACCGCTCAACGGACCAGCGGCAGCGCAACGCCAGTGACCTGCTGAACTACATCGAGTACGTGCGGCAATCCCTGTGCGCCGTCAGCGGTGACTACCCGATGCCTCCGCACCTTTCCGCGCCTGATCTACGGCGCGAGGAGCGCCGCCCCTGGGGATTCAAGGCCGATGAAAGGTGTGACGAGCCCGACCTCACCGAGTGGCACTTGAGCACACGCCTGATCGGCAAGGTGAAGTTCACCTCCGGAGAGGTCCGTTGGTATGGACCCAACGGACACGTCGTGGATCTTCCGCAGGAGAACTCCAAGAGCAGTCCATCGGACGTGTGAGCATGCCTCGAAAAGCGCTCCGGTCGTACGACGTCGTCGGACGAGCTTAGCTAGCGCCCCTCCGATGTCGGCCTGCATCCCGTGCGCCGCCGACGGTCTCCGCCCGAGTCCGTCCGTCACTTGGCGGCGGTCACTTGGCGGCGGGCGATGTTGACCATCCGCTGACCACAACGCCAGAGGCCCTCGCGATCCGAAGATCGAAAGGGCCTCTGACCTGCACCTTCACAAGTAGCGGGGGCAGGATTTGAACCTGCGACCTCTGGGTTATGAGCCCAGCGAGCTACCGAGCTGCTCCACCCCGCGTCGGTAGGACAACCTTACGTTGCGGATCCCTGAGGGCCAAATCGAAGGCGGGGCGGGTGCTGTGCGCACCCACCCCGCCCTCGATGGCGAAGCCCTGACCTGCGGTGACGTCCCGCAGGCCCGGGGATCAGCCCAGTTCGCTCTCCGCTGCGATGGCTGCCTCGAGAGCTGCCTGGAGACGGTCCTGCGCGGCACCGTAGGCCGCGAAGTCGCCGTCGGCGAGCGCTGCCTGGCCGTCCTGGAGCGCCTTGCTGGCGTCGGCGAGCGCGGCGTCGAGGCGGTCCCTCGCGTCGGCCACCGGCCCGGTCGGCGCCGAGGTGGTGGGCGTCGGCGTCGGAGTGGGCTCGGCCGTCGGCTCGGTGGTCGGCTCCCCCTCGACCGGGGCGTCCGGCACCTGTCCGGCGTCGGTCCCCGGCGTCGGGCTGTCGACGCCCGAGTCGCCGCCGAACACCTGGTCCAGCGCCCCGCCGAGCGTCTCGGAGAACCCGATCTGGTCACCGAAGGCCACGAGCACGCGCTGCAGCAGCGGGAACTTCGTGTCCTGCGAGGACTGCACGTACACGGGCTGCACGTACAGCAGACCGCCGCCGACGGGCAGCGTCAGCAGGTTGCCCTGGACGACGGTCGAGTTGCCCTGGCGCAGCAGGTTCAGGTAGCTCGACACCTCGGTGTTCGCGTCGAAGTTGTTCTGCACCTGACCTGGCCCGGGCACCGTGGTGTTACGCGGCAGCTCGAGCAGCCGCAAGGTGCCGTAGCCCTCGGAGCGCACCCCGTCCTGGTCGCCCGGCTCGGCGTCCACCGCGAGGAAGCCCGTCAGCACGTTCCGGTCGGTGTTTCCACCGGGGATGAACGTGGTGGTCAGGGAGAAGGTCGGCTCCTCCTGGTCGGGCATCTTGAGCGTCAGGTAGTACGGCGGCTGCTTGGTCGTCCCCTGGCTCGTCGGGTCGTCAGGGGTCAGCCAGAAGTCCTGACCGGAGTAGAAGCCGGCGGCGTCGCCCACGTGGTACGAGGCGAGCAGGTCGCGCTGCACCTTGAACATGTCCTCGGGGTAGCGCAGGTGGCTCATCAGGTCGCCGGAGATGTCGCTGAGCGGCTTCACCGTGCTCGGGAACACCTGCTGCCAGGCCGCGAGCACCGGGTCCTCGTCGTCCCAGGCGTACAGGGTGACCTCGCCCGTGTAGGCGTCGACGGTGGCCTTGACCGAGTTGCGCAGGTAGTTCACCTCGGCAGGCGGCAGTGCCGCGATGCCGTTGGTGGCGGTCAGGGAGTCGGCCGTCGCTGCGTCGAGCGCCTTGGACGTCGCGTACGGGTAGCCGTCCGAGGTGGTGTAGCCGTCCACGACCCAGACGACCTTCTCGTCGACGACGGCCGGGTACACGCGGGTGTCGAGCGTCAGGTACGGGGCGACCTTCGCCACCCGGTCCGAGGGGTCACGGTCGAACAGGATCTGCGACTCGGCCGTGGCACGCGGGGAGAACAGGATCTGCTCGGACCCGAAGCGCATCGCGAAGAGCAGCTTGTTCCACAGGGAGCCCACGCTCGGTCCGGCGCTGATCTCCTGCGTCGGGAAGGTCGTGTTGACCTGACCGCCGGCCGCGTCGTCCGGGAAGTCCAGCTCCCAGGGCTCGGTCCCCTCCGGTGCGCCGACGATCGAGTAGTCGGGCACGTTCTGCCCGAAGTAGATGCGCGGCTCGTACTCGCCGAGCGAACCGGTCGACGGGATCCCGCCCTCGAAGAACGCCGGACGACCGTCGGACGAGGTCGTGTTCCCGTACGCCGCGACGACGCCGAAGCCGTGCGTGTAGACCGTGTGGTCGTTGATCCAGGTGCGCTGGTTGTCGCCCAGTCCCTCGAGGTCGAGCTCACGGACACCGATGACGGTGTCGCGGCTCTCGCCGTCGATCCAGTAGCGGTCGACCGAGAGGGTGTCGGCGAACCCGTAGTACTGCTTGTTCTGCTGGAGCTGGCCGAAGGACGGCGAGACGATCGCCGGGTCGAGCAGGCGGATGCTC
>NZ_JBFHHB010000310.1:0-3149 GCF_041597215.1 Actinotalea sp.
CCCGTGAGGTGACGGGCGAGTCCGTGCGCGACCACGCTCGTGGCCTCGTCGGTCCCGATGTGGTCGACCTCGAAGGCCACGTCCTGGGTGATGGCCACGCCGGCGAGCTTGCTGCCCTGACTGGTGAGGAAGACGAGCCGGTGCCCGTCCACCACGTAGTTCACGGGCGCGATGTCGGTCGCGTTCCCGACGCGGTAGGCGAGCCGACCGAACTCGTGGCTGCGCAGGAACTCCCAGCCCTCCTCCTCGTCGAGGACGGCGACGATCTCATTCGGCTCGGTCACGATGCTCCCTCCGGATGTCGTCAGACTATCGTCAGGCCGCGCGCGAGGCGCGCCCTTGGTCCCGGTGCCCGCGGCGACCAGGCGAGCCGAGCCGCTGCTCGCGCGGTGTCAGGAGCGGCGGTCCGCCACGGCCTGGCGGTACGCCTCGACGATCCGCGGACCGACGGTGTCGATGTCGTACTGCCAGGCCAGGGCACGCTGGCGTTCTCCCGACCTCCTGCGCAGCTCCGGGTCGTCGACGAACCGGGCGAGTGCGGAGGCGAAGGCAGCGGTGTCGGTCGGGTCGACGAGCTGGTCGGCGAGCTCGCCCATCACCGTCGCGTACCCGGGGTTGTCCCCGACCAGGACGGCGCCCCTGGCCGCGGCGAGGGCCTCGACGACGCTGATGCCGAAGCTCTCTCCTCCGGTGGAGGGAAGCACGACGAGGTCACCCGAGGCGAGCAGTGCTGCCTTGTCCTCCTCGGCGACGTACCCCGTGAAGTCGACGAGGTCGGCGAGCCCGAGGCTCGCTGCCTGCTGCTCGAGCGCCACGGCCAAGGGACCCCGCCCGGCGATGGTCACGCGGAAGGGCGAGGTCGGGCCGCGGTCCCGGAGCGCCGCCAGCGCCGCGAGCAGCTGCGCCGGCCCCTTGCGCTCGACGAGCCGACCGAGGAAGACGATGTGCACGGCGCTGGGCGGGTCCTGGGCGACGGCGCTGGGCGGGGGCCCGAACGCGCCGATGTCGACCGGGATGGGCACGACATCGCTCTCGAGCCCGAACGCGCGACGCGCGAACTCCTGCGCGGGCGCCGAGACGGAGAACACGCGGTCGAAGCGTCGCAGCCGCCTGCGCTGCAGGAGGCCGAGGCCCCGGGCCGCCTGCTCCACCGCCGCCGAGGCCGGGAGGATGAGGAAGGTGCCGACGACGGCCGTGGTGGCCGCCGCCCGGGCCACGAGCCGTCCCGACATGAAGGGGCTGTACGGCATCGTCACGTTGATCACGTCGAGCCGGTGCGTGTCGAGGAGCGCCCGGAGGAGTCGGGGACGCGCCGGGAGCGGCGTGCAGAGGCGGTTCCCGTTGAAGCGCACCTGCACCGAGCGGCCCATCACGGCGAGGTGGGGGAGGTCGGTGCGGGCGGTCGAGGGCGCCAGGTAGCTGACGTGGTGCCCCTGGGCGGTGAGCCAGGTGCCGAGGGTGAGCACGTACTGCTGCACCCCGTCGGGGCGGTCGAGCGAGTCGTCGATCACCAGTCCGATCCGCAGCGGGACGGCGGAGGGCTGCGGGGACACCCTGGGATGGTAGGTCACGTCCCTGCACCGGGGAGTCCCCTGACAGCGGCGCGCCGTGTCCACTATCCTTACCGAGCCCGCTCGTGCGGGACCGGGTGGCCCATCGGGTCCGGCCCGGAACACCCCTGGCGCCAGGCCGGCCAGGGTCCCACGGCAGCAACGCACTCCCGGCGCCAGGTCGGCCGGGCAGGAGAGTCATGGGAAACACGAGCGTGCGAATCGATCGCGGACGCATCAAGGAGCTGACCGCGCGCGAGGCGGTCCGGCTGGACGAGCGGACCCAGGCCTCGCGCGCGATGTACGAGCGTGCCGGCGTCCACCTCGCGGGCGGGGTCGCCTCCTCGTACCAGGTGCGGGACCCCTGGCCGATCTACCTCGAGCGCGGTGAGGGACCGCTCGTCTGGGACGTGGACGGGAACCGGATGTGGGACTTCCACAACGGCTTCGGGTCGATGGTCCAGGGTCACGCGCACCCCGCGATCGGGGCCGCCATCGCCCAGCGCTACCCGCAGGGCACGCACTTCGCCGCGCCCACCGAGGACGCGATCGTCGTCGGAGACGAGCTCGCCCGCCGATGGGACCTGCCGAAGTGGCGCTACACGAACTCCGGTTCCGAGTCGACGATGGACGCGATCCGGATCGCGCGCGCCTTCACGGGTCGCGACACCGTCATGAAGATCTTCGGGTCCTACCACGGTCACCACGACACGGTGATGGTCTCGATCGGCGTGGAGTACGACAAGATCGGCGATCCCGAGAACCTCGCCTCGCTCGCCTACGGCGCCGGTATCCCCGCCGCGACCGTCGAGATGACCGTCCCTGTGCCGTTCAACGACGCGGGGGCGATGGAGCGTCGGATCCAGCGGCTGGACGCGGAGGGGCGACTGCCCGCCTGCGTGATCATGGAGCCGGCGATGATGAACCTCGGCATCGTGCTGCCCGAGCCCGGGTACCTGGAGCAGGTGCGCGAGATCACCACCCGGTACGGCATCGTGCTGATCTTCGACGAGGTCAAGACCGGCCTGACGATCGCGGCCGGTGGAGCGACCGAGCGTTTCGGCGTCCGGCCCGATCTCGTCACCCTGGCCAAGGCGCTCGGTGGCGGCCTGCCGACGGGTGCCATCGGCGGGACGGCCGAGGTCATGTCCGTCGTGGAGGACGGCACCGTCTACCAGGTGGGGACCTACAACGGGAACCCGCTCGGCATGGCGGCGGCCCGGGCGAGCCTCACCGAGGTGCTGACCCCTGAGGCGTACGCGCACCTGGACCACCTCAACGAGCGCATCCTCGCGGGCTGCACGGACGTCGTCGAGCGCTACGACCTGCCCGGCTACGCCGTCGGCATCGCCTCCAATGGCTGCGTCACCTTCTCGCCGGTGCCGATCACGGACTACGCCAGCTTCAAGGCCAACCAGGACGCGGATCTCTCGTCCCTCGCCTGGTTGTTCAACCTCAACCGCGGCATCTTCATGACGCCGGGTCGCGAGGAGGAGTGGACCCTCTCGGTCACCCACACCGACGAGGCGATCGACGCCTACGTCGCCTGCTTCGACGAGTTCGCGCACGCGCTGACCCGGGACTGAGCGTGACCGTCGG
>NZ_JBFHHB010000311.1:0-3144 GCF_041597215.1 Actinotalea sp.
AACCGCAAGAACCTCGACGCCGCCCGCCTCCTGCTCGACCGCGACGGGCGAACCGTCAAGCAGGTCGAGGCCGCCATCGACTACGCCACCACCGACGAGTTCTGGCGGGCGAACATCCTCTCGATGGTCAAGCTCCGCGAGAAGTACGACCAGCTGCGCCTGCACGCGTCCCGCGCCAAGACCCACGCCGGCGCCACCAAGCGCACCACCGACGACCGGGTGGCAGACCACCTCGCCCTGGCGCGCCACCTCGCCGACGGCGCCGACGAACCCACCCCCGCGCAGATCGGAGCATGACCGTGGACGCATCCCAGGCCGCCGCACTCCTCGGCCTCGCAGCCGCCTACGACAACCGTGCCGTGTCCGAGGCTGCCGCCCGGGCTTGGGCGCTGGCCCTGCCGGACGTGCGATTCGAGGACGCCCAGCACGCCGTCGCCGCGCACTACCGCACGACCCGGGTGTGGATCATGCCCGCCGACGTGCTGGCCGGTGTTCGCAGGTTGCGCTCGGACCGCCTCATGGCCGCCGGCGCCGACCTCGCAAGGCTCGACCCGCCTGCGAGCGCCGACGGGATGGCTTGGCTCTCGGGTGTGCACCGCAGGGTCGCCGACGGGTTCAGCGTGTCCGACGCGTCCGCCGCGACCCCGATGCCCCGCCTGCTGACGGACGGTGACGACGCAGCATGAGCACCCTGACGACCGACCGCCTGTCCCACGACGACGCCGAACGTCACGTCCTGGGGTCCCTCATGCACTCCCGGGCCGCCATCGAGGACTGCGCCGCCCTCCTGGACCCCGGCGACTTCCACGCCCCGAAGCACGAGATCATCTACGCCACGATCCTCGCGATGACCACCCGTGGTGACGGCGTCGACCCCATGACCGTCGCCGCCGAGCTCACCCGCACCGGGCAGCTCGCCACCATCGGCGGACCCTTGTACCTCGCGGACCTCTACGCCGCCCCAGCCACCTCGAGCAACGCCGCGTACTACGCCCGCATCGTGCGCAACCAAGCCGTCCTGCGGCGCCTGCACACCGCCGGCACGCGCATCACCCAGCTTGCGGCGGCGTCCGAGGGCGACGTCGACGAGCTCGTCGAGCACGCCCGCACCGAGGTCGATGCCGTCTCCCGCGCGACCGCCGAGACCGGGTGGGTCGGCACGGACCTGGACGAGACCCTGGACGCACTGGAGCGCCCGACGCCGACCGTGCACACCCCCTGGCCCGACCTAGACCACCTGATCGGCGGATGGGCCCCCGGACGCCTCTACGTCGTCGGTGCGCGCCCGGCGATCGGCAAGACCCTCGTGGCCCTCAACGCTGCTGAGGCGATCGCCCGCACCGCGCCGGTGGCCCTGAACACCCTGGAGATGTCCCGCTCGGAGATCCATCACCGGCTCCTCGCGAACCTCGCATCGGTGCCCATGGACCACCTGGACCGGCACGCCCTGACCGAGCACGACTGGTCCCGCATCGCCGCGAAACGCGCCGAGATCGGCGGGCTGCTGCTCTCGATCGACGACCGGTCCGCCGTCACCGCGACCGACGTCGTCTCCCACGCCCGCACCGTCGCCCGCCGCCACGACGGCCGACTCGGCGCCGTCATCGTCGACTACCTCCAGCTCATGCAAGCCCCGACCAGGACCCGCGGCGTGTCCCGCGAGCAGGAAGTCGCCGGGTTCTCCCGCCGCCTGAAGGTCCTCGCCCGCGAACTGTCCTGCCCCGTCATCGCCCTGTCGCAGCTGAACCGCGGATCCGAGTCGCGCACCGACCGTCGCCCCACCATGGCGGACCTGCGCGAGTCCGGGGCGCTGGAGCAGGACGCGGATGTGGTCCTGCTCCTGCACGTCGAGGAGGACGCCCCCGACGTGTTGCAGATGGCCGTCGCGAAGAACCGCCACGGGCCCACTGGCGCCATCGAGCTCGAGCGCCAAGGCGCCCTCGCGCGCATCACCCCGAAGCAGTGGCGACCCAGCAACTACGGCACGAACTGACCGGAAGGAAGCATCATGAGCGCCGACTACACGCCGACGACGAACGAGATCGAGTTCATCTGGAACCGGGCCACGCAGCAGCGGGGGGTATTCGACCTCTGGCTCGCCGCCCATGACGCCGAGGTGACCGAGGCGGCAGTCGAGGAGCAGCGGCAGGTCGATCTCGCGATGCACGAGGCATACCGGCCGGAGGTTGTCGCCGAGATCGCCGTGCCGCTCGGCGAGGACGCCGATTGGGAGCGCATCGCCAAGTGGTGCGGGGGCACGATCGAGTCGAGTGCTGACATGTCGGGCGAGTGGTCATCGGCGATCAGGATTCCGGGCGTCGGGGACGCCTGGGAGGGCTCGTGGATCGTGCAGCGCCACGACCTGACGTTCGCCATCAGGGCCGTGGTCGAGGGTCCCAGCGTCAAGTCAGTCGAGGTGACCGAGGCGCTGCGGGCGGAGGTGGCGCGGCTGCGGCTGGAGATCGACCGCCTGACGCGCATGGCCGCGTCCTACGGAAACCGCGCCGAGATCGCTGAGGCGCGGCTCTCGGCGGTGGAGGCGCTTCTTCCCGGCTACATCCGAGGCATGGACGTGTGGACCGTGCGATCTGACGACCTCCGCGCCGCCCTCGGTGGAGGGGGATCGGAATGAGCATTGACGTCTCGGCTCAGCCCGAGTTGACGCAGCGCTTCTGGTCAAGGTGCGCACCGGCAGCAGACGGGTGCCTCATGTGGACCGGAGCGCTGACCGAGTGGGGCTACGGGCGATTCCACTTCGACTACCACAGCGTCTACGCACACAGATTCGCCTATGAGGCGATCAACGGGCCGATCGCAGATGGGCTGACGATCGACCACCTCTGCCGGAACAAGGCATGCGTGAACCCTAACCACCTGGAAGCCGTGACGACTCAGGTGAACACGATCAGGCACACGTCGAGCATCACTCGATGCCCAGCCGGTCATGGATATTCGGAGGAGAACACCAGGATGGACCGTCGCGGAAAGAGGCACTGCCGAGCGTGTGATCGAACACGAAAGCGCGAGTCATCTGCCGCCCTGTCCGGCGAGGCAGGTGCGCGATGAGCGCCGTCGAGCGTGCGGCGGAGGTGCTGGCGCGATGCGACTCGATCGCATGGGATGAGGACGCCAAGCAATGGCGGT
>NZ_JBFHHB010000312.1:0-3101 GCF_041597215.1 Actinotalea sp.
AAGACCCAGGCGAGCGGCACCCCGAGGAGCAGGGAGAGGACCGTCGCCGAGGTGGCGGTCACCAGCGAGAGCCGGAGGGCCTGCACCGCAGAGCCCTCGGCCAGGAGCTCGCCGAGCCTCGACCAGGGCGCGCGGACCACGAGCGCCAGCAGGGGCACGAGGAGGAAGGCCACCGCGACGACGGCTGGCGCCGCGAGCGGGAGCGGGACGCGTTCCCTCCGACGACGGGCGGCGCGCGGCCGGGGGACCTGGCGTACGGACTCGGCGCCGAGCGCCTGGCGCTGATCGGTCACGGGCTGCCGAACCCGGCGTCCGCGAGCGCCCGCGCCCCCTCGGCCGACAGGACGAAGTCGACGAAGGCCTGTGCCGTCTCCTGCCTGCTCGAGCCGGACACCACGGCAATGGGATAGGCCGTGGAGTCGTTGACGTCATCGGGGACGGGGATCGCCAGGACGGAGTCCCCGGCCGCCAGGGCATCGGTGCGGTACACGATCGCCGCGTCGACCTCGCCGAGCTCCACCTTCACCAGGGTCGCCCTCACATCGGACTCGAGGGTCACCGGGGTCACCGCAACGCCGGCGCTGGAGAGCACCCGCCGGGCGGTCACCCCGCAGGGAACGTCCTGCTGGCACAGGGCCACACGCACGTCGGTCCGGGCCAGGTCGGCGAGCCCGGAGACTCCCGCAGGGTTGTCCACGGGGACCACGATCTGCATGGAGTTGGTCGCGAAGGTGACCGGTTCGAGCACGGCCCCGGCCTCCACGACCAGGTCCATGGTCGCCTCGCTCGCGGAGGCGAAGACGTCGGCTGGTGCTCCCTGCTCGATCTGCGTCGCGAGCGCCGAGCTGCCCGCGAAGCTGAACGTGACGTAGGCACCCGGGTGGGCCTGCTCGAACGCCTCCCCGAGCGACTCGAAGACCTCCGTGAGCGAGGCGGCGGCGAGCACGGTGATCGGGCCGCTCACCACGGCCTCGTCGGACGCGACCGGCGTGGAGTCCGTACCGTCCCGCCCCTCCGACGCGCCGCAAGCGCCGAGGGCGAGCAGCGAGACCAGGACGAGTCCGAGCACTGCGCGCGACACGAGAGGCACGGACCCCTCCCCAGCGTCGTGCAGGCCGCACCTGCGAGGTGACCGCACCGCGGTCTCGCGGGCGTCGCGGATCACGCTACCTCCGCAGCGGCGTTCTGTGGACCAGACAGCCGACAGAAGTGCCCCACAGCCCCATTCCTCCCGCATCCGCGGATCTGCCCCATGAGCACTCCTCTCCCGACGCTCCGCGCAATCCTCGCACCGCCCAGCCATATCATCGATGAAATGTGACGATGAACACTGCTTGGCCTCGCAGGCCTCCGAACAGCAATTTTACCCGCTCGGGCAAGGCCACCGCCGACGCCAGGGCTGCCTTGACGGAGCACCGAGCGGCTCGTTAGGCTGAATCATCGATAATCTGACCATCGTCGGTCGGCGATCGGCGAGAAGGGAGTGTGGTCGTCATGATCACGCGCTACGTCCTGGGAGACGCCGAGACCGTCTTCCTGCCCGGCCGGCAGTTCCACACCTACTTCACGCCGTGGAGCAGCAACGCGGAGAACCTCTCCATCGGGCTGTCCGTCTACCCCGCCGGCTCCCGACCCGAGGGCCACATCCACCCCGCAGAGGAGGAGACGATCTTCTGTGTCAAGGGGCGGGGTCGCATCGTCTCCCCCGACGCCACGGCGGAGATGACTCCTGGGGTCCTCGTCCACGTCGCGCCCGGCACCTTCCACGCGACCGAGTCGGACGGGCCCGAGGACCTCGAGCTCCTGTGCGTCTTCACCCCTCCGGTTCGTCCTGGCTCCTACGAGGAGAAGAACTGACATGGCACCCCGCCCAGACCTCGACGTCGACGACGCGGAGATCGCCGAGCTCGAGGAGATCGCCCGGCAGGTCCGGATCTCCATCATCGAGGCCGTGAACTTCGCCCAGGTCGGCCACCTCGGCGGTCCGTTGTCAGCAACGGACATCCTCACGGCGCTGTACTTCAAGGTGCTGCGGATCCGCCCGGAGGAGCCCGCGTGGGAGGACCGCGACCGCTTCGTGCTGTCCAAGGGACACTCCGCCATCGGGCTCTACTCCACGATGGCCCATCGCGGCTACCTGCCCGTCTCGGAGCTGATGACCTTCGACGCCCTCCACTCCAGGCTCCAGGGTCATCCTGAGATGACCCACCTGCCGGGAATCGACATGTCGACCGGCTCGCTCGGCATGGGGGTCTCCGCTGCCATGGGCATGGCGCTCGGCGCACGCGTCCTGGGCAAGGACTTCGTCTCCGTCGCCATGGTCGGCGACGGAGAGAGCCAGGAGGGCCAGGTATGGGAGTGCGCCATGTCGGCGGCCCGCCAGCGGCTCGACAACTTCATCGTCATCGTCGACGAGAACCGGCTGCAGCAGTTCGGCTGGCTGACGGACCGCAGCGAGACCGGCTTCCGCAACGTCCAGCCACCGCACCTTCCCGGACAGCTCGCCGACAAGTGGCGGGCGTTCGGCTGGCGGGTGCTGGAGATGGACGGCCATGACATGCGCGACATCCTCCGCACCCTCGCCATCGCCCTCGAGAAGGACGAGGAGCACCGGCCCACGTGCATCGTCGCCGCGACGGTCAAGGGCAAGGGCGTGTCCTTCATGGAGAACGACTACACCTGGCACGGCAAGCCACTGAGTCCCCAGGACTACGCGCGGGCACGCGCCGACCTCGGGGCGACCGACGACGCAGGAGAGCAGGTTTCGCGATGACACTTCCCATGGGACTGGCCCAGCGTGAGGTCTTCGGCAGGGTCGTCACCGCGATGGCCGACACGGACGAGCGGATCGTCGTGCTCGACGCCGATGTCGCCAGCTCGACCAAGGCCGACATCTTCGAGGCCGCGCACCCGGATCGATTCCTCGAGATGGGGATCGCGGAGCAGAACATGCTCAGCGTGGCGGCCGGCCTCGCGACGACGGGCCTGATCCCGTTCATCTCGACGTTCACCGCATTCGCGGTCGTCCGCCCGCTCGACCAGATCCGGGTCCAGATCGCGCAGACCGGTGCGAACGTGAAGATCACGCCGAGCTACGCGGG
>NZ_JBFHHB010000313.1:0-3077 GCF_041597215.1 Actinotalea sp.
CCGGTGGCCCGCCGCCGATCTCCCGGTGACGATCCCCTTCGCCGGGGAGGACACCGTGGTGCCTGACCGGCTCGACGAGGTCCCCCCGGAGCCCGTTCCGGTGGTCCTCGCCCTCGGGTCCAACCTCGGGGCGAGCCAGGAGATCCTGCGACGAGCGATCGCCGACCTGGGTCGTGTCTCCGGTCTGGTGGTCACGGCGGTCGCTCCCTTGGCTCGCACGGGTGCCGTCGGTGGACCGGAGCAGCCCGACTTCCTCAACACCGTCGTCCTGGCGAGCTGCGAGCTGAGCCCTCGCGCCCTGCTGCGCGAGTGCCAGGGGATCGAGGAGGCCCATGGCCGGGTCCGGGACGAACGGTGGGGAGCCAGGACCCTCGACATCGACCTGGTGCGCTACGGCTCCGTCCTCGCGGTGACCGACGACCTCGAGCTCCCGCACCCGCGCGCCCACGCCCGGGCCTTCGTGCTGGAGCCCTGGGCGCAGGTGGACCCCGACGCCGTGCTCCCCGGGCTGGGCGGTGGCCCCGTCGCACAGCTGGCCACCACGGCGCCCGACCGCGACGGGATCCGGTGGCTCGCCCTCGACTGGTGGACGGACCCGGAGGGGTGATGCAGACCACGCCCTGGACGCGGCTCCTCCTGATCGCCGTTCTGGCTGCGGTCGGGAGCTTCGGCGTGCTCCGGTTGGTCGAGGGCAGGGGCGCGACGGTGCTCGGACCCCCCGTGCTCTCGGCCCTCGTCGTGATCGCCATCGCCGTCGCCGTCGGCGCGGCCGGATGGAACGTGCGTCAGTTCACCCGGGGCAAGCGCCCCGGCCTCGACCCCCTGTTCGCCGCCCGCACCGTCGTCCTGGCGACGGCGGCCGGGTACACGGGGGCGCTGCTGAGCGGGTGGTACGCCGGGCACATCCTCCTCGTCCTGGGCGACCTGGAGTTCGACGGCCGCCGCGAGGTGGCGGTCGCGGCCGCCGTGGCGCTCGTCGCCACCGTCCTGCTGGCCGTGACCGGGCTCGTCGTGGAGCGGTGGTGTCGCGTGCCACCCCCGGAGGACGACGAGCGGGGCAGCCCGGCCGGCTCTCCTGCCTGAACCCGCAGGTGCGGACGGGTGCCCGCACGGTGGAAGGATGCAGTCATGACCGCTCCCTCCCAGGACCCGAGTCCGTTCGACCCCGCAGGGGTCGTGTGGACGCCGGTCTCACCCAGGCTCACGACGGTCCGGCTGGTGACCCTCGCCACGGTGGTCGTCCTCCCGCTCACCGGGGGCATCCTCGCGGCCGTGCTCAGCGGTGTCCCGGGGCTGTGGGCCGTGCCAGGGGTGATCCTGGCGTTCACCCTGTGGCTGCTCATCCTCATCCCGCGCCAGGTGCGTGCCATCGGCTACGCCGAGCGCGACGACGACCTGTTGATCCGGCGCGGCGTGATGATGCGCGCCATGGTCGTCGTCCCGTACGGGCGGCTCCAGTTCGTGGACGTGCACGCCGGCCCCTTGGACCGGATGGCAGGGGTCGCGCGGGTGCAGCTGCACACCGCCTCGGCGAGCAGCGACGCCGCCATCCCCGGGCTGCCCCACGCGGAGGCCTCCCGGCTGCGTGACCGGCTCGCCAGCCGTGGCGAGGCGCGGTTGGCGGGTCTGTGAACCCCGAGCTCGACTGGCAGCGCGTCCACCCGATCACCCCGGCGATCAAGGGGTGGAAGGTGATCGTCGTGCTGCTGGCGATCGTCGTCCAGCAGGTCGGGGTGAACGTCAGCTCCTACGAGGAGATCTCCCGGGACGTGGGCGTGCTGCCCATCCTCGCGTTCCTCGGGCTCGCCCTGCTGGTGGGGTTCGGCTACGCGGCGATCGCGTGGCGGATGACCCGCTACGCGATCGACCGCGACACCGTGTACCTGCAGTCCGGGATCCTGTTCCGTCGTCAGCGCTCGGCCCGGCTGGACCGGGTGCAGGGCATCGACGTGGTCCAGCCCCTGCTGGCGCGCCTCATGGGCCTCGCCGAGCTGAAGTTCGAGGTCGCCGGCGGGGCGAACTCCTCGGTGAGCCTCGCCTTCCTGCGCGAGGGCGATGCTGAGCAGCTGCGCAGCACCCTCCTCGCACGCGCGGCCGGGCTGGAGTCCGCCGAGGGTGAGGCCGCGCCTGCGGCGCCCGAGCGGGAGCTGCTGTCCGTCCAGGCCGGCACGCTCGTCGGTTCCCTGCTGCGGTCGGGATTCGTCCTCACCGTCGCGCTCTTCGCCGTGACCCTCACCGTCGTCTCCGTCTTCCTGCGGGAGCCGGGGCTCGCCGGGAGCATGCTCGTCGGGTTCCTCCCGGTGCTCGCCTTCGTCTGGCAGCGCTTCAGCTCGGAGTTCGCCTTCCGGGTGGCGCAGTCGCCGGACGGCATCCGCCTGCGGCACGGGCTGCTCGAGTCGCGGGCACAGACGGTCCCGCCCGGACGGGTCCAGGCAGTCCGCCTGAGCCAGCCCCTGCTGTGGCGCCGCAAGGACTGGTGGCGCGTCGAGATGAACATCGCCGGGTACGTGCAGGAGGAGAACAAGGCGTCGGAGACGGTGCTGCTCCCGGTCGGGACGCGCGACGAGGCCCTGCTGGCCCTCTGGCTCGTCATCCCCGATCTCGGCGCCCCGGACCCGCGTGGCGTGCTCGAGGACGCGCTGTCGGGCTCGGGCCGGGAGCGCGGGTTCGTCACCAGCCCGGCGAGGGCCAAGTGGCTCGACCCGATCGCGTGGCGACGCAACGGCTACGTGCTGACCGACCGGGCCCTGCTGGTCCGGCGCGGACGGCTGGACCGCCGGCTCGACATCGTCCCGCACGAGCGCACGCAGTCCCTCGGCCTGCGCCAGGGACCGCTGCAGCGGCGCCTGCGCCTGGCGACCGTTGCACTGCACTCCACCCAGGGCCCCGTCCGGCCCGTCGTCGCTCATCTCGGCGCCAGCGCGGCCGGGGCCCTGCTCGGTGCGCAGGCCGCCCGCGCGCGGCTCGCCAGGGCCCAGGCCGGGCCCGAGCAGTGGATGCGGGGTCTGCGGCCCGTCGCGCGGCCCGTCGGCCCGGGCGACGAGCCGGTCGCGCCGCCCGACCCGTCGGTCCCGCCC
>NZ_JBFHHB010000314.1:0-3076 GCF_041597215.1 Actinotalea sp.
GCGCAGCTGGTCGCCGCGACCCATCTTGCCCGACCGACGGCCCATCGCCTCGCCGTCGCCCTCGAGCACCATCGGCTCGTGGCCCGCGACATGCAGGGTCGCTTCGTCCTCGGCCCGCGCCTCGCCGAGCTGTCGACGGCCGCAGGAGAGGACCGCCTCCTCGCCGCGGCCAACCCCGTCCTCGCCGCCTTGCGCGACCACTGCGGCGAGAGCGCACAGCTCTACCGCCGCCAGGGCGACCAGCGGATCTGCGTCGCCGCGGCGGAGCGACCCATCGGCCTGCGCGACTCGATCCCCGTCGGCGCGACCCTGACCATGCACGCCGGCTCCGCCGCCCAGATCCTGCTCGCCTGGGAGGAGCCCGACCGCCTGCACCGCGGGCTCCAGGGCGCCAAGTTCACCGCGACCGTCCTCTCGGGCGTCCGACGTCGGGGCTGGGCGCAGTCGGTCGCCGAGCGCGAGGCGGGCGTCGCGTCGGTCTCGGCACCCGTGCGCGGGAGCTCCGGTCGCGTCGTGGCAGCCGTGTCGATCTCCGGCCCCGTCGAGCGACTGAGCCGTCAGCCGGGACGGCTGCACGCCGGTGCCGTCGTCGCGGCGGCCAACCGTCTCACCGAGGTCCTGCGCCGCACCGGCGACTGAACCCGAGGAGCCCCGGGACGCCATGGCGCGACCCGGGGCAGCCGACCCGCAGACCCGGGGCAGCCGACCCGCAGGCCCTGGGCAACCGACCCGCAGACGCAGAACAGCCCGGTCATCGTGGATGACCGGGCTGTTGTCGTACCCCCAAGGGGATTCGAACCCCTGTTACCGCCGTGAGAGGGCGGCGTCCTAGGCCACTAGACGATGGGGGCCGGGACTGTCTTTCCCCGAGGGGATCGACGGCTGAGAACTCTACCGTATGTGAACCGGTGCTCTGTCCATGCTCTCGCGGGACCGCACCTGCACACGCTGGGGTACCAGGACTCGAACCTAGACTAAGTGAACCAGAATCACTCGTGCTGCCAATTACACCATACCCCATGGGGGTATCCGTACCGGTCATTCGACGACGCTCCGCTGCTGCGGGGCGCGCCTCGAACCGGACGGCGTACCGGCGGGGAACTCTACCCGAGCCGAGGGGCAGGTCCAAACCACGTGCTCAGCCGAGCACGCGGCGTGCGGCGGAGCCTGACGAGCCGACGCCGGGCGACCCGCGAGCCGGCCGAACGCGACCGCGCCACATGCGATCATGCAGGACGTGACCCGGCAGCCCACCCCCACCACGCGTCCGGAGATGCTCGGCACGCACGGGATGGTGGCCTCGACCCACTGGCTGGCCTCCCACGCCGGAATGGCCGTGCTCGAGCAGGGCGGGAACGCCTTCGACGCCGCGGTGTGCGCAGGACTCGTCCTGCACGTCGTCGAGCCGCATCTCAACGGACTCGGCGGGGACGTGCCGATCCTCGCCAAAGCGGCGGGCGCCGACCGGCCCTTCGTGATCTGCGGGCAAGGCACAGCGCCCGCGGCGGCCACCCCCGAGGCCTTCACCTCGCTCGGCCTGGACTCGATCCCCGGGACGGGACTGCTGCCCGCTGTCGTGCCCGGGTCCTTCGGGGCGTGGATGGACCTGCTCGCCAGGTACGGGACCTGGACGGTACGCGCGGTGCTCACCCCCGCTCTCGGCTACGCCCGCGACGGCTTCCCACTCCTCCCGCAGGCCGCCGCGACGATCGGCCGGGTCGCCGGGCTCTTCCGGGAGCACTGGCACTCCTCGGCCGAGCTCTACCTCCGCCACGGCGCACCGCCCTCCCCCGGGTCCCGGTTCACCAACCCCGCCCTCGCGACGACGCTCGAACGGCTGGCGGCAGCCGCCGACGCCCACCGCGACCGCGAGGCGGGCATCGAGGCCGCCCGCGCCGCGTTCTACGAGGGCTTCGTCGCCGAGGCCGTCGACGCGATGTGCACCGGGCCGGCGGTGCACGACTCCTCCGGGCGCGCCCATCACGGCCTCCTGCGCGGCCAGGACCTCGCCGACTGGCGCAGCAGCGAGGAGGACGCCGTCAGCGTGGACGTGTTCGGCCGGACGATCGCCAAGACCGGGCCGTGGGGCCAGGGGCCCGTCCTCCTGCAGCAGCTGCGCGTGCTCGAGGGCCTGGACCTCGACGACACCTCCCCGGACGCCGCGGAGCTCATCCATGCCGTCACCGAGTCGGCCAAGCTCGCCTTCGCCGACCGCGACGCCTGGTACGGCGACCCGGACCACAGCGACGTCCCCCTCGAGACCCTCCTGTCCCCCGCGTACGCCGACGAGCGTCGCGCCCTGATCGGGCCGGAGGCGCGCGGCGGGCTCCACCCTGGCTCCCCCGACGGCCGGACGCCGCGACTGCCCCTCCAGGTCACGCGCGGCCTCGAGGACGGAGCCCCGCCGGCCGTCGCACCGCCTGCCGGCCCGGGAGGTGGCGAGCCCACGTTCGCCCCGAGCACCGCAGGCGAGCCCACGTTCGCCCCGAGCACCGCAGGCGAGCCCCCGACCGCACCCGACGGCACCGTCCGCGGCGACACCTGCCACGTGGACGTCGTCGACCGCTGGGGGAACACCGTCTCGGCGACCCCGAGCGGCGGATGGCTGCAGAGCTCCCCGACGATCGCCTCGCTCGGCTTCGCCCTGCCCACCCGTGCGCAGATGTTCTGGCTCGAGCCCGGCCTGCCGGGGACGATCGGTCCGGGCAGGCGACCTCGTACGACGCTGAGCCCGACGCTCGTGCTGCGCGACGGCCACGCCGAGCTCGCCTGCGGCACCCCGGGCGGTGACCAGCAGGACCAGTGGCAGGTCCCCTTCCTGCTGCGTCACCTCGCCTTCGGGATGGATCTCCAGGAGGCGATCGACGCCCCGTCCTGGCACACGACCCACCTCGTCTCCTCCTTCGCGCCACGCGTCGTCGAGCGCAAGGCCCTGCATGTCGAGGAGACCGTCGGCGAACGGACGATCGCCGAGCTCCGCCGCCGCGGGCACGAGGTGAACGTCACGGGCCACGCCACGCTCGGGCGCCTCACCGCGGCCGGCACCCGCCCCGACGGCATGCTGAGGGCCGCCGCC
>NZ_JBFHHB010000315.1:0-3075 GCF_041597215.1 Actinotalea sp.
CCGTGCCGATGCCCCCGTCGACGCATCGTCGACCATCGACGACGCTGCGGCACCGGACGCCCCGCGGGATGCGACCGAGACCGCGACGGACGTCCCAGTGCCGCCCGTGCCGGACGCGGCCGCCGTCGAGGGCGCCCTCGAGGCCGACCTCGGCGCCGAGGCCCTCCCGGAGGGGACGGACGAGGCTCCCGCGGCACCGGTCCTGCGCACCTCGGTCCGCGGCTCCCTCGACGGGGTGCGATCCGATCGCCCAGGGACGCCGCCTCCTGCATTCGTCCCCCAGGTCCGTCGGCCCGATCCACGGTCGGAGGCCGCGGCGGCCTCCGCCACCAGTGCCCTGTCCGAGGGCACCGGAACGGCGCGTTCGACGGCACGGGTCGGCGACGCCCCACCCCGGCAGGCCGGCGCGTCCCGCTCCGAGCCCGCCGCGGCGCCCGCCTCGCTGCCGGCCTTCGCACCCTCGAGCGAGAGGCGGCCGTCGAGCGCCCACCGCGACTTCGACTCGCTCATCGGGCGATCGGCCGAGGTGCTGACCACCCGGCGGTTCAACCCGACCCCCGTGGTCCTCGGCGTGGTCGCGGTGCTCCTGGTCATCGGAGCGGTGCTGGCCTGGAACTCGCTCACGGCTCCCGGTGGGCTCTTCTCCGGGCTCGGGGTGCTCGCGGACTCCGACTCCGGCGCGTCCAGCCCCAAGCCGACCTCCTTCGAGAGCCCGAGCCCGACCGAGACCGAGGACGGCCAGACCGGCGAGCAGAGCGCGTCGCCGACGGCGACGGCCGGCCCTGCTCCGGTCATCGCCTCCGCGCAGATGCTCGACCCGCCTCCCGGCGGAGACAACAACGAGCACCCGGAGGCCGTCGGGGCCGCCATCGACGGCGACCCGGGCACCTACTGGTTCTCCCGGACCTACCGGTCGCCGACCTACGGGATGAAGTCCGGTATCGGCTACGCCGTCACGCTGGCCGAGCCCGCGACCGTCAGCTCGGTGACGCTGACCGTCCAGGGGACCGGTGGCATGGTCGAGGTCCGCGCGACCGACCCCTCCACGCCCACCGAGGGCCCGGTCCTGGCCTCCGGGCCGATGTCGGCCGAGACGGTGCTGACCTTCAGCGAACCGACCGAGGCCTCCTCGATCGTCCTGTGGTTCACCGCACTTCCGCAGAACGCCGAGGGCCTCAACCGGATCGAGCTGGTCGAGGTCCGGGTCTCCTGACCCACCGGGGAACATCCGGCACCTAGGATCTGTTGGCGCAGACACGCATCGACAGAAGGATGACTGTGAGCCAGAGCGTGCACGAGATCGTCATCATCGGGTCCGGCCCCGCCGGGTACACCGCGGCCGTCTACGCGGCCCGGGCGGGCCTCGAACCCATCGTCGTGGCCGGGTCGGTCACGGCAGGTGGCGCACTGATGAACACCACGGAGGTCGAGAACTTCCCCGGGTTCGTCGACGGGATCATGGGCCCCGAGCTCATGGAGAACATGCAGAAGCAGGCCGAGCGCTTCGGCGCGACGATCCTGTACGACGACGTCGTCTCCGTCGACCTCGACGGCCCCGTCAAGACCGTCATCACGGGGAACGGTGAGACCTTCCTCGCCCGCGCGGTGATCCTGGCGATGGGCTCGGCCTACCGGGAGCTCGGACTGCCCGAGGAGAAGGCGCTCTCCGGCCACGGGGTGTCCTGGTGCGCCACCTGCGACGGCTTCTTCTTCCGCGACCAGGACATCGTCGTGGTGGGCGGTGGTGACTCAGCGATCGAGGAGGCCACCTTCCTGACCCGCTTCGCCAGGACCGTGACGATCGTGCACCGTCGCGACGAGCTGCGCGCCTCCAAGATCATGGCGGACCGGGCACTGAACGACCCGAAGATCCGCTTCGCGTGGAACAGCGAGGTCGTGGCGATCCACGGTGCCGGCAAGGTCTCCGGGGTCCGCCTGCGCGACACGCTGACCGGCGAGGAGCGCGACCTCGACGTCACAGGGGTGTTCGTGGCGATCGGTCACATCCCGCGCAACGAGCTCGTCGTCGGGACCGTCGCCCTGGACGAGTCCGGCTACGTCCTGGTGGGCGGGGACGAGCGACGGGGCACCGCCACCGACGTCGCAGGGGTCTTCGCCTGCGGTGACCTGGTGGACCACACCTACCGACAGGCGATCACGGCGGCAGGGAGCGGCTGCGCCGCGGCCCTCGACGCCCAGCACTACCTCGCGGGGACGGCCGCCCCGGCCGCCCTGCAGACCGTACCCGCGACCCTCGAGGAGATCCTGTGAGCACTGTCCCCGTCACCGACGCGAGCTTCAAGGACGACGTCCTGTCCGCCGACGTCCCCGTCCTGGTGGACTTCTGGGCGCCCTGGTGCGGCCCGTGCCGCGCCGTCGCGCCGATCCTCGAGGAGCTCTCGGGCACCTATGAGGGACGACTGACGATCGCGAAGCTCAACACCGACGAGAACCCGCGGACGACGGCTGCGTACGGGATCACGTCGATCCCGACCATCAACATCTACAAGGGCGGCGAGCTGGTCAAGCAGATCGTGGGCGCACGCCCGAAGCCCGCGCTCGTGCAGGAGATCGAGAGCGTCCTCGCCTGAGCGCACTTCTCCGTCCAGGAATGCCGTCCCGCACCGCGGGGCGGCATTTCTCGTCCTGGTGGGGCGTGGTCCCGGGCGTCGCTCCAGGAGTCGCGCCGGGCGCAGTCCTGGCGATGGCCCTGACGTGATCCCGTCGTGACCGTCCCTCCGTCCCGCTCCCGGTGGCGTGCCCGTTTCCCGGCCGGTGGGCGGCGGATCGCATCGCCCCGACGGGGTGGCACACTCGTTCCATGACCTCACACCTCGGTGGACCGACGGGGCAGGTGCCTGTCGGCCCCACCTCCGCCGCCGCCGGGACCCGTCTGGACCCCTGGAACACCTCCTACGCAGCCCGCACGCACGGGATGCGCGCTTCGGAGATCCGCGCTCTCTTCGCCGTCGCGAACCGCCCCGAGGTGGTCTCGTTGGCCGGCGGGATGCCGAACCTCGAGGGCCTCCCGCTCCAGGCCCTCGCAGAGCAGGCGCACGCCCTCGTCCTCCAGCG
>NZ_JBFHHB010000316.1:0-3062 GCF_041597215.1 Actinotalea sp.
CCGTGGCGACGAAGGCGATGACCGCGTCCGCGACGAGCTGGACGGCGATGGCCGCGAGCAGGAGTCCGGCGATCCGGGTCACGAGAGTCGTGCCGGAGTCCTTCAGCACGCGGTGCACGAGTCCGGCGAAACGCATCGCGAGCCACAGGCAGATGTGCACGCCGACCACCCCGAGGGCGATCGCGAGCCAGTCCTCCATGGCGTCGGACTGCTGGACGAAGACCATCGTCGCGACGATCGCGCCGGGACCCGCGAGCAGGGGGGTGCCGAGGGGGACGAGGGCGACGTTGACGCTCTCGTTGGCCGAGGGCTGCGGGGCGTCCGCGTTGCCCGTCAGCAGCTCCATGGCGACGAGCAGGAGCAGCAGTCCACCCGACGCCTGGAGGGCCGCGAGCGAGATGTGCATGTACGCGAGCAGCTGCTGGCCGAACACCGCGAAGGAGACGATCACCCCGAACGCCACCAGCACGGCCTGTCGCGCGGCGCGGTGCCGCTGGGCCCGCGTCATCGCCCCGGTGAGCCCGAGGAAGATCGGCACCGTCCCGGGCGGGTCCATGATGATGAACAGGGTGATGAACACCTCGGCCAGCATCCGCCAGTTGACGACGTTCACCGCAGCACCTCGAGTCGACCGCGCTGAGTGATCTCGGCGAGTACCTCTGCGGTGGTGAGGTTCTCCCCCAGGCGGTTGGGCTTGCCCGTGCCGTGGTAGTCGCTCGAGCCGGTCTCGAGCAGGTCGTGTCGTCGTGCCGCGGCGCGCAGCCGGGCGCGTTGGGCCTCGTCGTTGTCGCGGTGGTCGACCTCGAGCCCGGCCAGTCCGGCGTCGACCAGGCCCGCGATCTCCGCGTCGCTGACGGGCCGGTCACGCCTGGCCGCGCCGGGATGTGCCAGCACGGGCACCCCACCGGCCTCGAGGACCATCCCGATCGCGTGGGCCGCGTCGGGTGCGTAGTGCGGCACCCAGTACGGCGACCCCGTCGCGAGGAGGCGGTCGAAGGCTGCCGTGCGGTCCGGCACGTGCCCGCGTGCCACGAGGGCGTCAGCGATGTGCGGGCGCCCGACGGTGGCCTCGTCGCCGGTCTGCTGCAGGACGTCACCCCAGGTCAGCGGCAGGTCCTTCGACAGCCGGTCGACGATGCGGCGGGCTCGTTCGACGCGCGCCTCGCGCACCGTCTCCGCCTCGGCGAGCAGGGCGGGGCTCTGCGGGTCGAGCAGGTAGCCGAGCAGGTGCACGCTGCGCCCGTGCAGCCGGCAGGACAGCTCCACCCCGCGCACCAGGCCGATGCCGAGCTCACGGGCTGCCCGCTCCGCCTCGTCCCAGCCGCGGGTGGAGTCGTGGTCGGTGAGGGCGACGACGTCCAGCCCGGCGCGCACGGCCGAGGCGATGACCTCATCCGGCTGCTCGGTGCCGTCCGAGGCCACCGAGTGGGTGTGGAGGTCGATACGCACGGGCTCAAGGGTAGGGCTCGCGCGCCCGCCTCCGGACGAGACCTCTGCCGCATCGCGTCACGGAGCATCCCGCCGACAGTGCCACGATGGGGGCATGTCCGAGCAGACCCCGCAGCAGACCTCCGCCCCCGCCCCGCAGAGCCTGGCGGCGTGAGGCAGCAACCGATCGCAGCGCCCCACCTCGGCGGCGTTCCGCAGGTTCATCTCCGACCGGTGGGGTGGCGCGCACGCTCCGCGGCCGGCCCGCGCCGACGTCGCCCCGTTCGCCGCCGCCCGTCGTGAGCGGCTCAGCGCGCAGTTCCCCGGCGATCGCCTGGTGGTCCCCGCCGGCCCGCTGCGCACCCGCTCCAACGACACCGACTACCGGTTCCGGCCGCACTCCGCCTTCGCGCACCTCACCGGCCTGGGCACCGACCAGGAGCCCGACGCCGTGCTCGTGCTGCACCCGGTCGAGGGCGGGCACGAGGCCGTGCTCTACTGCCGTCCGATGGCAGGGCGGGACAGCGAGGAGTTCTTCGCCGACTCCCGCTACGGGGAGTTCTGGGTCGGGGCGCGCCCGAGCCTGGAGGACCTCGCCGAGCTCACCGGCCTGCGCGTCCTGCCGCTCGACCAGCTGCCGGACGCCCTCGCGAAGGACGTCGGCGTGGACGGCGTGCAGGTCAGGGTGGTGCCCGAGGCCGACGACACCGTGACGACGCAGGTCGAGCTCGCCCGCGCGGAGTCGGACCTCACCGAGGCGGAGATCCTCGCGGCGGACGAGACGCTCGCCGAGGCCGTCTCCGAGCTGCGCCTGGTCAAGGACGCCTGGGAGGTCGAGCAGATGCGGATCGCGATCGCCGCGACCGCCGCCGGCTTCGAGCGCGTCATCCGCGAACTCCCGCGCGCAGTGGCCCACCGCCGCGGGGAGCGGGTCATCGAGGCGGTCTTCGACGGCAACGCCCGCGAGGAGGGCAACGCCGTCGGCTACGAGACGATCGCCGCCTCCGGGGAGCACGCCACGACGCTGCACTGGATCCGCAACGACGGCGAGGTGCACGAGGGCGACGTCCTGCTGCTCGACGCCGGGGTCGAGGCCGACTCGCTCTACACCGCCGACGTGACGCGATCGCTGCCGATCGACGGCACGTTCACGGAGGTCCAGCGGCGGATCTACCTCGCCGTCCTCGACGCGGCCGACGCCGCGTTCGCCGTCGCCAAGCCGGGCACCACCTTCCGCGACCTGCACAACGCAGCGATGGAGGTCATCGCCGCGCGGCTCGAGGAGTGGGGGCTGCTGCCCTGCACGGCCGCCGAGTCCCTCGACCCCGAGGGCCAGTTCCACCGCCGCTGGATGGTGCACGGCACGAGCCACCACCTGGGGCTCGACGTGCACGACTGCGCCCAGGCCAGGCGCGAGATGTACCTGGACGGCGTGCTCGAGCCGGGGATGGTCTTCACGATCGAGCCCGGCCTGTACTTCAAGTCGGACGACCTCGCCGTGCCCGAGGAGTACCGCGGGATCGGCGTGCGGATCGAGGACGACGTCCTGATCACCGCCGACGGCAACGAGAACCTCTCCGCGGCGCTGCCCCGCCGTCCCGAGGACGTCGAGGCGTGGATGGCGCGGCTGCAGG
>NZ_JBFHHB010000317.1:0-3059 GCF_041597215.1 Actinotalea sp.
CCCAACGCCGCGAGCTGCTGCTCCACCGGCTCGCCGTCGACGGCCGGATCGTCGCCAAGGACCTCGCAGCCGAGCTCGGCCTCTCCGAGGACAGCATCCGGCGCGACCTGAGGTCGCTCGCCGCCGCCGGCCTGTGCCAACGCGTCTACGGCGGCGCCCTGCCGGCCTCCCCGGCGATGGCCGACTACCGCACCCGCCAGGGCGTGCACCCCGAGGGCAAGCTCCGCGTCGCACGGGCGGCCGCGGCGCTGATCGAGCCCGGCTCGACCGTGATTCTCGACGGCGGCACGACGGCGCTCGCCGTCGCCCAGGCACTCCCGCCCGACCTCCTCGCGACGATCGTCACGCACAGCCCGACGGTCGCAGCGGCCCTCGCCGAGCACCCGCGGGTCGAGGTGCTCGTCCTGGGCGGCCGGATCTTCAAGCACTCCGTCGTCGCCTGCGGAGCCTGGGCCGTCGAGGAGGCCCAGCGGGTCAGCGCCGACCTCTTCCTGCTCGGCGTCACGGGCGTTCACGCCGAGGCGGGCCTCACCACCGGAGACGCCGAGGAGGCCGCGATGAAGCGCACCCTGGCGGGCCGCGCCGCGGAGACCTACGTGCTGGCGAGCGCCGAGAAGATCGGCGCCGCCTCACCGTTCCTCGTGCTCCCGCTGGCAGAGGTGGCAGGGGTCGTCACGGATGCCCCTGGCGACTCGGCAGCGGTCGCCGGACTGGCCGCCGCCGGCGTCCGGGTTGTCGCGGCCACGACGGATCACCTCGGCGCGGGCCCCTCCTCGTAGGCGGCGACGACCCGCCGGGTGCGGTCCCGGGCGCCCCATCGCGGACGAGCGCCTGTGGTGACCCGCCGCCGTCGCGGTCCCGGGGCGGTCGACGGCGAGCGGTTGCGGTCACGTGCCTTGGCTCGAAGCAGGCGGCTCCGGCGGCCCGTCCGGGAGCGCTGCGTAGGCTGGCCCGCATGGTCTCCCTTCCCTTCGCCGGCCGCTCGCCCGAGGTCGACCCCTCGGCCTGGATCGCACCGAACGCCTCCCTCATCGGCAAGGTCACGATCGCCGCCGACGCGAGCGTGTGGTTCGGTGCCGTGCTGCGCGGTGACATCGACGAGATCGTCCTCGGGCCGGGGGCGAACCTCCAGGACAACGTCGTGGTGCACACCGAGGCCGGGTCGCCCGCCGTCGTGGGGGCCGGGGTGAGCGTGGGGCACGGCGCGGTGGTGCACGGCTGCACGATCGAGGAGGGCTGCCTCATCGGGATGAACGCGACGGTGCTCACGCGGGCCGTCGTCGGCCGGCAGTCGCTGATCGCCGCCGGAGCCGTGGTGCTCGAGGGCACCGTGATCCCGCCGCGCTCGCTGGTGGCGGGGGTGCCGGGCAAGGTGCGCCGGCAGCTGACCGACGACGAGGTCGCCGCGCTCTGGGACAACGGTGCGCGCTACGTCACCCGCGCCCGCGTCTACGCGGCCGACGAGCGAGCGACGACCGCGCAGGACTGAGGGCCGCGCAGGACTGAGGCCCGCGGAGGGCTCAGACCCGCGCAGACCGGCCGGCGCGCAGACCGACGTCGTCCGGCCCTACCCCGCCCGACGGAGCGCGTCGTCGAGGGCCGGTTCCACGAGCGGGCGCAGTGACCGCGAGAAGGTCGCCGTCAGGTGCCCGTGGTCGAACATGACGATGGCGTTGCCCAGCACCCCGTGGCACAGCTCGCTGTCGCACAGCAGGTCCGAGGCGTCCAGCAGCGCGACACGCCCCGAGCCGTCGGACGCGGCGGCGAGGGCCAGTGGGTCGACCTCCAGCGCCTCCGCGCGCGGCACCGTGCAGTCCTGCGACGGCGAGGCCCCGACGCAGTCGGGTACCGAGCCCGGGAAGTTCGGGGTGTCGCGGATCACCACCACGCCCGCGCCCAGGTCCGTGAAGCCGTCGAGCACCCGGGCGTAGGCCTCCTGCGCGACGGCGTCCTCCTGCTCGCGAGGCACGTCCGCCAGGTGCTGGTCGGTGCGGGCGGACAGGACGACGACGTCGTAGCCGCCGGTGGCGACCTTCCCGCGCACCCAGGCGTTCCACTCCGAGCACCCGTCGGTCGAGTCCTCGTCGCTGAACGCCAGGTCCACGTCCACCGGGTAGCAGGCGGAGGCGAGGTAGGTGGTGACCTGCCAGCCGCGGTCCTCGGCGATCTGCTCCACCGGGGGGAACCAGTGCCCCGCATGCGAGTTGCCGACCAGCGCGATGCGGACGGTGGCGTCGTCCGGACCGTAGGTGCAGGTGGTGCGCGTGGCGTACGGCTGCTCGTTCCAGCAGCCGTCCTCGTACAGGCGCGGCTTGTCCTGCGCCGCTTGCACGGCGGGGGTCCACAGCTGACCGTCGAACGCAGTGCAGTCCTCCCCGGACAGCAGGCCCGTGGCGGCCAGGCACTCGGGGTGCGCCGCCACCGCCTGCTCGGCTGCGGCGATCTCCCGAGCCGACCGGTCAGCCGCCCAGGCCTGCAGGCCCGCCCCGGCCAGCGCGCCCGTCGCCGTGCACACCACGAGCAGGGCAGTGGTGGCGAGTGCGGAACGGTTGAGCAGCGCGGAACGGCGCGCCGGGTCCTCGACGAAGCGCTTGGTCAGCCACGCCAGCCCGATCGAGGCCACGGCGACCCCGGCGAGCTGCCACCCGCTCAACGCGCGGTGCACGGCGAAGGGCAGCAGCACGATCAGCGGCCAGTGCCACAGGTAGGTCGAGTAGGAGACGTCGCCGAGCAGCTGGGCGCCGCGCAGGCCGAGCACCCGGCCCGCCGCCGAGCGTTCCGGGGCCCGCGCGAGGATCACCGCTGCGGTGCCGAGCGTCGGCAGCAGCGCCGCCGCGCCGGGGAACGGCGTGGTGGAGGAGTAGGCGAGCACCGCGACCAGCACCGCGGCCAGGCCCAGGAGGGCGACCGGCCCGGAGAGGCGCCGCGGAAGCGTCCACTGCCGCAGGCCGAGCACCGCGATCGCCCCACCGAGCGCCAGCTCCCAGATGCGCGTCGTGGTGACGAAGTACGCGGCCGCCGGGTTGTTCGCCGTCAGGTGCACCGACCACGCGAGGGAG
>NZ_JBFHHB010000318.1:0-3019 GCF_041597215.1 Actinotalea sp.
CCTTGGCCCGTGAAAATGGCGGTCGTCGACGGTGCGGGCCGGGCTGCCGCGCCGGCGGCCCGCACCGCCGACGGGCTCACGCCGTCATGTCGAGGAGCAGCCCGTTCTCCACGGCCCCCGCGAGTGCCTCGGCGCTGACTCCTGCGTCGGCGAGCAGGTCCATCAGGCTGGAGCCGTTCTGCAGCACGCCGAGGAGCGTGGAGCTGTCCGTGCCGAGGAGGTCGCTGATCGCGCTGAGGGTGTTCTGCTGGTCGGTGGTCATCTCGCCGCCGAAGACCCCGGTGGAGCCGGCCGGGGGAGGTCCCATCGGGCGGCCCAGCCCGCTCTGCTCGACGAGGTGCCCGACCATGTCCTCGACGTTGCCCATCGCCTTCATGTCGTCCGGCATGTCCGCGACGATGGCCGCGACGAGGTCGTCCTCGGAGACGCCCTGCTCCTCCGCGAGCTCGGCGAGGGACGAGCCGTTGCTCAGGGCCTCCATGACCTCGTCCTCGGACAGCCCCAGCGCCTCGGCGGCCGAGCTGACGTGCGGGGGGGTGCCGCCGCCGTTGCCGGGCGGGGGCGGGACCTGGCCGGACGGCGTGGCGCCGCTGCGCTGGGTGGACGAGGCCGATCCTGCCTGAAGGGTGACCGAGGCGAAGGGGTTCACCGAGGCGAAGGCATTCGCCGAAGCGACGCCGGAGATGCTCATGACGGGTCCTCTCGTGGGGGAGAGCCGACCGCGCCCTGCGGTCGGACACCCTGTCGATCGGCGCGCTGACCTGCAGTGTCAGGAGAATCCTCAGATCGACAGGTAACCCACAGTTCTGTGCTCGGGCTGTGCCCGGCGGGGCCCGGACGGCAGGGATCAGTCGCAGTTGTCGCAGCGTCCCGTCGCGGGGAGGGCCATCGAGCAGGTCGGGCAGATCGCCGGGACGTACTCCCGTGCCGCTGCCGCCCGGACCGCGGGGGTGCGGGGGACCGTCGCGCGGGGGGCGCGGGTGGCACGCGCGCGGGTCGGGGCGGGCGCCACCGTCGGCCCGACGACCTCGAAGCCGCGCTTGCGCAGCAAGGCGGCGGCGCCCTGAGGGCCCTCGTGGAACTCGGCGGGCGGGGCGAGCCGACCGGTCGCGTACCGGTGGGCGACGCCGAGGATCGCCATCGAGTCGTACTCCCGCCCCTCGTGCACCAACGGGTAGCCCGGCGTCGGCTCGAAGCCGTACAGCGCCAGGAACTCTGCGCTCCCGCGGCTGTCGTACTCGCCGATCGCCTGGAGGACGTGCTGCTGCTTCACCGAGGAGAAAGTGGCCACGACACTCGAGCCTACGTCCTTCCTCACGGCCCCCCACCCGCTCCGGGGGCCGCAGCGACTACATCCCCGACGGCGCCATGTCCACGAAACGCGCGTAGGTGCCCTGGAACGCGACGACGATCGTGTCCGTCGGTCCGTTGCGGTGCTTGGCGACGATGAGGTCGGCCTCACCGGCCCGGGGTGACTCGCGCTCGTAGGCGTCCTCGCGGTGCAGCAGGATGACGATGTCGGCGTCCTGCTCGATCGAGCCCGACTCACGCAGGTCGCTCATCTGCGGGCGCTTGTCGGTGCGCTGCTCGGCGCCACGGTTGAGCTGCGAGATCGCGATCACCGGCACCTCGAGCTCCTTGGCCAGGAGCTTCAGCGCACGGGAGAACTCGCTGACCTCCTGCTGACGGGACTCCACGCGCTTGCCCGAGCTCATCAGCTGCAGGTAATCGATGACGACGAGCTTGAGGTCGTGCCGCTGCTTGAGCCGACGGCACTTCGCGCGGATCTCCATGAGCGAGAGGTTCGGGGAGTCGTCGATGAACAAGGGGGCCTGGGAGAGCCGGCCCATCGTCCCGGCGAGCTTCTGCCAGTCGTCGTCGCGCATGGTGCCCTTGCGCATGTTCTGCAGCGGCACGCGGGCCTCCGCCGAGAGCATGCGCATGGTGATCTCCGAGCGGCTCATCTCCAGGGAGAAGATGGCGGAGGTCATGCCGTGCTTGATCGAGGCGGACCGGGCGATGTCGATCCCGAGCGTCGACTTGCCGATCGCGGGGCGCGCGGCGAGGACGATCATCTGGCCGCCGTGCAGGCCGTTGGTGAGGCGGTCGAGCTCGATGAACCCGGTGGGCACCCCGCTCATCCCGTCGCCACGGCTGCCGTTGGCCTCGATCTCCTCCATCGTCGGGTTGAGGATCTCCGAGAGCGGGAGGTAGTCCTCGGAGGTGCGCTGCTCGGTGACGGCGTAGACCTCGGCCTGCGCGGTGTTGACGATCTCGTCGACGTCCCCGCCGTCGGTCGCATAGCCGAGCTGGACGATCCGGGTGCCGGCCTCGACGAGTCGGCGCAGCACGGCCCGCTCGCGCACGATCCGGGCGTAGTAGCCGGCGTTGGCGGCCGTCGGCACCATCGAGATCAGGGTGTGCAGGTACGGGGCTCCGCCGATGCGCTGCAGCTCACCGCGCTTGGTCAGCTCGGCTGCGACGGTCACGGCGTCCGCCGGCTCACCACGGCCGTACAGGTCGAGGATCGCGTCGTAGACCAGCTCGTGCGCCGGGCGGTAGAAGTCCGTCCCACGCAGCTGCTCGATGACGTCCGCGATGGCGTCCTTCGAGAGCATCATCCCGCCGAGCACGCTCTGCTCCGCGGGGACGTCCTGCGGAGGGGTGCGGTCGTAGTCCGGACGCCGCGTCGCGAGCCCTTCGAGCTCCTCGATGCTCACTGCTCCCCCTCGAACCTGACGACCCGCCGCGTGAACCACGCCGGGGCTGCACCTGCACTCCGCTCGCGCCCCTGCGGACCGATCCGGACCGGCCCGGCACGACCACCGCGCAGGGCCGACACCCTGTGTCTACCGCGCGCCACCGACACGCGACGAGGCACCTTCGAGAGGGTAGAAGCCCTCAGCCCGTGGACCTAAAGCGACCCCTTGCCCCCTGTGCGCCATCCTGGGGACCGCTGTGGACAACGCGCCTGGGCGGATGTGCACAGTCGGGGAGAAACCTGTGGATAGAACCGGGC
>NZ_JBFHHB010000319.1:0-2935 GCF_041597215.1 Actinotalea sp.
CTCGTGGCCACCTTCGGGGCCCCGGCCTCGATGGTGCTGACGAACAGCGTGATGGAGGGCTTCGGCGGTGCGGTCGCCTGCGCGATCGAGGGCGGCGGTGCTGCGACGATCACGTCGGGGGGGAACAACGTGATCAGCGACGGGTCGTGCAACCCGAACGGGACCACGGACCAGTCGAGCACGGACGCCCTGCTGGGTCCCCTCGCCGACAACGGCGGTCCCACCCTCACCCACGCGCTCGGGGCCGGTAGCCCGGCGATCGACGCGGCGGACGCCGGTACCTCGCCGGCAACCGACCAGCGGGGCGTCGCCCGACCGCAGGGTGCGGGGTTCGACGTGGGTGCGTTCGAGCTCGAGTAGCACCTGCGCGGGCCGACACCGTCGGACCGGGCGTCACGATCGAGGGCCCCGGAGGCAGCTGCCTCCGGGGCCCTCGGCCCGGGCCCTCGGGGCTGATCAGCCGATCAGGCCCTTCTCGGTCAGCCAGTCCACGGCGACGTCGGCCGGGTCCTCGCCGTCCACGTCGACCGCGGCGTTCATCATGGTCATCGACTCCTCGTCGAGCGCGGCCGAGATCGGCGCGAAGACGTCGGCGATCGCCGGGTACTCGGTGAGCAGCTCCTCGCGCACGTTGGGCGAGGGGTTGTACTTCGGGAAGAAGTTCTTGTCGTCCTCGAGGACGGTCAGGCCGAACTCCACGATGCGGCCGTCGGTCGTGTAGACCTCGCCGAACTCGCAGTCACCGTCACCGGTCGCCTGGTAGATCGCGCCGGTCGCGAGCTCGCTGATCTGGTCGGCGGAGAACTCGGTGCCGTAGGTGAGGGCCATGCCCGGGAGTCCGTCGTTGCGGACCGAGAACTCGGACTCGACGCAGAGGCCCGGAGCCTGACCCTCCTCGTTGATCGCCGCGAGCTCGCTCAGGGTGGAGATGCCGTACTTGGCCATCGTGTCGGCGTTCGCGGCGAGCGCGTAGGTGTTGTTGAACGGCGCGTAGTCGAGCCACTCGATCTGGTTCGCCTCGAGGTCCTCGGCCTTGACGGCCTCGAACTGCTCCTGCGAGTCCTGGATCGCGTCGGGGTGGCCCAGGTGGGTGATCCAGCCGGTACCGGTGTACTCCCAGTAGGTGTCGATGTCGCCGGACAGCAGCGCGGCGCGGGTCGCCTCGGTCCCCTGGATGCTGCAGCGGTTGGTGACGTCGGCGCCGGCGTCGGACAGCACGGCGACGGAGATCTCACAGAGCACGAGCTGCTCGGTGAAGTCCTTCCCGCCGACGGAGATCGACGCGCCGGAGAGCACGCCTTCCCCGCCCCCGGAGGACGAGCCCCCGGAACAGGCGGTCAGGGTCATGCCGGCAGCAGCCAGCAGGGCGACGGTGGAGACGATGCGCTTCACGATGTCCTCTTCGGTGTCGGGTGCATGAGTGTCGTGCGAGGTTGTCGGTCGTGCAGGTGGTGCGGGTGGTGCGGGGGGCTCACAGTCCCCGTGGTCGGAAGACGCGCTCGGCCAGGGCGGAGAGCCAGTCCACGGTGAGCGCGAGGGCCGCGACCAGGAAGGCGCCGACCAGCGTGACCGAGGTGCGGTTGAGCTTCTGGCCGGTGTCGATGAGGTAGCCGAGACCACCGGCGTTGATGAACGCGCCGAACACCGCCGTGCCCACGGCGAGCACGAGCGAGATCCGGATGCCGGCGATGATCACCGGGACGGCCAGCGGCAGCTCCACGCGGAACAGGGTCTGCATGTTGCTCAGGCCGACCCCACGGCTCGCCTCGATCAGGCTGCGGTCCACGCGACCGAGACCCACCAGGACGTTGCGCAGCACCGGGAGGACGGCGGCCACCACGATCGCCAGGACGGCGGTCGTGAGCCCGAAGCCCATGATCGCCGGCAGCAGGAACATCACGCCGAGCGGCGGGAGTGCCTGGGCGAAGGACAGGAAGGTCAGCAGCCCACCGCGGTAGGGGGTGAAGAGGGGCCGGGAGAAGATCACGCCGAGCGGGACCGCGACCAGCACGATGAACAGCACCGAGAGGCCGCTGAGCACCAGGTGCTGCTCGACGCGCAGCAGCACCTCGGCCGGAGCCAGTGCCCGCTGCTCGATCGAGTCGAGCTCGCCGTTCATCAGCACGATCGAGGCGACGATCGCGATGAGGGCGAAGACCGGGGAGACGACGAGCTCGAGGATGCTGCGCACCTTGAGCCGGCGGGCAGCCTTCGCGTCCTCTGCCGCCGCGTCGGCGATCCGCTGCTGCTCGGCCTCCTCGGCGATCCGCCTCAGCTCGTCCTGCTGTGCCTGGGTGGAGGCGGGAGTCATGCGTCACCGCCTCCCAGGATCTCCGCGGTCGGCGCGGCGCTGGACTCGGCGACGGCGTCGGAGATCGCCTGGTCGGTGTGCTCGGTCACCATGTCCTCCCAGCGCAGGCCACCCACGAGGCGACCGGCGTCGTCGACGACGGCCACCACGGGCACGTGCTGGGTGAGCATCTCGTCGACAGCGGCGTGCAGGCTGGCGTCCTTGCCGATGGTGACCATCGCGACGTCCTCCTCCGTGTGCCCCGGGACGTGGTGCCAGGCACGGGGGCGCCCACGGCCGTCCACCTGGGCGACGAGGTCGCCGCGCGAGTGCCGTCCCTTGTCGGACTTGAGCACGTCCCGCAGCGGCATGTCGTCGAGCGTCACCAGGGCGAGGCGCCGCACCGCCGCGCCGCCGCCGACGAACTCGCTGACGAAGTCGTCCGCGGGCTCGGAGAGCACCCGGGCGGGCACGTCGTACTGGTGCAGCTTGCCGCCCTGGCCGAAGACGGCGATCCGGTCACCGAGCTTGACGGCCTCGTCGAGGTCGTGGGTGACGAAGCAGATCGTCTTCTTCACCTGGTCCTGAAGGGCGAGGAACTCGTCCTGGAGGCGGTCACGCGTGACCGGGTCGATGGCTCCGAAG
>NZ_JBFHHB010000320.1:0-2899 GCF_041597215.1 Actinotalea sp.
CCCCCCCCCCCACGCCTCGTGGCACATCAGTTCTCACCCAGGGGAGTCACCGTGAATCGCTTGACCGGCCGGGTCGCACGTGACGACAGCGGCTTCGGCCTCATCGAGACCGTCGTCGCCCTCCTCATCGCGGGCGTGGTCTTCGGCGCTCTGGCGACGACTCTCATCGCCGCGGTGCAGGCCTCCCTCTTCGGTCGTCAGAACCAGCAGGCCACCGACATGATGACGACCCAGCTCGAGCAGATGCGCACGCTCGGCTACAGCGAGGTCGCGATGCGCAGCACCGACCTGGCCGGCGACCCGCGCCTGGTCAGCTGTGCCTCCACCACCTGCCTCACCGTGGACGGGGTCAACGAGCCCGTCGTGGTCGGGACGAGCGGCTCGGTCTTCCCGCACACCGTCACCACGGCGGACGCCACGACCAACCTGACGTCCTACACCGTCTCGACCTACGTCACCCAGCTCTCCGACCAGCCCCTCGACCGCGCCCGGCGCGTGAGCGTGTTCATCACCTGGTCGACGAAGGGCACCGTGCACACGCGCTCGACCTCGAGCATCCTCGCCTACAGCCAGAGCGGACTCCCGCTCCCGGTCTTCAAGCTCGGTGTGACGCCGAGCGCCATCTCGGTGAACCCCGGCGCCACGGTGACCTACACGCTGACCCTGACCAACCAGGGTGCCCCCGACCGCTGGAACCTCAGCCTGGGCGGATCGACCTCTGGCTGGACGTGGTTCGCGGACACCAACGCCAGCGGCGGCCTGGACGCGTCCGACGTGGCGATGACGGACACCAACCTCGACGGGATCGTCGACACGGGGCGGCTCGACCCGAGCTCGGTGCTCACCTTCTTCATGACCAGGGTCGTCCCGACCTCCGAGGCGGTCGGGGCGAAGGTGACCACTGTCACCGCGACCTCCGTCGGCCAGCCCTCCGCGACCGGTGCCTCGTCGAGCGTCTCGGTGACGACGACGATCACCACCGGGACAGTCACCGCCACGCCCACGCCGACCTCGACACCGACCCCGACCTCGACGGCGCCTGCGGTCACCACCTGTGTCGCGACCTCGGCCGGCACGGTCACCGGTGTCGGCAACGGTGGGTACTCCACGACGCAGTTCACCCTGCACAACGACGGGATCGGGGACTCGGTCGCACAGGCGCAGATGGGGATGGACCAGGTCACCGTGGACGAACCCTCGCTCGCCAGGTACTCCACGGATGTCGACCCGGCCACCTACGGGCGCGTGCTCACCAGCTCGGGGGCCACGCTCCCGACCGTCGCGTCGATCCTCGGCTCCTCGACTCCCGCGCAGGTCGCCGACTGGCAGAAGACCTTCGCCAGCAAGGGCTGGGTGGACGGGACCGGCGTGCTGCGCCTGTGGTTCGCGGGCCACGGGGCGACGGCCGCCACCTCGGCACGGGTCGTCCTCTACGAGGCGGACAGCCCGAGTGCGAGCAAGTCGGCGATCCAGAGCGTGGACGTTGCCCTCGCCGCCGGGTGCGCCGGCTTCCAGGAGGTCTACGTGACCCTTCCGGACGCCGACGGCGCGGTCGTCGACAAGAACGGGGTCCTCGGGGTGCGCATCGCCGTCGCCGGCGGTGAGACGACGCTCGGCTACGACGTCGCCCAGATGCCGGCGAGCTTCACGATCGGGGTGAAGTGATGCGGCGGACGACGAGCCGGGCCCACCGCCGGGTCGCCCCGCGCGACGCGGGGATGACCCTGATCGAGCTCCTCGTGACGATGATCCTGCTCGCGGTCGTGTCCTCGCTCGTCGTCGGGGCGGTGTCCCAGGCGGGGCGGATCCTCACCCACACCGATGACGAGGCGACCGGTCTCGCCGACGCGAAGATCATCCTCGACCGCCTGGGGCGGGACATTCGCGAGGCGCGGTCCGCCGTGTGCGACGGCGGTCTGGCCGACCCCGCCGATCCCGCCAGCGCCGACCCGACCTGCCAGGCGCACCTCCAGCTCTGGGTCGACGCGAACTCCGACTACGCCCAGCAGGCGACCGAGGTGATCACCTGGCGTCTGGAGCAGAACCCCGACGGGGTGCACCACGACGTGTACCGCGTGGTGGGCACCGGTGCCGGCGGTACTCCGGTCACCTCCAGCCGGCAGGCCTCCTCGCTCATCGTGAACGCGGTCTTCGCCTACGACACCGGCAGCGCCGCCACGGCACGCCAGGTCGACATCTCCTTGGAGTACGACTCGATCGTGGGCCGTGGCTCCGGCGACCGCACGGCCTCTCTCTCCGCCCGTCTCCGCAACAAGGAGTGATCATGCACGCACTGTGGCGGCGTTCATCGGCGCGGTTGCGCTCCGAGGACGCCGGGCTCGGGCTCATCCTGGTCATCGGGGTGTCGGTCTTCGTCTTCGTCATCGCGGCGACGGCGGTGGCGATCGCGGTGAACGCGATGTCGCAGAGCCGCCAGCGCACGGTGAACGAGGTCTCGCTCGCCATCGCGGAGTCCGGGATCGACAGGACCCTTGCCGACGTGCAGGGCGCCTACACGGCGGCGAATGCCGACGCTCCGGCGCCGTCCCCGGCGTCGAGCTGGTGCACGGGGGCGACGGTCTCCTTCCCGACGGCGGGCGACGGGGTCGACGGCGTCTTCTCGACGGAGGAGGCCGAACGCACCTGGGCCCGCACGCAGCTCGAGGCCCTCGTCGCAGCGGGCACGTGCATCCAGAGCGACGAGCGCGGGGAGTACGTCGTGCTCAAGCCGCCGTCGTCCAACGTCAAGTACGGCAGGGTCTACACCTTGTCCGCGCTCCCGAGCTTCGCGGACGCCACGCGCACCCGCCTGCTGAAGACCGAGTACATCTTCATGCCCTACCGGCCCTCGCACGCGATCCTCACGGCCGGAGCGCTGTCGATCTCGGCGAGCACGACG
>NZ_JBFHHB010000321.1:0-2893 GCF_041597215.1 Actinotalea sp.
CCAGGCGCGCGACGTCGGCGACGTGCAGCGCGTCCGGGCGGGAGTCGTGGTCGTCGCCGGGGCCGGTCAGGTGCGCGTAGATCGAGCTGCGCATGACGTCGACGGTGGAGACCTCGCACCCGGCGGCGTTCAGGTGCCGGACGAGGCGCACGGCGATCTGCGCGTTGGCGAGGAGGTCGTCGCTGGTGGTCTGCTTGCGGGTCATTGGTAGACTCCTGTTCGTTGAAGGTTGAACGACGCGGCCGCTGCCTGGGAGGTGGGCGGCCGTTGTCGCGTCCGGGGTCAGCGGCGCTTGTTGCGCTGCCGCGCTGCCGACAGCGGGGTCATGGACAGCGGGTCGACGGCGACGGCGTTGCGGGCGAGGTAGCGCTCCACGTCCTCGGCCGAGAACCGCCACACGTGCCCGAGCTTCGAACCGGCCAGGCGCCCGCCACGGGCCTGCTCGCAGACCCAGGGGACCGGCCGGTTCAGCCATGCGGCGACCTCGGAGGCGGACAGGAGCGGGGCGGGCATCAGGCGGCGCTCGTGGTTCGTTCGGCCCGCGCGAGGTCGAGCAGGGCGAAGCCGTCGGCGAGGCCGAGTGCCCGTGCGAGCAGGTCAACGTCCTCCAGGTCCATGCGGATGTCCCCGGCGAGGCGCTTGCTGAGGGCCGAGGGGGAGATCCCGGCGCGGCGGGCCAGGTCAGCCTCCGAGGAGAGGCCCGCCCGGACGCGCTGGACCCTGATCGCCTGGGCGACGGCCTGCTGTGTGGTGCTGTCCATGTGCATCAACCTAACTCAATAGAGATAGCCATGCAACCCACCTAGACGGTGTTTCTCAGATGAGATAGGTTGCAGGCATGGTGAGGAACGCTCAGATACCCGAGATGGGCAAGTTCGCACAGGCATGGGCCAGCGCCGTGAAGTCCGCCGTTGCGTCAGCCGGCGTCTCCGGCAGCGAGCTGGCGCGTCGGCTTGGCCGCGCCCAGTCCTACGTGTCGCTGCGCCTCAACGGACGAAGGGCGTGGACGCTCGACGAGCTGGATCAGATCGCGCGCGCTCTGGGCATCAGCGTCGACTCGCTCATGGAGCGCGCGCGGTCGGGTGAGTGACCGCCTCCGCCCGGGCCCCCCTGGTGATCTTCATCGGGCCGGTCTATCCGGATCCTCCGACACCGCTCACCCGGTCGGCGTATCCGCGCGTCCTGCGGGCTGTTACCAAGGTAACAACCTGGTCGGCGTTCGTGCTCAGTGACGGGCTGGCGAATCGGCTCGTTGAGCACGGGGATGGGCTAGGCTGAGCACGAAACGACCAGTTTGGTGAACAGGTTCAAGTCCCGTTAGCCACCCCAACGTTTGTGCAGGTCAGAGCGATATCGGGAGAGCGGCGCGACCCGTGGTAACGGACCGTGGTAACACCTGATGGAATCTGACCGGCGCTAGGAGCAGATGACCGACCATGGTGAGCATCAGTAGGCGCTTCTCGAAGGACGGTCACGAGCGGTTCCGCGTCGGCTACCGGCAGGACGGGCAGCTGCGCTGGACGCCGACGATCGAGACGGCCGAGGGCGCCGTAGAGATGAAGGGCCTCATCGAGAGGCTCGGACCCGACGCCGCGCTCGCCATCCTCGCCCGGCGCTCAGGACGGACCACCGACACCTCGACCACGCTCCTGGCGACCGTCCTGGAGCGACACCTCGAGGCTCTCGCCGCTTCGGCCACTCCCGGCACCGTCGCCGAGTACCGGCGCCTGGCTGCACGCACCTGGGGGCCGCGGCTCGGCCCGCTTCCTGTCGACGCGATCACCCGTGAGGCCGTCACCGCGTGGATCGGGTGGCAGCGTCAGCAGACCACCAACCGCGGCCGCGCCTACTCCCCCAAGAGCATCGCGAACGCGCACGGGCTCCTGTCCGCGGTCCTGTCCCGCGCCGTCGAGCTGGACCTGGTCGGTCGCAACGTCGCCCACAAGGTCCCGCTGCCCTCCGACGCCGAAGGCCCGGAGATGGTGATCCTCACCGAGGCTGAGTTCATCGCGCTCTTGACGGCCACCCCGGCGCACTGGCGTCCCCTGGTCGGCACCCTGTTCCTCACCGGCCTGCGCTGGGGTGAAGCCACTGCACTGACCCCCGACGACCTCGACCTCGACGCAGACACGCCCGTGCTGCGGGTCTCGCGCGCATGGAAGAAGGGCGCGGCCGGCGTCTACCTCGGCGCGCCGAAGACGCGCAAGGGCCGCCGGACGGTGAGTCTGCCGCCCGAGCTCGTGCCCGTGCTGCGCGCCCAGGCCCAGGGGCGCGCCGGCGGCGATCTGCTGTTCACGGCGGCGCAGGGCGGCCGGGTCTCCGCACAGCACTTCCACGGCCGGGTGTGGCGGCCCGCGCTGGCGGCCGCGGGGCTGACGAAGCGGCCTCGGGTGCACGACCTGCGGCACTCGCACGCCTCGCACATGCTCGCGCAGGGCGAGGACATCTACTCCCTCTCGCGCCGGATGGGGCACGAGTCGGTGAAGGTCACCGGCGACGTCTACGGGCACCTGCTGCCCGACGCGCACACCCGCAGCGCCGAGGTCGCGGGGCGCATCGCACCGGGGGCGTTCCCGGCGATCGGCCCCTGACCCCGGACGCACGAAAGCGCCCCCACCCGGCCGGAGCCGAGCGGGGGCGTCAGTCGTGCCGGGTCTAGTACACGCGGATCCCGGTGCCGGGTCGGGCAGGCGCCTCGGGGGTGTCGGTGAGCCGCACCTTGTCCTGGTGCGACCCGAGTGCGAGGACGACGGTGCCGACCGGGTTGCTCACGGCGTCGGGCCCGGCGACCAGGAGTCGCGCGATCCCGGCCGTGCCCGCGGTGACGGCGGCCGCGGTCACCCCGAGCGTCGCGGCGACCTGCGCCCACCCGGTGGCGGCGGTGTCGGTCCAC
>NZ_JBFHHB010000322.1:0-2864 GCF_041597215.1 Actinotalea sp.
CCCTCCTCGCGGGGCGAACCCTTCACGCTCGGGATCGGTTGGCCCCTCCTCGCGGGGCGAACCCTTCACGCTCGGGATCGGTTGGCCCCGGCCTGCGGGGTCAACCCTTCACGCTCGGGATCGGTCGGCCCCTCCTCGCGGGGCGAACCCGTCAGCCCGCGGGATCCGCGGGATCCCGAGCGGTGCGGCGCTCAGGCGCTGGTGACCGCCAGGGCCACGTTGTGCCCGCCGAAGCCGAAGGAGTTGTTGATCGCGGCGATCTGACCCTCGGGGAGCGCCCGCGGGGTGTCCCGGACCAGGTCGAGCACGAGCTCCGGGTCGGGGTCGGTGACGTTGATCGTGGGCGGGGCGAGCCGCTCGCGCAGGGCAAGCACGGTGAAGATCGTCTCCAGTGCCCCGGCGCCGCCGAGCAGGTGCCCGGTCATCGACTTCGTGGCCGAGAGGGCGATCTGGTCGGCATCGGCGCCCATGACCTCGCGGATGCCGCGGGCCTCGATGAGGTCCCCGACGACCGTCGAGGTCGCGTGGGCGTTGACGTGGACGACGTCCCTGGTGGTCAGTCCGGCCTCCGCCAACGCCATGCGCATGGCGGCCGTCTGCCCCCGGCCGTTCGGCTCGGGGGAGGGGATGTGGTAGCCGTCGGAGGACAGCCCGACCCCGCTGATGCGGGCGTGCACGCGGGCCCCACGGGCTGCCGCATGCTCGGCGCTCTCCAGGACGACGATTCCCGCGCCCTCACCGATGACGAATCCGTCGCGGCCCAGGTCGTAGGGGCGCGAGGCGCCTGCCGGGTCGTCGTTGCGGGTCGACAGGGTGCGCGAGGCGGCGAACGCCGCGATCGGCATCGGATGGATGGTCGCCTCGGTGCCACCCGCCACGACCACGTCGGCACGGCCGCTGCGGATCATCTCCACGGCGTAGCCGATGGCCTCGGCGCCGGAGGCGCAGGCCGAGACGAGCGCGTGCGCACCGGCCCGCGCCCCGATCTCCAGCCCGACGTACGCGGTCGGGGAGTTGGGCATGAGCATGGGCACGGTCATCGGCAGGACGCGCCGGGCGCCCTTCTCGCGCAGGGTGTCCCATGCGTCGAGCGTCGTCCAGATCCCGCCGATCCCGGAGGAGACGACGGCGCCGAGGCGCACGGGGTCGACCTCGGGGTTGCCCGCGTCGGCCATGGCCTCGCGGGTGGCGATGATCGCGTACTGCGCGGAGGGGTCCATCCGCTTCGTCTCCGGCCGCGGGAGCACGTCGACGGCGGGAACCGCGAGCTGCGCGGCGAAGGAGACCGGGATCTCGTACTTCTCGGCCCAGTCGTTCTCCATGGTGCGTGCACCGGAGGTGCCGGCCAGGGCAGCGGCCCAGGTGCTCGCGACGTCGCCGCCGAGGGGCGTCGTCGCGCCCATGCCGGTCACGACGACCTCACGTGCGGTGCTCTGCGTGCTCACGAGTCCTCCTGGCGGGTCCCGGCGGCCGAGGCTCGCGGGACGGGTAGGGGTCGGGGTCGGGCCGGGCGTGGGTACGCCTGCCGGGGCCGGCCTGGGTCAGGCGCGGCGGTGGAACGGTCGGGCAAGGGGCCTGCGCAGGTCGGGACGGCCCTCACGGGCGCCCCGACCTGCGCGGCGGGTCACTCCTGGGCGCCGTTGATGAACGAGACGGCGTCGCCGACGGTGGCGAGGTTCTTGACCTCGTCGTCGGGGATGCGGACCGAGAACTTCTCCTCAGCGAGGGTGACGATCGTCATCATCGACAGCGAGTCGATGTCCAGGTCGTCGGTGAAGGACTTCTCGGGCGAGACGGAGTCGGTGGGAAGACCGGTCTCCTCGCTGACGATCTCGGCAAGGCCGGTCAGGATCTCCTGCTCGCTGTAAGCCATCGTGCTCTCCTCGGGTGGTGGTGTGCGGCACCCGGACGGGCACCGAGAGATGGGGCGGGTTCAGGGTAGGGCGACGACCTGCGCGGCGTAGACGAGTCCCGCGCCGAAGCCGATCTGCAGGGCGAGCGCGCCGCTGGACACCTGGCCCTCGCGCAGGAGCCGCTCGGTCGCGAGCGGGATCGACGCGGCGGAGGTGTTGCCGGTGTCAGCGATGTCGCGAGCGATCACCACGGACTCCGGGAGCTTGAGCTGCTTGATCATCTGGTCGATGATCCGCATGTTCGCCTGGTGGGGGATGAACGCCTCGATCTGGTCGGGGGTCACCCCGGCGGCATCCATGGCCTGCTGGGCGACGGGGGCCATCTTCCAGACGGCCCACTTGAAGACGCTCGCGCCCTCCTGGCGCAGGGTGGGCCACCCGGCCTCGCCGGCGAAGGCGTCCTTCCAGGAGGCGGTCTGGCCGATCATCGCGGCCTGGGAGCCGTCCGAGCCCCAGACCGTCGGCCCGATGCCGGGGGTGTCGGACGCCCCGATCACCACGGCTCCTGCGCCATCGCCCAGCAGGAACGAGATGGAGCGGTCGGTCGGGTCGATGAAGTCGCTCATCTTCTCCGCGCCGATCACCACGACGTTGCGGGCCGTGCCGGAGCGCACCAGGGCGTCGGCCTGGGCGATGCCGTAGCAGTAGCCGGCGCAGGCCGCGGAGATGTCGAAGGCGGCGGCGGGCGTCGCGCCGATCCGGTCGGCGACGATCGCGGCTGCGGCCGGCGTCTGGTGGAAGTAGGTGACGGTCGAGAGGATCACGGCGTCGATGTCCGCACCGGTCAGGCCGGCATCGGCGACGGCCAGCCGCGCGGCCTCCTCCGCCAGATCGACGACGTCGCGATCCGCTGTGGTGCGCCGACGGGTCACCATGCCCGTGCGCTGGCGGATCCATTCGTCGGAGGAGTTGATCGGCCCCGCGATGTCGTCGTTGGTGACGACGTTCTCG
>NZ_JBFHHB010000323.1:0-2863 GCF_041597215.1 Actinotalea sp.
CGACCATCTCGTCCTTGACGTTCTGCGCGGCCTTCTTCACCACAGGGTCGACCAGGCCGACCAGGCGCGACGAGGTCACGTGCGACAGGTCAGCGGCGAGGCGGTTCACCTCGGAGACGTCCGCGTAGATCGCCATCAGCCGACCTCCTCGACCATCAGTCGGTAGGCCGTCGTGAACGACTTGTGCAGCAGCGCGACGACCCGGAACTCGCGACCGGTCAGGCCGGGGTCGAGGACCGAGGAGACGGTCGCGATCATCCCGACCTTCGGGGCGCACGAACCGACCGGGATGTGCAGCCGGTAGCGCTGCACCGTGAACGTCGCACCAGCCGCCTCAGGAGAGGACTCCTGCGGCTCATACGTCGTCACCTTGCCCGGACCCGACCAGACCAGATCACGGCCGACAGTGACCACACCCGTCGTCTGATCGGTCACGAGCGCGCCGACCGTGAACAGCGACACCGAGTCGACCATCTGACGCTCGGCAGCCCTACGACCGGCGAGCAGCGCGCCCGTCGAGCTCACTGCACGACGCCCGTCACGTAGGACCCGCCGCCGAAGCGCTGACGCAGCCACAGGCGGGTGCGCTCAGGCAGGATCATCGGGTTCACGACCTCGTCGTCACCCTGACGCAGCCCGTACTGGTAGTCGTCGATGCGCTCATACGCCATGCCACGCTTCGGGTCGTAACCGTCCGCAGCAGCCGCGACACCAGCCGCAGCGAGCGAGCACACGAGGTCGACCAGATCCGCGGGCGCCACGTCGACACCGTGGTCGACGGTCATCGTCACGAGCGACGGACCGCACCCGAGCAACCAGCCCGAAGCGCGCCACAGCCGCCCGGAGACGAGCGTGTAGTCCGTCACCGCCTCCCCGTCGATCGACACGTCAGAGACGCCCCGAACCGGCGAGAAAGGCAACGACAGGTTCGGCCCCATCGGAGCCTCGAGGGTCACCACAGACGACGTGCGCGTGATGACCGAACCGGCAGCCTCACGAACAGCCGCAGACGCAGCCTCGAGCATCGCCGACACAAGGCCGGCGTCGTCGGTGGGGGTACCGCGAGTCGACAGGTCGGCCGCCGTAGCGAGAAGATCAAGAGCCACGGCGGCCTCCCTAGTCAGACGGTGAAGATGGACGAAGGTCAGGCGAAGAAGCCGCGGGCGACCGCGTGCGCGGCCTCGTTCCCGTACTTCAGGCCGATCTCGCCGTAGATCTGCGTCCGGTCGGACGCGCCAGTCTTCGCCAGCTCCTCCTCGAAGAGCACGCCCTTGTCGGGGATGCTCAGGAAGACCGGGTCGACCTGCTCGAGCGAGACGATCGCCAGGGCGTCGGCGGGCAGCGCGCGGTCGATGACGATGTTCAGGACACCGAAGTCCGTCTCGATCGTGTTGACCGCGATGCCGGCGACGTTGCGGGTGCCCGCGAGGGCGTCCGACTTGCCGTAGGCGTTGCCGTATGCCTTGGAGACCTGGATCTTCTGCCCGGACGGGACGAACAGGGTCGCCGTGTCCTGGAGGGAGATCCCGCCGTTGTCGAACGCGGACTGCGCGAGCGCGTTGATGTCGTCCACGCCGACCGTGTTCGCCGCCTTGAGCGGGTAGAACGCGAGGCCGGTGGCGGTGCCGATCGTGATGGCCGACCCGCCCTTCGTCGCGGACACCTTGAACGAGGTGGTGCCAGTGGCAGCGGTGACCCAGTACGCCCGGTGGGGCTTGATCGCGGTCGCCGCTCCGACGGCGGTGAAGACGACCTTGTCGTCCACGACGAGGTCGTGGGTGACGGTGATCGTGTCCGTCGCAGCCGATGCGCCAGAGACGAGCGCCTTCTTCGTCTGCACGTTCGACGTGATGGACGAGAGCAGGCCAGCGGTCGCACGGGCCGTGGCGTTGGAGGTCGGCTTGACCTTGACGCCGTGCCAGAAGACGTAGTTCACGTCACGGGCGATCGTCGCGAGGGCCGTCATGACCTGGTGCGAGTGCTCGTTGCCGACCGGGTTCGGGGTGCCGTCGGCCGAGTAGAACGGGGCCGAGGAGGGCGTCCCGTACTGTCCGGTGGCAGCCTGCTTCGTGTACGAGGTCGACACGGCCTCGTGGAAGATCTGCACGACGTTCTCGACGTTCGCGCGCACGCGGGACTCCGCGGTCGGCGCGTCCGCACCCTCGAGCCGGGGGCGGCTCTCCGGGTCGCGCAGGTCCTCGGTCTGCCACTCGAACGAGGTCGAGGTGGTCTGCTTGCCGCCACCGATCCCGCCGGCGAGGGACAGGAGAGGGGTGTCGGTGGGGGAGAGCTGGATGAGCTCTCCGTGGTAGTTCGGGAGGTTGAAGGTCGTCCCGAGACCGGTGATTCCAGCCATGTTGGTGCCTCCTCAGGCGGTTGGCTTAGGTGCGCTCACGCGGACTTGATCGCCGCGAGGCGCTGACGGATCTGGATTGCGCGCTCGAACTGTCGACCGCGCGTGGCCTCGCCGAGTTCGTCGACGAGCCGCTGTTCCTCCGACTTGGTGGTCGCGTTGCGCGCCCCCTGGTCGGCGTTGCCCTGGAACCGCTTCTGCTGGCCTTCCGCCCGCGCGAGGTAGGGCCGAGATGTCACGAGGTCAGCCAGCGCCTCAGCGATGGCGGCCTCATCGATCTCCCCGTCGTCACTGACGACGAACGGGTCGATGTCGAGATACCGGAGCGCGTCCGAGGGGTCCGCGAGAACACCCTTCGCCGCGCGCAGAACCTCCGACCGACGGATGCGGTCGTTTGCCTTCGCCAGAGCAGCGGACTCGGCTTCGCGGGCCTTCTGAGCCTCCGCGAACTCCGCTTCCTTGCCCTGGAGCTTCGCCAACTCCGCCTCGAGCGCGGACACCCGGTCAGCC
>NZ_JBFHHB010000324.1:0-2841 GCF_041597215.1 Actinotalea sp.
CCGGTCGCCGCGGCGGTCGTGAGCACGGCGTTGGTCGCCTTCACTGACGGGTCGGCGGCGGTCGCCGCCGCCCAGCCCGTCGCGCCGACCGCGGTCCGCGCCAGGTTCGCCGACTCGGACGTGCCGTTCTCGGACCATGCGATGTAGTCGGTCGCTCCGCTCGTCGGGAAGCGTGCGTCGAGAGTCGCCTGCGACTCCGTGATGGTCAGGCCCATGGTCGTTCTCCTTCTGGTGGGGTGTGACGGGTGGGTCGATCAGTCGGCGGTGTGCCGGCCGGTGGGGGCAGCGTCAGCGGGTTGCACCCCGGCGACGGCATCGGTCACGGTGCGCCCGTCGGGCAGGACCGTGTCGATGGGGATGGTCACGGGCAGCGACTCGGGCAGGATGGAGATGACGGCCAGGACCAGGGACCCGGCAGCGGCCGCGGCAGCGTGCATCAGGACCAGCGTCCACGGGACCTCGTGGATCAGGGTCACGGCCGGGATCGCGGCGATCAGCGCCTGCGCGAAGGTCTTCACGGTGCGGTCCAGTGCTGCTACCCACCAGGCCCGCGGCATCCCGTCGACCTCGGGCAGGGACGCGAGCGCGGTGGCCAGGGACAGCACGGCCATCAGAGCGGCGGTCGACGCGGCCGCGAGGATCGTCGCGGAGTCCCCGGACAAGATCCCCGGGATCAGGGGCACCAGGACCACGAGGGCGGAGCGCAGGGCCCGCTGGATGGCGGCGGCCCACCAGGCGCGGGAGAGCAGGGCGGAGAGCATGACGACTCCTCAGGGTTGTGACTGTTTCGTTACCTACCTGGTCGGTATACGGGTAGACAGCGCTCACCCGGTGCGTGTATAGTCATATACATCAGCAAGGCACACCGAAGCGAAGGACAGGAACCATGCGCACCGAGGCCACCACCACCCGCACCGTCACCGGCTGGAACGGCAGCCGCGAGGTCGTCGAGACCCTCGCCACCTACACCGGCACCGTCGAGTCCTTCAGCGTCTACGAGAGCGACCGGTCGCTTCGCACCGTCACCCTCACCGACGGCGACACCTTCACCACAAGCGCCCAGGCGCTCATCTCCCCGGTCGGCTACATCGCCGACGCGATCCTCGGGCGCGAGATCATCGCCGTCGCCTCGGTGCACCCCGAGACCGGACGCGAGGGCCTGGTCCGCCACATCGACCTCGCCGTCTGACCTAGACCGCCACGAAAGGACGGACCGCCATGAGCACCTACGACATCGACGCATGGCTCGGCGACACCGAGGCGACCGACGAACAGCGCGCCGCCATCCAGGCAGCATCCGACGCGATCGCGGCTCGCTGGCCCGACCCGGACATGGCCGACAGTCGCCGCGACGCTTTGAACGCCGCCGCGATGGTCGTCCTCGGAGACGAGGCGCTCGAGGCGACGGCCGAGGCTTGGCGCGACGCCCGCGCAAGAGAGCGGGCGACCCGCGCGGCGCTCACCGGCGCGATCATCGCCTCGGGCGGCACCGAGGTCGGCCTTGCGCGGCGCGCTGGCGTCACTCGGATGACCGTGCGGAAGGCGCTAGGGAAGTAGGGCGCCGGCGAGTCCGGCGAGGGTGATGGCCGCGAGCGCGACCAGGGCCGGGACCCAGGTGTGTCGCAGGTCCCGGAGCGGGTGGTGCACGTCAGGGCGCGATGATGGAGATCGCGCCGATCACGATCGAGGCGAAGATCCCGATCGCGGCGATGGTGATCTGCAGGTACGTGCGGCGATCGGCACGGCGGGCGTCCTCGATGCGGGCGCGCTCCATGAGTCGCTCCTTCTTGTCGGCGGAGAGGGCGTTGCGCAGCTCGGCGTGCTCGACGTCCGCGGTCTGCGCGAGGGCCTCGTGTGATGCGGCCAGGGCGCGGTGCTCGGAGTCGATGCGCCGCACCTCGGCCTCGTGCTCCCGACGGGTGATCATCGAGTCGAGGCGCTGGGTGAGGTCGGCGCGCAGGTCGCGGATGTCCTGGCGGATCGCGCCGGCGCCGTCCTGATCCACCGTCACTCCTGACCCTTGGCCGCTGCCTGCCGGTGCAGCTTGATCTCGTCGCGTGCGTCGCGGGTCCGCTCGCCGATGGTGGAGATGGACGGGATCTTGCTGACCTCGGACAGCGGGAGGTTGGCCCCGCCGATGCCGAGGACGGTGCGGACCTCGTCGCGGATCATGCGGCGCAGATGGTCTTCGGTGTAGGGCATGTCGTCCTCCTGGTCGAGGGTGGGCGCGGTCGGCTCAGGGATGGTGGGGATGGCCGGTGTGGTGGCGACCGGGTTGGAGACGGTCTGCGTGGCGCGGGTGTCGCGGCTGGCGACGTACGTCATGTGCCACGGCTCGTTGCGGACCATGTCTCTGATCCACCCGTAGGGCTCGCCCCAGGCCCGGACCCACGCACGGGCGGGCCCGGCGAGGTCGAGCGCGCGCCCGGTCTCGTGCAGCGACGTGCCGGGGTAGGCGGCGGTGGCTGCGAGGTCGCCGCGAAGGTAGGCGTACCAGAGCACCCACTGCTCCGCGTTGGTGCGGCCAGCGTCGGTGATGCCGCCACTGGGGCAGCCCGCGCCGACCATGCGCAGGTACGAGGCCGCTGCGGGTGCGTCGAGCCACGCGACGGAGCCGGAGGCCTTCTTGCCGATCTTGACCTGCTGCATCAGGCTGGCCCGACCCATGTGGCGCTCACGCGGCACCCAGGGTTCGCGGTGCCGGTGCCGGATGCGACCTGGCAGAACGCTTCGACGGTGGCCGCTCCGCCCGTGTGCACGACGGGCACGGTGACGGTGCGTGACGTGATGCTCGTCGAGACGGTCCACGGGTCGTCGGACGTGACGTTCACCCCGGCGAAG
>NZ_JBFHHB010000325.1:0-2804 GCF_041597215.1 Actinotalea sp.
AAGGGTCCGTCCGGTGCCTCGGCCTGAGCAGGCCCGACCCCGCGAGGGTCGAAGCAGGCCGCGTACTCGGGCAGCACCACGAGCCGGGCGCCGTCGTCCGCGGCCCCGTGCACGGCCCGGACCGCCGCCGTGCGGTTCGCGTCGGCGTCGAGGGTGGATCTGAGGGCAAGCCCAGCGACCCGGAGTGACATCAGGGGGTCTCGGGCGACCGGTCCGCGTCACCGCGTGCCGCCTCGGCCGCCTTCTCCGCCTCGGCGCGGTGCTCGATCCGCCGGATCTTGCCCGACATCGACCGGAACAGCGGGATGCACAGCAGGACGATCGCGAACACCACGACGAAGCCGAGCAGGCCGGGGCTCACGTCGTTGGGGTCGAGCTCGCCCTGGCTCGGGCTCGGCGAGGGCGCGGCGGCCGGGACCGCGACGAGGGCCGTCGTCTCCGGGGCGGCCGGCAGCCCCGGCACGACGAGACCCGCGACGGGGCTCATCGGACGGCCTCCGGGTCGATACCGGCGAACAGGTCGGTCTCCGGCACCTGGGTCGGGACCCGTGAGTCGGCGAGCTCGTACTCCTCGACCGGCCAGGTCGCCGCCTCGAGATCCCGCGGCACGGAGAAGAAGAAGCCCTCGGGGTCGATCTGCGTCGCGTGGGCGCGCAGCGCGGCGTCCCGCGCCGGGTACATCTCGACGCACTCCACGCGCGTGGTCACCGCACGCTCGGGGATCTCCCGCGCCGAGCGCGACTCGATCCAGTCACCGAACGGGGACTCGGCGCCGACCGAGAGCAGCGCCTCGTGCATCGCGCGCATCCGGGTCAGGGAGAAGTCGTGGTTGTAGTAGAGCTTGAGCGGCTCCCACGGCTCTCCCCCGTCGGGGTAGCGATCGGCATCGCCTGCGGCGCGGTACGCCTCCGCGGCGACCTCGTGCGTCTTGATGTGGTCGGGGTGCGGGTAGCCGCCCGAGGGGTCGTAGGTCGTCATCACGTGCGGCCGGAACGCACGCACGAGCTCGACGAGCGGGGCTGCGGCCTCCTCGAGCGGGACGAGCGCGAAGCAGCCCTCCGGGAGCGGCGGGAGCGGGTCACCCTCCGGCAGGCCGGAGTCGACGAAGCCGAGCCACCGGTGCTGGACACCGAGGGCCGCAGCGGCGCGCGCCATCTCCTCGCGGCGGACGGCGGCCATCTCCTCGCCCTCCGCCGGGCGGTCGGGGTACGAGGCGTTGAGGATCGACCCGCGCTCCCCGCCGGTGCAGGTCACGACGAGCACCTCGACGCCGTGCGCCGCGTAGTACGCCGTCGTCGCGGCTCCCTTGCTCGACTCGTCGTCGGGGTGTGCGTGCACCGCCATGAGTCGCAGACCGCTGCGATCGTCCGCCATCTCAGGCTCCTTCCTGCACCCGAACCCGGGCGCACCGAGGACAATGGTCTCCCATACCGCGCCGGGACAGGTACCGGCTCGCCCCGAGCCGCTCACGTGCCACCAGGGAGACATGATGACCGAGCAGTCCGCCGCACCGCGGGTGCCCGCCGGACGCTACGGACCGGAGCCCGACGTGCACGCGCGCCGGCGGCGCGTCGTCGCGCTCTGGGTCACGGGAGCGCTCGGGCTGGGCGTCGTGGTCTGGCTCGGGCTGGGCGTCGCGAGCAGCCCCGTGAGCTGGAAGGACGTGGGCTTCACCGTGTCCGGCTCGGAGCAGGTCGAGATCGCCTTCGACGTCATCCGCTCCGATCCGGCAGCTCCCGTGCAGTGCCGCGTCCAGGCGCTCAACGAGAACTACGCGCAGGTGGGGGTGCGCACGGTCGACGTGCTCCCGGGTGACCGCCAGGCCCAGCGGGAACGAGCAGTCATCGCCACCTCCGAGCTGGCGACCACTGCCGTGGTCGATCGGTGCTGGCTGAGCGAGGACTGACAGTTGCTATCCTCCTCGTTTACGCACGGCACGCTGAAGCCCCCGGCCAGGCGCCCGTCACATCGTGGTGGCCCCTGCACGCAGCCGTGAGACCCCGAACCATCCGACGGCGTCGAGCCGTACGACCACCGAGCACGAAGGAGCGACCGTGTCCGAGACGACGACTGTCACCTGGCTGACCCAGGAGGCCCACGACCGCCTGACGGCCGAGCTCGCGCAGCTGACGACCGAGGCGCGCCCCGAGATCGCTCGCAAGATCGAGTCCGCCCGCTCGGAGGGCGACCTCAAGGAGAACGGCGGCTACCACGCCGCCCGTGAGGAGCAGGGCAAGCTCGAGGCCAGGATCCGCCAGCTCACCGGGCTGCTGCGTACCGCCGTCGTCGGCGAGGCGCCGGCGGACGACGGTGTCGTGGAGCCCGGCATGGTCGTCGAGGCGACGGTGGCCGGGGACCGGATGACCTTCCTCGTCGGCTCCCGCGAGGTCGCGGACGGCACCGACCTCGACGTCTACAGCGACAAGTCGCCGCTCGGTGCGGCGATCGTCGGACGCATGCGCGGCGAGACGACCTCCTACACGGCACCCAACGGACGGTCGATCGAGGTCGTCATCCACGACGCCAAGCCGTTCATCCCCTGACCGACCCGGCGGGACCGGCGACACCCGACGCCCCGGCGCGCCGGTGGTCGGCCGGCTCACCGGTGGGCGTCACTCGACGAGGCGGTAGCCGCAGCTGCGCAGCCGCTCGACGACGTCCCGTGCATGGGTCGGTCCCCTGGTCTCGATCTGCACGCTGATCTCGACCTCGTCGACGGCCAGGCCCGCGCCGAAGTGCTCATGGGCCACGTGCACGACGTTGCCCCCAGCCCCCGCCAGCTCGGCGAGCAGGCCGGCGAGCCG
>NZ_JBFHHB010000326.1:0-2804 GCF_041597215.1 Actinotalea sp.
GAGCTCGACGTCGCGGTGGACACGGCTGCCGCGCACGGCGCTCTCGGAGGGCGCATGGTCGGTGGCGGCTTCGGCGGTTCGGCGATCGCCCTCGTGCGGGTCGACGACGTCGACCGTGTCGCCGCAGCCGTGGACGAGGCGTTCGCCTCGCGGGGCTGGCATGCCCCGGCCTTCCTCGTCGCCCAGGCCGCGGCCCCCGCCGGGCGGGACTGAGGCCCGCACGCCATGACGTGACGCACTGCTGACGCGACAACAGCCCCCCCCGGAACGAGTCCGGTGGGGCTGATGTCTGTCTCTTCGGCACGTTCCGCGACTACCTTGAGAACTTCACCCTGTGATCTGCGTCACACTTGCGACACGCTCGAGTCCCGCACATGCGCAGGCGCACACCCGCGCGCGCGACACGCCTGGCTACACCGCTCATGACGGCTGACCGACCGGCCCACCCCAGAGCGCGGGAGCCGGAGGTCCACACCAGGGCGCACCCCCGTCGACGCGCGGCCTGCCCGTCCCGTTCTCGCCGCTCGACGCCGGCACCGCCTCCACAGCTCCGGGCCGCGACTCGATCGGTCGCCCGTCGGACCTGGTGAACTCCCATCCTCCGCCGCGACGGAGGATCCGGATACGACGCCGGTGCACCCAGTCATGGTGGAACCAGCACAGCAGCACTCCGTTCGCGACCGACGTGACTCCGCCGTGGGCCCAGGAGCGCACGTGGTGCACCTCCCCGAGCGTCACCGGCGCGCCGCAGCCGGGGTACCGGCACGAGCGATCGCGTGCGATGACCGCGCGACGCTGCTGGCCTGTGTACGTGCGGCGCGCACGACCGACGTCGAGCACCTCACCCTCGGGCCCGAAGACGACGCGGGAGACCTCGCTGTCGCACGCCAGCCGTGCGAAGACGGACGGCGGGAGGGGCCGGCCCGCAGCGAGCTCAGGCACGTCCGGGACGGCAGCGGCCGGACCCGCGCCCACGCTCTCGCCCGGGACGGCCCTGTCGACGCGGTCGGCGCACGCTCCACCGTCGGCACCGCAGGTGCCGCCCGCACCGTCGGCACCGCAGGCACCACCCCCACCGCAGGCACCACCACCGTCGCGGCAGTCGCCGCGGTCGCGGCAGCCGCCGCCGTCGCGACAGTCGCCACCGCCGTCCGCCTCAGCCGCCTCGTGGACCAGGCGCTGCATGGCCTCCCAGGAGACGTGCACGGTGATGTGCGGGCGCACCGACTGACCGCTACCCGTGAGGCCCCTGTCGAGGACGAGACGAGCAGTGTCCACCAGGGCTGCGGCCTGACGTTCCTCCCTGGACCGCTCGTCCGACGCCGCGGGGACACCCGCGACCGACCGCAGCACTGTTGCGAGCACCTCACCGTGCTCGTGGGTGAGGAATCCCTGAACCGCCACACCGTCCTCACGGCGGGACAGGGTCAGGTACTCCTTGGCGGCGGCCAGCTCATGCTCCCGATCAGCGGCGGCGGCATCGACGCGGGCGGCCCAGCGCTGCACCTCGACGCGGAACCTGTCGACCGGAAGCAGCGCGGCTCGAGCGAGCAGGTAGCCCTCGTTCTCCTCGGGGCGGTCACCCGCGAGCGCCGCGAGACGGGCCGGGCTCGTGGGTGCGACCCGGGCGAGGACCTGCGCATGCTCGAGCGAGACCCGGCCCGAGGCGACCGCTGCCGCTGCGCCCGGCAGCGACTCCTCGAGTGCGCGCCCCAGGGCGACCTCCCGCCGCACCGCGCCGGTGGAGGTGTGGTGGCGCCGTGCCATCCAGTCACCGAAGGTGCGCTCCCCGCCGGCCTCCCAGCGCCCGTCCGCCTCGACGCGGGCGAGCAGCCTCGCCGCGAACACCGAGAGTTGGTCGACCGCGGCGCGGAGCTCCGCATGCAGAGCCGGACCCTCGCCGCCGTCGACGACAGCCGGGTCGAGTCCGAGCAAGGCGGAGACCTCCGCACGGACCGCACGCACCTGCGCGCGAAGCGCGTCGACCGCAGAGTCCACGCCCCCACCCCCTCGCCGCGCTGTTCGAACAAGCGTACGAAGATCGCACGGCGATCGGGAGCGGGACCCTCGACGCTGTGGACGGAGTTCCGACGAGGGATAGGTGGACGTGCGCTGCACCCCGCTCCCTACCCGCGGCGGAGGTGCTCGCACTAGCCTCCGCGCATGGGCTACGACGCAGAGGACGGCCAGGCCGTGGACGCCAGGTATTCGAAGCTGGAGACGGGGGCGCTCCTGTGCCTCCTGCCGCTGCTCGAGGAGGAGGCCCGCCTCGCGAACGAGACGACCGCCGAGCACGGAGTCAGACTGAAGGAGGCCCAGGGCCTCGCCGACCAGGATCGCTGGCGGGCAGCCGTGGTGGCATGGACGGACTACGCCTACGACCTGCGGACCCGCAGCGCCACGGTGAGAGAGCATCTGATCCGCCGAGGGCTGCTGCCGACGCCGCCGAGAACTGCGGCGTAGTCGGGGTCCAGACCAGAGACCGGTCACACACGCGGCTGGGGACCCAGGGCTTGACGGGCTGCTCCAGGCGTGTGAGTGTGTGCACGTTCACAGATCATTCACAACTCTTCGCGATCCCCATGTGTGCACGTGCACATATGGGGATCCAGCTGCCTGATCTGGTTCCTTCCTCCGCACGTCCGTATCAACGACGATATTGGAGCAGCCGTGACCCCTCCCCTCCTCACGAGCGCCTGGCGACGTGCCGCGCTCACCACCGCCGCAGCGCTGGTCGTGTCCGCTGTCGGCGTCCTGCCGTCCGCGGCAGGAAGCACCAGCGCGACACCTGCCTCCGCGGCCAC
>NZ_JBFHHB010000327.1:0-2778 GCF_041597215.1 Actinotalea sp.
GGGGGTGGGTCAGGAGATGAGGGCGGAGTAGCCGTTGAGGGCGGGCTGGCCGCCGAGGTGGGCGTACAGCACCGTCGAGCTCGCGGCGATCTCCTGGGTGCGGACCAGCTCGATCATCGCCGCCATGGACTTCCCCTCGTAGACGGGGTCGGTGATCATCCCGTCCGTCCGGGCGGCGAGGCGCATGGCCTCCAGCGTCACCTCGTCGGGGATGCCGTAGGTGCCGGCGTGGAAGCGCTCGTCGAGCTCGACGTCGTCCAGGGTCAGCTCGCGCTCCAGGCCGATGGCCGCTGCGGTGCGCTGAGCGATCCGCAGCACCTGCGCGCGGGTCTCGGCCGGCTTGGCCGAGCCGTCCACCCCGAGCACCCGCCGCGGGCGGCCGCCCTGCTCCTCGAGGAGCGCGAAACCGGCGACCATCCCGGCCTGCGTGGACCCGGTCACGGAGCAGACCACGACGGTGTCGAAGAAGACACCGAGCTCGGCCTCCTGCTCGGCGACCTCCGCCGCCCAGCCCGCGAAGCCGAGGCCGCCCAGCGGGTGGTCGGAGGCGCCGGCCGGGATCGCGTAGGGCTTGCCGCCGTCCGCGACGATCTCCGCGAGCGCGTTCTCCCAGCTCTCCTTGAACCCGATGCCGAACCCGGCCGTGACGAGCCGGACGTCTGCGCCTGCGAGTCGGGAGAGCAGGATGTTGCCGACCTTGTCGTAGACGGGGTCCGGCCAGTCGACCCAGCTCTCCTGGATCAGCACGCAGCGCAGCCCGGCGCGGGCGGCGACGGCGGCGACCTGGCGCGTGTGGTTGGACTGCACCCCGCCGATCGACACGAGCGTGTCGCACCCCTGGGCCAGGGCATCGGCGACCAGGTACTCGAGCTTGCGGGTCTTGTTGCCGCCGAAGGCGATCCCGGAGTTGCAGTCCTCCCGCTTGGCCCACAGGTCCGCCCCGCCGAGCTCGGAGGTGAGTCGGTCGAGGCGGTGGACGGGCGAGGGCCCGAAGAGCAGCGGATAGCGGGCGAAGTCGGCGAGCGTCGTCATGCGGGCTCCTCGGGAGCAGGGGGTGTGCGGGTCTCGTCCGGGGCGGTCGCCTCGACGGTCTCGTCCAGCTCCTCGAGCAGGGTGGACCAGATGGTGGTGGTCACCGCGACGGCGAGCTCCGGCTCGGTGCGGCAGGTGTCGACGAGCGCCTCGTGGAGGGCGATCGAGTCCTGCCCGTGCGGGGCGCCGAAACGTTGCCGTTCCAGACGCCGGATCAGCGGGGTGAACCGCTCGACGGTGGCCCTCACGGCGGCGTTCTCGCACCTCGCCAGGAGGACCCCGTGCAGCTCGTCGTCGGCGGACAGCGCCGCGTCGACGTCACCTGTGGACACCGCGTCGGCGAACCGCTGGTTCGCGTCCCGCATGGTGGCCAGGTCGTCGTCGGTGAGCCGGCTCGCGGCCTCGCGCGCCGCGATCTCGTGCATGGCACGGACGACGACGACGGCGTCGCGGACGTCCTTCGGCCGCACGGGGGTCACCCGGGTGTGGCTCTGCGGCTTGGACTCGACGAGCCCCTCGTCGACGAGCCGGGACAGGGCCGAGCGCACGGGCGCGACGGACAGGCCGAGGGTGGACGCGAGCTCCGCATCCTTGATCACCTGCCCGGGCGCGAGGTCGCCACGGACGATCGAGGCGCGGATGGCAGCCAGGGCCTCGTCGCGGAGCAGGACTCTCGAGAGGCGTGGCATGGGGCTGCGAAGGGAGGGGACCACGAGTGACATTTCAGATGTCAGTGGCCTCGATGTCAAGCGTGCAGCGGATCGGGTGCTTCGCGAGGAAGCGCGACGGCCGGGTCGGTCGACGAGACGGCAGGGTCAGTCGGCGAGAGGCGTGAGCAGGAAGAGCGGGATGAGGCGGTCGGTCTTCGTCGCGTACTCGGCGTAGTCCGGCCAGACGGCGACGGCGCGATCCCACCACAGCTCGCGCTCCGCGCCGGTGAGCTCGCGCGCGGTGTAGTCACGGCGGACCGCCCCGTCCTGGAGCTCGACATGGGGGTGGGCGACGAGGTTGTGGAACCAGGTGGGGTGCACCGGGTGACCGCCCTTCGACGCGACGACGACGTACTCGCCGTCGTGCTCGACCCGCATCAGGGGCGTCTTGCGGAGCTTCCCGCTCTTGGCGCCGACGGAGGTCAGCACGATGATCGGGACTCCGCGCATCGTGTTGCCCTCCGTCCCGCCGGAGGACTCGAAGAGCTCGGCCTGCTCGCGGGCCCAGGCAGAGGCGGACGGGGCGTACTCACCGGAAAGAGGCATGACCGTGCAACGTCAGAGGCGCGCGGACTGTTCCCCGCCGCCGGCGCCGACGACGACGCCGCCACCCGCGTCCGTGTCCCCCTCGCGACTTCCGCGCCCGCCGGCCGTCCGTCGGGACGCTGGTCCGGCACGCGGGCCGCGGGGGTACGGCATCCTGTCCGGCGGGCCATCCACGAGGAGCGCTCGCGTTCCCGAGGAGTGAGATGATCGACCGCAGCGTCCTGCGTCGCAAGCCCGTCGAGACCTCGATGGCGGACAGCCACGACCCCGACCGCTCGCTGAGCCGCACCCTGAGTGCCTGGGACCTCGCGGTGATGGGCGTCGCGGTGGCGGTCGGGGCGGGGATCTTCTCGGTCGGTGCGACCGCCGCGGCCAACTACGCGGGCCCCGGCGTCATCCTGTCCTTCCTCATCGCCTCCGTCGTCTGCGCGCTGGCCATCATGTGCTACGCCGAGTTCGCCTCGACGCTGCCGATCGCCGGGTCGGCGTA
>NZ_JBFHHB010000328.1:0-2721 GCF_041597215.1 Actinotalea sp.
CTTCACCGACGTGAGCGCACACCTCGCGCGGCAGAAGTCGCGGGTGCTGCACGCCTCGGGGCCGCGGGCCGACCGCACCGGCTCGGCCTGGCCGGCGGTCGCCCGGCACGACGACCTCGCCCTCACCGTCTGCGCGCACGGTCCGGCCTTCGCCGGGACCTCCATCGACCTCGGGACGCGAGTCCTGCTGGATGCCCAGGGATCGATGGCGCCCGGGGCGAAGACGGCTCTCGACCTCGGCTGCGGGACGGGTGTCGTCGCAGCGAGCCTCGCCCTGGCCCGGCCCGACCTGGGCGTGACCGCGACCGACGACTCATGGGCCGCCGTGGCCTCGGCGAGGGCGACGGCGCTCGCCAACGGGCTCGGGGACCGGATCGAGGTCGTCCAGGACGACGCCGCGCAGGGCCTGCCCGCCGCGAGCATCGACCTCGTCGTCCTCAACCCGCCGTTCCACGTGGGCGCTGCCGTGCACCGGGGGGTGGCGCTCACGCTCTTCGCCGGAGCGGCCCGGGTGCTGCGACCGGGCGGCGAGCTGTGGACCGTGTGGAACTCCCACCTCGCGTACCGACCGGACCTGGAACGCCTCGTCGGCCCGACCCGTCAGGTCTCGCGGAACCCACGGTTCACGCTCACGGTGTCGACGGCACGGTGACCTGAGCGTCGGCACGCGATCGCCCGCTGCGGGACGACGGCACCGGGCGGGACTCGTCGGCGATCAGGCCGCTCTCATCCCGGCCGACCTGCTCGGACGATGTGCGCCATGACGTAGCCCGGGCGTGACTCCGTCCCGAGCACGAGCGAGGCGTGGACGACGACGGGGACGGCGTGCCCGTCCGCGTGCAGGTAGCGCTTGGACACCTCGTGCCGCGTGGCGATCCCCGCGCCCAGCTCGGTGAGGTTCACCACGTCACGGTCGCGGTCGTCGGGATGCGTGAGCGTGTCGACGTGACAGCCGACCAGTTCCTCCGGCGCGTGGCCGAGCATCGCGGCGTATTCGTCGTTGACGTGCCAGATCCGCCCGTCGAGGCCGCTCAGCGCCATGCCGATCGGCGCGCTGTCGAACACGTGCCGGAAGCGTTCCTCGCTCGCGTCGAGCGCCACCCGTGCCCGCGTCGCCTCGGTCACGTCATGGCAGACGTTGATCACCTCGAGCAGGGTTCCCTCGTCGTCGTGCAGACCGCGGGAGTCGATCTCGATGAAGCGCTCGGTCCCGTCCCGGTGCAGGACCCGGTAGGTGACGACCCCTCCGCCCAGGGCGGGGAGCGACGCACCATCGGTCAGGGAGTCGGGGTGCACGTAGTCGACGGCGCTCGTGCCGACCATCTGCTGCGGGGTCCAGCCGAGCAGGAGCGTGCTCGTCGAGGAGGCGTACACGATCGTGGAGTCGGGAGCGGTGACCATCACCATCGCGTCGGCCGCGCCGAGCGGGATGGGCGGGGCGAGCTGCGGGTCGAACCCGGGCGGCGCCTCGCCGCCGGTCCCGATGGGCGCCAGGTGATGGTCCAGCGGCTCCGGGCGGCCGAAGAACCAGCCCTGCGCCGCGTCACAACCCATCGCCACGAGCTGACCGGCCTGGTCGGCGTCCTCGACCCCCTCGGCGCAGGTCTGGAGCCCGAAGGAGTGCGCGGCCTCGATGACCATCCGCACCAGGACGGCGTCCTGCGTGCTGCGCGCGACGTTCGCGACGAAGGACCTGTCGATCTTCACGACCGTGAGCGGGAGGCTCCGCAGGAGGGTGAGCGAGGAGTAGCCGGTGCCGAAGTCGTCCAGGGCGATCTCGACGCCGAGGTCGCGCAGGAGCCCGAGCTGCTCGGACGTCGTCGCGAGGTCGTCGATCGCAGCGGTCTCGGTCAGCTCGAGGCACAGCCGGTGCGCGGGGAGCCCGGCCTCGGCGAGGGCGTCCACCACGAGGTCGACGAACCCGGGCTCGGCCAGCTGGATCGGGCTGACGTTCACGGCGACGATCGGACCCACCGACGAGCGGACCGGGAGGTCCGCCGCCTGACGGCAGGCAGTACGCAGCACCCAGGCGCCGAGGTCGAGGATCAGCCCGGTCTGCTCGGCGAGCGGGATGAACTGGTCCGGCGGCACACGTCCGATGAGGGGGTCCTCCCACCGCGCGAGCGCCTCGTATCCGGCGACCCGGCCCGAGGGGAGCTCGACCTGCGGCTGGAGGTGGATCTCGAGAGAGCCGTGCTCGATGGCCGTGCGGAGGCGGCACTCCATGGCCCGGCGCGCCTGAAGGGCCCGGTGCGCGGGCGGCCCGGGGTCGAGGCCGGGGGAGAAGCGCTCGACGCGACCACGGCCGAGGTGCTTGGCCCGCTGCGCCGCGATGTCGGCGCGCCGGAGCACCTCGTCGAGCCAGTCCTCCGACGGGTCCGCCTCCACCAGCATGGCGACGCCGATGCTCGCCCCGACCGCGACCGTGCGCCGAGGGGCGCCTGCCGCGAGAGCGGCGCCCGCCAGACGCACGGGTCGGGACAGGGAGTGCAGGATCGCCTGCGCGCGGTCGCTCGCCTCCGCCTCGCTGCCCGCATCGCGCAGCAGCACCCCGAACTCGTCGCCCCCGAGCCGAACGACCGTCGCGGACGGGCCGGCGCCCTGACGCAGGCGACGCGCGACCTCGACCAGGACGAGGTCCGCCGTCCTGCGACCGATCCTGCGGTTGACCTCGCGGAACTGGTCGAGGGCGATGTGCAGCACCGCCGCGTCGAAGGCCTC
>NZ_JBFHHB010000329.1:0-2677 GCF_041597215.1 Actinotalea sp.
CGGGGAGTCGACCGGGTTCGGGGACGTGGGAACCACCGTGACCTTCCTCGACCACCGCGGGGAGATCCTCGGCGCTGCCCAGGGCAGCAAGGACGAGGTGGCGGCCGCCCTCGCCGCCGCGGCAGCGGGCATCCTCGCAGCCCGTCTCACGGAGCCCGGCCCGACCGTCGGCGGCGGCGGGCTCGACTAGGCTCGCGGCATGACTGCTGCTCTGCGACTCTTCACCTCCGAGTCCGTCACGGAGGGCCACCCCGACAAGGTCTGCGACCAGATCTCGGACGGGATCCTCGACGCGATGCTCGCGCAGGACCCGCATGCGCGCGTCGCCGTGGAGACGATGGTCACGACGGGGCTCGTGCACGTCGCGGGCGAGGTGTCCACCGAGGCGTACGTGGAGATCCCGCAGGTGGTCCGGGACACCCTGACGCGGATCGGCTACACCTCCTCGACGATCGGCTTCGACGCGCGGTCCTGCGGTGTCTCGGTGTCGATCGGCCAGCAGTCTCCCGACATCGCCGCCGGGGTCGACAAGGCGTGGGAGGTGCGGCAGGACGACGCCGCCGACCACGACCCGATCGACGCGCAGGGCGCCGGCGACCAGGGACTGATGTTCGGCTACGCGACCGACGAGACGCCCTCCCTGATGCCGCTGCCCATCTGGGTGGCCCACCGGCTGGCCGAGCGCCTCGCCCTGGTGCGCAAGGAGGGCAACCTCGACTACCTGCGCCCCGACGGCAAGACCCAGGTGACGATCGGGTACGACGGCGACCGGCCCGTGCACGTCGACACCGTCGTCGTGTCCACGCAGCACGACCCGGGCGTGCTGCTGGCCGAGACGCTGGGCCCCGACATCGCCGAGCAGGTCGTCGCCCCCGTGCTCGAGGAGCTCGGCCTGGACGCGACCGGTCACCGGCTGCTGGTCAACCCGACGGGCACCTTCGTCATCGGGGGCCCGCAGGGTGACGCCGGGCTGACCGGGCGCAAGATCATCGTCGACACCTACGGAGGCATGGCTCGTCACGGCGGCGGTGCGTTCTCCGGCAAGGACCCCTCGAAGGTCGACCGGTCGGCCGCCTACGCCATGCGGTGGGTGGCGAAGAACGTCGTCGCGGCGGGTCTCGCGCGCCGCTGCGAGGTCCAGGTCGCCTACGCGATCGGTGCCTCGCACCCCGTCGGCCTATACGTCGAGACCTTCGGCACCGAGACGGTGCCCGTCGCCGCGCTGACCCGTGCCATCCGTGAAGTCTTCGACCTGCGGCCCGGCGCGATCGTGCGGGACCTCGACCTCCTCCGGCCGATCTACGCGCGCACCGCCGCCTACGGGCACTTCGGGCGCGAGCTCTCCGACTTCACCTGGGAGCGCACGGACCGGGTGCTCGACCTGCACTCGGCGCTGTCCTGACCGTCGCGGGCCCGACCCGCACAGTTCTCGCTCCGGTGGACTCGGGTCGGGGGACGGCCGTCAGATGACGGTCGCTCGTGGTGGGATGGCGCCGTGGATCCCGAACAGCTGACCCTGACCGGGGTGCCCGGGCCCCGGGTGCGCCGCACCAAGGGTCCTGAGCCGGTGGCCGGGGAGCTCCCGGTCGCCCGCGTCATCGTGGACCGCCCCCAACCCCACCTCGACCGCCCCTTCGAGTACGCCGTCCCGCAGTCGATGTCGGCGGCCGCCCGGCCAGGGGTCCGGGTCAAGGTGCGCTTCGGCGGGCAGGACGTCGACGGCTTCCTCGTCGAACGGCTGGCCCGTGCCGAGCACGAGGGTGACCTCGCCCCGCTGCGCCGGGTCGTCTCGCCCGAGCCGGTGCTGCTCCCCGAGATCCACCAGCTGGCCCGCGCCGTCGCCGACCGGTACGTCGGCTCGATCGGCGACGTGCTGCGGCTCGCGATCCCGCCCAGGCACGCCCGCGTCGAGCAGGAGACAGCGGATGAGGAACCGGGGGAGGAGCGCGCGACGGCATTCCCCGCCGCGACGTCACTCTCCGCCGCCGCCCCGGCGGGCGTCGTCGGGACCGCGGCGGGCGGGTGGTCGGCCTACCCCGGGGGAGCGGCGTTCTGCCGGCACCTGTCGGCGGGGGAAGGTCCCCGTGCGGTGTGGCAGGCGCTTCCCGGCCGCGGCGAGGACGCCTGGCCGGCACTCGTGGCGCAGGCGGTGCTCGCCTGCCGTGCGGGGGGCCGGGGGAGCGTGCTGGTCGTGCCGTCCGCTGCCGAGGTCGAGGTCCTCACGGCGGCGTCGGTCGAGGCAGGCATCCCCGCGTGGCGTCCCGGTTCGCGGGGCGGGCTCGTCCGTCTCGTCGCCGACGACGGGCCCGCGGCCAGGTACCGGGCGTTCCTCGCCGTGTCGCGCGGTGAGGCGGATGTCGTCGTCGGGACGAGGGCAGCGGCCTTCGCCCCGCTCCACCGGCCAGGACTCCTCGTGTGCTGGGACGACGCCGATCCGCTGCACGCGGAACCACGGGCTCCCTACCCCCATGCGCGCGAGGTCCTCGCGATGCGGTCCGCGCAGAGCGGTGCCGCGCTCCTCGTGGGGGGCCACGGCAGGTCGGTCGCCGCGCACCGGTGGGTCGCCACGGGATGGGCTGCGGCCCTGGTCGCTCCGCGCGAGGTGGTCAGGGCCCGCACCCCGCGGGTGGTCGTGCTCGACTCGGTCGAGCTCGCCGCCGAGGGGCCGGCCGCTGCC
>NZ_JBFHHB010000330.1:0-2640 GCF_041597215.1 Actinotalea sp.
CCAGGCCGACATGGTCTCCTCCCAGGAGAACGCGACCGTCTCCGCGCTCGAGGAGCTCGGCTACGAGGTGCCGACGACGTTGACGGTCGAGAGCACCATGGAGGGCTCCGGCGCGCAGGGCGTGGTGGAGTCCGGGGACGTGGTGACCTCGCTCGACGGACTGTCGTTGACGTCGTTCGCCGACCTCTCCGCCGCGATGGACGTCGTGGGCCCTGGCCAGAGCGTCACGCTGGGGGTCACGCGCGACGGCGAGCCCTACGAGCTCGAGGTCACCACGACGGACGACGGGACGGGTCGCGCGGTGCTCGGGCTGTTCATCGACCCGACCTTCGACCTGCCGGTCGACGTGTCCATCGAGATCGACGACATCGGCGGTCCCAGCGCGGGGACGATGTTCGCGCTGGGCATCGTCGACCTCCTCACCCCCGAGGACGAGGCCAACGGTGCGGTGATCGCCGGGACGGGGACGATGGACCTCACGGGGGCCGTCGGCCCGATCGGCGGGATCCAGCAGAAGCTCATCGGCGCGAATCGCGACGGGGCAGCGTGGTTCCTGGCCCCGGCGGACAATTGCAGCGAGGTCGTCGGGAACGTCCCGGACGGTCTCACGGTGGTGAAGATCTCGACGCTGCACGAGGCGGTCCTCGCCATGACGGCGATCGGCGAAGGTACGGGCGCGGACCTGCCCGGGTGCTGACGTCGCCCGCGCGGGGCCCGGCCGCACCCGGACTCAGCTGAGCGTCGCGGAGACCGCCTCGATCAGTCCCGGCACCAGGTCGGGTGCTCCTGCGACGGCGTCGTCCTGGTCGTGGTTCCTGGTGCGCACGACGCACCAGGTGGTCCCCTCCCGCAGCACGCCGACCGCCAGGCGCACGTCCTGCCGCTCGGGGTGGTTCATCAGGTAGTCGACCGCCTCGTCCGGGTCGGCGGGCATCGACTCCTCGGCTGCGGGCGGCAGGACGACGCGCTCGACCACGACGGCCGCACCGTGCACGGTCGGCGGCCAGGAGAGCGCCGCGAGCAGGCCCTCGAGGTCGTCCGCGTCGGGCAGCCCCTCCTGCTCGATCGACGTCAGGTGGTGCCGGTCCTCCTCCGCGGCGGCGAGGACCTCGGGCTCGAGGTCGTTGGCGAGCCCCGGCTGCGCAGCGAGCGCGTCGGCGGTGCGCACCAGGGCGAAGACGCGCACGGGCCCGTCCCAGCCTCCGGCGGCCACATGCCGCTCGATCTCCCGGACGGCGAGCTCCAGTGCGTGTGTGGCGGTCTGCTCCATGGCTCCATGGTGGCAGTCCGCCACGCGTCGCGGTGCGCCGTATGGGAACCTGAGGGCAGGCGGGGCCGTTCTCCTGCTGTTGCACCCCTTTTGCTCCGAGCCGACTCGAGGAACCCCGCTGTGAGCTCTGCACGACCGTCTCGACCCGTCCGACCCTCGCGGGGACCCTCCGGGGGCCGACGCAGCGCGCTCGGCCCGACGATCGCCATCCTGGTCGCGGCCGGGATCGCGCTGATGATCCTCGCCCAGGTGTGGACCGAGGTGCTCTGGTACCGGGCACTCGGGTACACCTCGGTGCTGACCACCGAGTGGGCCACCCGCGGGGTGCTCTTCGTGCTCGGCTTCGTGATCATGGGTGCCGCGGTGTTCGCCGCGCTCGCGGTCGCCTACCGCACCCGGCCGATCTACGCGCCGTCCACCCCGGAGCAGGCCTCTCTCGACCAGTACCGGGAGATGATCGAGCCGCTGCGGCGCCTCGTCATGATCGCCGGACCGGCGGTGCTCGGCTTCTTCGCCGGTTCCGCAGCGTCCGCGCAGTGGCAGAACGTCCAGCTCTTCCTGCACGGTGGGAGCTTCGGGCAGACGGACCCCCAGTGGGGCCTGGACCTCTCCTTCTACATCTTCGACCTGCCGGTCCTGCGGTTCGTCGTCTCCTTCCTGCTGGCGGTCGGCATCATCTCCGCACTCGCAGGTGCCGCGACGCACTACCTCTACGGCGGCGTGCGGCTCGGCCAGGGGCCGGGCGACCGGACCACCCGGCCTGCGCGGATCCAGCTCGGGGTCACCGCTGCGGTGATCATGCTGCTGATGGGCGCGAACTACTGGCTGGACCGCTACTCCCTGCTCACCTCCGACGGCGACACGATCAAGGGCGGCGCCTCCTTCGCCGACGTGAACGCCGTGATGCCGGCCAAGGCGATCCTCGCCGGCGTCGCCGTCGTCGTGGCCGGGACCTTCCTGTGGGCCGCGTTCCGCGGAACGTGGCGCGTGCCCGCCGTCGGCGTCGGACTCATGGTCGTCTCGGCGATCGTCGTCGGCGGGATCTACCCCGCCGTCGTGCAGCGCTTCCAGGTCCAGCCCAACGAGCAGGCCGCGGAGTCGGAGTACATCCAGCGCAACATCGACGCGACGAAGGCCGCCTTCGGGCTCGACGAGGTCGAGACGACGACCTACGACGCCAAGCTCGTCGCCGAGGCGGGCGCCCTGCGCGAGGACGCGGACACGACGGCGAGCATCCGCCTGCTCGACCCGGCGATCGTCTCGCCGTCCTTCGGCCAGCTCCAGCAGAACAAGCAGTACTACGGGTTCGCCGACACCCTCTCGGTCGACCGCTACTGGATCGACGGCGAGAGCCGCGACACCGTCATCGG
>NZ_JBFHHB010000331.1:0-2604 GCF_041597215.1 Actinotalea sp.
GGCCTGCTCGGCCGCCGCCCCCGGCAGGTGTGGGCGGTGACGGCGATCGCCCTGCTCGCCGCGGCGGCCTGGCTCCCGACGCTCCGGGCGACCGGCACCAGCGAGTCCGACATCTTCCTCACCCCGGTCGACTCGGTCGTCGGCGGGGAGGTCCTCGCTGCGCACTTCGACGCGGGAAGCACCCAGCCGATCACCGTCGTGGCGACCGAGGGCGAGCTCGACACGGTCCTGGCGACCCTCGACGGGGTCGACGGGATCAGCTCGGCTGCGGCCGTGACCGCGACGCCCGACGGCGCGCCGGTCGATCCTGCGGCCCCCGCGCTCGTGGTGGACGGACGCGTCCTGGTGGAGGCGGTCACCGAGGTCTCCGCCGAGAGCCAGGAGGCCACGGAGGTCGTCGCCGCCGTCCGCGAGGCTGTTCACGCGGTCAGCGAGGACGCCGTCGTCGGCGGGGCGGCCGCGCAGCGGCTCGACACCCAGGTCACCAGCGAGCGCGACCTGCGGGTCATCGTCCCCGCGGTGCTCGCGGTCATCCTCGTCGTCCTGATCCTGCTGCTCCGGTCGGTGGTGGCGCCCGTGCTGATCGTGCTGGCGAACCTGCTCTCCTTCGGCGCGACCCTGGGGATCGGGGCGATCGTCTTCAACCACGTCTTCGGGTTCCCCGGCGCCGACGCGACGGTCCCGCTCTACGCCTTCGTCTTCCTGGTGGCGCTCGGGATCGACTACTCGATCTTCCTGATGACCCGGGTACGGGAGGAGGCATTGGTGCACGGGACCCGCGTGGGTGTCCGGCGTGGGGTCACGGTCACGGGTGGCGTCATCACCAGCGCGGGGATCGTGCTGGCCGCGACCTTCGGGGCGCTCGCGGTGCTGCCTCTGCTCTTCCTCGTGCAGATCGCCTTCCTCGTCGCTCTCGGCGTCCTGGTGGACACCCTCATCGTCCGCACGCTCCTGGTACCCGGACTCATCCACGACCTCGGCAGGAGGTCGTGGTGGCCGTGGGCGGGCAGGATCGCCGACTGACTCCTTCCTCGGCCTGACGCGGCGGCGGCGCCGTCCACCCCCGACCCTGTGGACGGCGCCCCTGCGTGCGGCCGTGCTGCTGGACTCGCCCCATGTCAGCCCTTCCCGCCGCCGTGCGCGCCGTGCTCCTCCAGCACGGCATCGAGCCCGCCGCTCCGCTCGGCCCCGGTGTCGTGGCCCCCGCATGGAGCGCCCTGGGCCCGGACGGGAGCCGCTACGCGGTCGTGCACGCCGAGGGCCCGCTTGCCGCTCAGGTCCGCGCGAGGGCCGTGTCGCTCTCGCGGCTCGACCATCCGGCCCTGGCCCGCTGCACGGACGTGTTCCCCCTACCGGACGGGGTCGTCGCGCTCGTCGAGGCCGCGCCCGGTACCGAGCTCTCCGTCCTGCTCGAGGCACGGGGGCGGCTGGACCCCGGTGAGGTGGTCGCCGTGCTCGCACCTGTGGCGGAGGCGCTCGACGTCCTGCACCGGGCGGGCCTGACGCACGGACACCTCTCGCCCGTGACGATCGTGATGACGCAGGGACGCCCCGTGCTGGTCGGCGTGCTCACCTGCGCCGCCGGGTCCGCAGCAGGACCCGGGGGAGCGGTCCCGGATGCAGGGGATCCCGCGCACGACGAGGCAGCGGATCTCGCCGCGTTGTGCCGGGTCGGCGAAGCCCTGCTCGGGGCGGCGGGGGAGCACGACCGCGCGGGGCCGCAGACGCGAGCCGTGCGGGAGGTCTGCGCACGACGCTCGGCCCCGGGCGCCGAGCGGATCACCGCAGCAGGGCTCGCACGTGAGCTCAGGGCTGCCTGCCCCGAGGTTCCGCTCGCACCGGTCGACCCGGCCGTCCTGGCACGGCTGGGCCTGCGACGGCTCTCCGGAGGGGCGTCGGCCGGAGCACCGCCCGCGACGGCGAGGGCGACCCAGACCGTCCCTCGGCCGGCCGGCCCGCGTCCGCGCCCCGGGCCGGCGGTGCGGCGTCGGTTGATCGGTGCCCTGGGGGTGCTCCTCCTGGTCGGTGGGGCGGCCGTCGCGGCCGTCGGGTTCGGTGCCGTCCGCGGCGGGGAGACGGCCACCGAGGCCGCTGTCCGGCTCTCCCGGCAGCACGCCGCAGCCCTCGTCTCGGCGGACAGGTCCGGGCTGGCAGCCGTCACCGTTCCGGGGTCGCCCGCTGCTCGTGCGGACGAGGCCCTGGTGAGCGGCGAGGAGGGGTCGGAAGCCGTCGACTGGGACCTGGAGGTCACCGCGGAGGGGGAGGTCGCGTGCGGGGACGGCTCGGCCGGTCAGGTCTGCGTGCAGGTGCGGACGGTGACCGTCCGCGACGGGGTCGCGGGAACGGGCCGGCGGGTGGTGCTCGTCCTGGAGCCAGGGCCGTGGCGCGTCGCCGAGGTCAGGAGCGCCCGGTGAGCCAGTCGCTCGCCTCGCCGAGACCTGGGTGGTCCCAGGTGAAGCCCGAGTCCTGGAGGACCGTGGGCAGGGCCATCTGACCCGAGAGGAGCAGCTCGCGGGCGAGATCACCGAGCGCGAGGCGCAGCAGGGGAGCGGGGACCGCGAGCGCTGCGGGTCGGTGGATCGCCGTGGCGATCGCACCGATCAC
>NZ_JBFHHB010000332.1:0-2597 GCF_041597215.1 Actinotalea sp.
CCGCTCACCGACTCCGTGTAGGCGATCCCGCCGATGGTCCGCGCGTCGGGCGTACCGGCCGCCAGCGCGTAGGCCGGGGTGTCACCCTCGGGGTCCGTCGAGGTGACGGTTCCGGTGAGTGCCGGGAAGGACTGCGGGCCCTCGGTGTTGGTCACCGTCAGCGGGCTGGTGGCGTCGAGCGTCGGTGCGTCGTCGACCGGGGTGATCGCGACGGTGATGCCTGCGCTCCCCGTGCCGTTGACGCTCGTGGCCGCGACGGTCACCGTCCGGCTGGGGGCCGGGTTGTCGGAGGAGTTCGCGTAGGTCAGGAGGCGGGCGATCTGCTGCACGACGACGTCCACGGCCTTGGTGCCGTACACGCGGACGTTGTCGATCACCAGGCGAGCGCCTGCTGCCTGGCCGCCCGAGGCGTCGAAGGTCCCCGCGACGAAGACGAACCGGTAGGTGCCGGAGGCCGGGATCACGGTCTCCTTCGTGGTCCACGCCGTGGTGCCGGCTCCGGTGCTGTCGAGCACCTCGAGCTGGTTCCCGTCCTGGTCGAGCAGGTAGCCGAAGACGTGGTAGTCGTCGTCGCCGGCGTAGGCCCGCCAGTCGAAGTAGATCGAGTCGCCTGCGGACGCGAGGAACGGCGAGCTGTACACCGCCGGTCCGTGGACGACGTCGTAGCCCTGGCTGGTCGTCATGCCGGAGGACTCGAGCTGCAGGGCGTAGGAGCCGTCGCTGACCACCGCACCCTGGATCGTGGTGCTGAGGTTCCCGAGCCACATCGGGACGTTGTTGTCGGCGTTGGGGACCGCACCGGGGTAGGTGCTGGTGTCGACGGTGGTGCTGCCGGCGATCTGGGTCACCCCCAGGTCGATCTGCTGGTTCAGCGCCGTCCACCCGTCGACCGAGCCCTCCTCGAAGCCCGCGTTGACGAACGCGCTGGTGAAGTTGACCCGGAGCGTGCGTCCGGCGGCGCCGTCGCTGCTTCCGTCGATCGAGCCGATGACGTCGGCACCGGAGCCGGTGCCGAGGTAGACCGACCCGTCGACGACGGAGACCACGCCGTCCGTCGTCACGGGCGAGGCTGCGGTCTGCAGGGAGAGCGTCTCGCTCGACTCGGCCCCGCTCACGGCGAAGTCGATGTACTGACCGGCGAAGGACCCGCCACCGGTGATGGTCACGTCCTGGCCGATCGGGACGGGGGGAGCCTGCTCGGTGTAGGTGGCCGAGCCACCGCTCACCACCGGGGCGCCGACGGGCGCGGCGCTCGCGGTGCCGATGCCCACCAGCCCCAGGGCCAGGGCCGCCGTGGCGGCGCCGTACGCCCGCCAGGGCGCACGGACGGTGCGGAAGGTCGTCATGGGGGATCCTTCGGTTCGTCGACGGACCGGGGGCAGGGGGGATGGGTCCCCCCCGACGCACGGCGATTGACCTCTTATCGGTCAGACCGGACGCCTGATGAGAAGAACCGGGGACCAAAGTCCCGCACGATTCTCGACCTCGGTTCGTCAGGGCACGCCGTCGCCCGCCAGCCACGCCAGCGCCCCACGTGCCGCGGCCACCCCCGTGCTGAACGCGCCCTGGAGCAGGTAGCCGCCCGTCGGAGCCTCCCAGTCGAGCATCTCGCCCGCGACGAAGGTGCCGGGCAACCGGCGCAGCATGAGGTGCTCGTCGACCTCCGACCAGCAGATCCCGCCGGCGCTGGAGATCGCCCGGTCGATCGGCATCGACCCGGTCACCTCGACGGGCACCGAGGTGACCAGTGCAGCCATCGCGGCGGGCTCGGCCGGCAGGGCTCCGCCGGTCGCCTCGCGCATCAGGGCGATGGCGGCCGGGTCCAGGCCGATCGCGCGGCGCAACCAGGACGAGACGGAGTCCTTGGCCCGGCGGTTCCTCAGCCGTGCCTCGAGCTGGTCACGGGTCCGGTCGGGGCGCAGGTCGACCCGCAGGGTGCAGCGGCCTTCGGCGTCGAGGGCCGCCCGGACGGCTGCGCCGATCGCGTAGACGGGTCCGCCCTCGATCCCGGTCCGCGTGAGCATCGCGTCACCGCGCACGGGACCGTCGCGGCTGCCCTCGACCCTCAGCGCAACACTCTTGAGCGGGACGCCCGCGAACCGCTCGACGAAGGACTCGCTCCAGCCGACCCTCAGTCCGACGTTCGCTGCACGCAGGGGTGCCACCGCCACGCCTCGCCCGGTGAACGCATCGACCCACCCGCCGTCCGCGCCGAGCCGCGGCCAGGACGCACCGCCGAGGGCGAACACCGTGGCGCCGGGACGCACCTCGCTCACCTCGCCCGCGGAGTCGGCGATCCGCAGGGCCCCGTCCTCGGCCCACCCCGTCCACTGCTGCCGCCGCTCGATCCGCACGCCCAGATCCGCAAGGCGCGCGAGCCAGGCCCGGAAGAGCGGGGTCGCCCGGAAGGCCTGGGGGAAGACCCGACCGCTCGACCCGACAAAGGTCGGCTCGCCGAGACCGGCGCACCAGTCACGCAGATCCTGCGGGCCGAACTCCTCGAGCATGGGCGCGAGGCGATCGGCGGAAGGTCCGTAGCGCGTGAGGAACGGGGCGCTCGGTTCGCTGTGCGTGAGGTTGAGGCCGCCGTGCCCGGC
>NZ_JBFHHB010000333.1:0-2586 GCF_041597215.1 Actinotalea sp.
CGGCAGCGGCGGCGTGCCGATCGTCGAGAACGAGGATGCGACACACGTCTACTCCTACGGCCATGTCGACCCGCAGGCAATGGCCGACGCGGTGAACGCCTGGGATCAGGAGATGGTCGGCGACTTCTCGATGGACTGGCGTACCGGTGCAGACGAGGTGCAGCACGCCTACGCGGTGACCATCAAGGGTGCCGGCGACCCTGAGGGATGGTGGATGTCCTGGCGCGACGTGACCGCCGAGACCCCCGGCGCGTTCCCGATCTCGCTGGTGACGCGATGACCGCCACCGACTTCGTCCACACCGCCTGGTCCGTCATGCTCCTCACGCTCAAGGTCGGCTCCAAGGCGGGAACGACATCGGTCAGCTGCACGTGCGGTTGGGAGCACACCTACAAGTCCCGAGCCAAGGCCCAGAAGCGCGCCACCGAGCACCTCGCGCTGAACGGGGTGACCGCATGACCGCCCCGACGCAGGACACGTTCGACGCGGTCCTCGGTGCCATCGCGACCGACTGGCGACCCTCGCGCGTCGACTCCCGCGAAGCCGTCCGACAGGCCGTCATGACCGCCGCACGCGAGCACCACGGGCAGGTCACCGCAGCCACCGTCCGACCGCACCTGCCGGCCTGGGTCAACCCGGCCTCGATCGGTGCCGCGATCAACGCGTTCCGGCTCGGCGGCTACCTCATCCGCACCGGCTGGGCACCCAACGGCGGACCCTCGCGCAACGGCGCCAAGCGGTCGCCCGTGTACCGACTGACCCGCGTGATCCCGAAGGAGACGACCCCGTGACCCTCAAGTTCAGTGAACGCGGTCACCGGTACACCCTCGACGGGCGCCCCGTCCCCGGTGTCACCACCCTCCTCGGCAAAGGACTCCCGAAGCCCGCCCTCGTCTACTGGTCCGCGAAGGCCGTCGCCGAGTACGTCATGGACAACCCTGACGGGGTCGAGGCGCTCCGTGCCATGGGCCGCGACCCCGGCGTCGCGGCACTCAAGCAGATCCCGTGGCAGAAGCGCGACGAGGCGGCCGTGCGCGGCACCGACGTGCACGGCCTAGCCGAGCAGATCATCCACGGGCGTGAGGTCGAGGTCCCCGAACACCTCGCCGGGCACGTCGAGGGGTACACGAGGTGGCTCGACGCGTTCGACGTCGAACCGATCATCACCGAGGTCCCCGTCGCGAACCGTGCCCACTGGTGGGCGGGCAAGCCCGACGCGATCGTGCGCCTCGGCGGGCAGACGTGGCTCCTCGACTGGAAGACGTCCACCGGGGTGTACGGGGAGACCGGGCTGCAGACCGCCGCCTACGCCCGTGCCGAGTTCTACGCGCCGACCCCCGACGACGAGCAGGCGTTGCCGCACATCGACCGCACCGGGGTCGTGCACATCACCGCCGACGGGTCCTACCTGTACCCCCTCGCGGGCAACCCCGCCGAGATCGACGAGGCATACGGCGTGTTCCGGCACATCGCCTACGTCGCGCAGCGCACCGACTGGATCAAGGGGCTCCTCGGCGAACCGATGCCGGCGCCCGAGAGTGAGGACGCAGCATGAGCGAGCTGACCCCCTACGAGGCGCACACCGACGTCGCCCGGACGGACCCCACCGGGGGCCGCCTCATCGCGTGGGCATCCGCCGCGACCGCCGCGCACTCCCTGGCGAAGTCCCTCGCCGCGACGACGTTCGTCCCCAAGCACTTCCAGGGCAAACCCGGGGACGCCACCGCTGCGATCATCCTCGGCGACGAGCTCGGCCTCTCGCCCCTGTCGGCGCTGCGGTCAATCCATGTCATCTCCGGCACCCCGGGCCTGTACGCCCGCACCATGGTCGCCCTGGTCCTATCCCACGGTCACGAGATCTGGACGGAGGACGAGACGGAGCGGAAGGTCACGGTCGCCGGGCGGCGCCGCGGCTCGGAGCATGTGGAGAAGGTGACGTGGACGATCGACCGTGCCACGAAAGCCGGGTACACGTCGAACGCGAAGTACCGGACGGACCCGATCGCGATGCTGTACGCCCGTGCGTCGGGTGACGTGGCCCGTCGCATCGCCCCCGACGTCCTCGCGGGCGTCCCGTACTCGATCGAGGAGATCGAACTGGCGGAGACCCCGACGGTGACGGTCGCGCGGGGCACTGGTGAGACCCGCAAGGTATCCCGGGCGGCGCGACCCGAACCGGTGGAGCCAGACCTGCCCGAACCGGAGGTGCCGTCGGAGCCGGTGGACGTCACCGACGCGGAGATCCTGCCCGACGAGCCCGACCCGATCACGCCCGCGCAGTCGAAGGCGATGCACGCTGCGCTCGGGCACGCGGGACTCAGCGACCGGGACCTCGGCCTGCGGTACATCAGCGACGTGATCGGCCGCACCGTCGAGACGTCGAAGGACCTCAGCAAGGAAGAGGCGTCGCGGATCATCGACGCGCTCGTCTCCGAGGGGAACGAAGCCGACGCCGCAGCGATCGCCGCACGAGACGCGGAGCAGGCGTCGTGAATCCGGACTGCAAGGGCGAGAAGCACGGCTCGTGCTCCGGAACGGGATGGTCCGAGATCGCCGACGGGCCGATCGCGTGCCCGTGCCCGTGCC
>NZ_JBFHHB010000334.1:0-2506 GCF_041597215.1 Actinotalea sp.
AACCGATGCGGGCCGGACACCGTCCGGCCCGCATCGGGACCGTCAGGAGCGAGAGTCGCGGATGCCCGACGGGATCCACGAGGAGGAAGGACGACGATGGGCGTCATCGGGGACAACCTCCCGACCTACCTGACGGGGTTCGGGGTCACCCTTCAGCTCACGATGTACTCGGCCGCCCTGGCGCTCGTGATCGGTGTCGTGCTCGCCGCGCTGCGGGTCTCGCCGGTGGGCTCGCTCCGGGTGGTCGCCGAGATCTGGGTCGAGGCCCTGCGCAACACCCCGCTGACCCTCGTGTTCTTCTTCTGGGTGTTCGTCGCGCCCGTCTTCGGTGTCATCACCCCGTTGGGCTTCTGGACCGCCGTCCTGTGCCTGTCGGTCTACACGTCCGCCTTCGTCAGCGAGGCAGTCCGGTCCGGGATCAACAGCGTGGGGATCGGCCAGGCCGAGGCCGCGCGAGCCATCGGCCTCACCTTCGGTCAGACCCTCCAGAACGTCGTCCTCCCGCAGGCCGTGCGATCGGTGATCCCCCCGCTGATCAACGTCTTCATCGCCCTCGCGAAGAACACCTCGGTCGCGGCTGGGTTCGCCGTGGTGGAGCTGATGGGGACCGGACGACGACTGGGCACCGCGAACGCGGCGGACGGGCTCTGGGTGCTCGTGGGCGTCGCGCTCTTCTACCTGGCCATCACGGTGCCGGCGGGTCTGCTCGCCGGCAACCTCGAGCGACGGGTGGCGTTCAGCCGATGAGCAGTGTCCTGTACGACGCACCCGGCCCCCTCGCCCGCAAGCGCGAGAAGGTGGGCTCCGTCCTCGGTTCGGTCCTCCTCGTCGCCGTGGCCGGCGCCGCGCTGTGGTACGCGAACGGCCAGGGGCTCCTGACCTCCGACCGCTGGGACGTGCTGTACGACCCGCCCAAGAACCAGACGGCCGGCGACGTGTGGTGGTCGATGGTCGGGATCGGACTGGGGGCGACGCTCCGCGCCGCTCTCGTCGCGGCCCCGCTCGCGCTGGTCCTCGGTCTCGGCCTCGCGATCTGGCGGACGAACCGCCGGCCCTGGCTCCGCGCGCCGGCAGTCGTCGTCATCGAGCTCTTCCGCGGACTGCCCGTCCTGCTGATGATGTTCTTCGGGCTGCTGGGCTTCGGGTGGTCGGCGTTCGCGGCCGTCGCCTTCGGCCTGACGGTCTACAACATGGCGATCATCGCCGAGATCCTGCGGGCCGGACTCGCCGCACTTCCCCGCGGTCAGGCCGAGGCGGCCTACGCCGTCGGCCTCTCCCGCCCGCAGACCCTGGTCAAGGTCCTGCTCCCGCAGGCGATCCGCACGATGCTGCCGAGCCTGATCGCTCAGCTCATCGTGCTGCTCAAGGACTCCTCGCTCGGGTTCATCGTCGGGTACCCGGAGCTGCTCAAGGCGATCCAGAACAACGCGCAGTACTTCGGCACGGACTACTTCGTGGCCCTGTTCACGGTAGGACTGGCGATCTACCTCACGGTGAACCTCTCGCTGTCGAAGCTCGCACGCTGGATCGAGGGCAGGACCCGCAAGTCCACCAGCGCGGCCCCGCCGACGCCCGTGCCGACGGGAGTCTGAGCACCGCGGGTCCGCCCCGGCTCGCCTCCGTCGCCGACGGGGGTCTGCGCACCGCGGGCCCGCCTTGGCCCGCCCCGGACGCCCCGGCGCAGGGGCCCCTGACGCGTCAGCCTGCCGTCGCGCGGGCCCTGAGCTCGCGGACGACGGTGACCGCGATCTCCCCCGGGTAGGACAGGTCCTTCTCGATGTGCCGCGCGATCGACTGGGCGAGCCCCGGCAGCGCCTCGTCGTCGACGAGGTCCGGCTCGACCACGACGCGGACCTCGCGTCCGGCGGACATGGCGACCGCACGTCGCACACCTGCGTGCGCGGCGACCAGCGCCTCGAGGGTGTCCATCCGCTCGAAGTACTGGTCGAGCTCCTCGCGCCGTGCCCCGGGGCGCGCGGCCGAGGCGGCATCGGCGGCCTGGACCAGGACGGCCTCGACCGAGGTCATCGGCACCTCGTCGTGATGTGCGGCGATCGCCTCGACGACCACCTCGGACTCCCCGCACCGACGGGCGAGGTCGGCGCCGACGAGGGCGTGGGTACCGCCGAGCTCTGCCGTCAGTGCCTTGCCGATGTCGTGCAGGAAGGGCGCACGGCGAGCCACCTCGACGTCCGCGCCGATCTCCGCCGCCATCAGCGCGGCGATATGCGCGGCCTCGACGAGGTGCTCGAGGACGTCCTGCCCGTAGCTCGTGCGCAGCCGGAGCCGCCCGAGGGTCTCGACCAGCTCGGGATGCAGGTGCTGGACACCCGCGCGCTCCGCGGCGTCGTGACCTGCGGCAAGGGTCCGGTCCCTGGCGCCGGCAAGCGCCTCGGCGTAGGCGATCTCGATGCGCTGCGGATGGATCCTGCCGTCCAGCAGGAGCGCCTTCATCGCGACGGTGGCGATCTCCCGCCGCTCGGCGTCGAAGCAGGAGAGCGTGACC
>NZ_JBFHHB010000335.1:0-2498 GCF_041597215.1 Actinotalea sp.
CGGGGTGCGCGGGCAGGTGGCCTCGCCCACGTTCATCATCGCTCGCGTGCACCCCTCGCTCGGCGACGGGCCGCCCCTGGTGCACGTGGACGCCTACCGCCTCGGCTCGCTCGAGGAGCTGGACGCCCTCGACCTGGACGCAGGCCTCGACGAGTCGGTGACCGTCGTCGAGTGGGGTGAGGGCCTCGCAGAGGTCCTCGCGGAGGACCGGCTCGAGATCCTCATCGACCGCCCGCACGGGGCGGCCGGCGGTGAGGAGGTCCTCCTCGACGGCTCGGGCGAGCGCCGGGTCACCGTGCGCGGGGTCGGTCCGCGATGGGCAGGGGTCGACCTGCCGGGCTGAGCGTCGGTCCGTCCCGTCCACCCGTGCGTCCACCAGTGGGAGAATGCCGCCGTGCCCGTCCTCTGCCTCGACACCTCCGCCGAGATCGCCGTCTGCCTGCTCGCCGACGACGGCTCGGTGCTCGCCCGCCGTCAGGTCGCCGAGCAGCGCCGCCATGCCGAGCTGCTCGGCCCGATGATCACCTCGGTGCTGAGCGATGCCGGCGTGGACCGGCTCGCGGTGTCGGCCGTCGCCGTCGGCACCGGCCCTGCGCCCTTCACCGGGCTGCGGGCAGGACTCGTCACGGCGCGCACTCTCGCGTTCGCCCTGGGCGTGCCGGCGCACGGGGTGTGCAGCCTCGACGTGCTCGCGGCGCAGGCGTTCGCCGCCGGTCTGCACGGCGAGGTGCTCGTGGTCACCGACGCGCGCCGCCGTGAGGTCTACGCCGCCCGGTACCGCGCCGCCTCGGCCGCAGGCGCCTCGAGTGCGGGCCTCGCAGCGGATCTCGCAGCGGACCTCGCAGAGGTCGAGGTCGTCGTCGGTCCGTCCGTCGACCACCCGGCAGCCCTCGCGGGGCAGTCCGGATCCGTCGTCGGGCCCGGTGCGCTGCTGTACCCGGACGAGCTCCCGGCCGCCGAGGGGGCGCCCGTCGTGCTCGACGTGGCGGTCCTCGGCAGGCTCGCGATCGCCAGGGCCGCCCGCGGTGTCGAGCAGCCGACGGCTCCGCTGTACCTGCGCCGGCCCGATGTCACCCCCTCGGCCTCGCGCAAGCGCGCCACGGGATGAGCACGAGGACGGCAGGAGCGTGAGCTCCGGCGGCACGGAACCCGTGGTGCGTCGGCTGAGCGTCGCGGACGTCCCGGACCTCGTGGCCCTGGAGCAGCTGCTCTTCGGCCCGTCCGCCTGGAACGAGGTGATGGTGGTCGAGGAGCTCACCGCGCGGAACCGGTGGTACGTCGGGATCGACGGACCCGGCGCGCCCGCGCGACGGTCCCCTGGCCCGGTCGGTGCTCCGCCGGAGCCCGCGCGCTCGCCCCGCCGGACGCTGGTCGGCTACGCGGGCTCGGCCTTCGACGGCGAGGTCGTCGAGGTGATGACGATCGGGGTGGCTCCCCACGCCCAGCGCCAGGGGCTCGGGAAGGTGCTCCTGGACGCGCTCGTCTCCCAGGCGCGGACCGTGGGGGCGCAGGCCGTGCTTCTCGAGGTCCGGGTCGACAACGACCCGGCGATCGCGCTGTACGAGCGCACCGGGTTCGCGGTGGTGGGCCGGCGGCGCAGGTACTACCAGCCGGAGGACGTCGACGCCTGGACGATGCGCAAGGAGCTCTGAGTCGGTGGCCGTGCCCGGTACCCGGCGCGCGGCCGCGCCCCCCGGCCCGCTCGCGCGGACCGGAGGGCGCGCGGGGCTCAGACCGCGCGGGCCGCGCGTTCGAAGTCGAGGCGTGCGGCGCGCGGGTGCGCCTGGTTGTCGGCTGCGGGTCGGCCGACCAGCACGACCATGATCGAGCGCCAGGAGGTGCCGGCGAGCAGGTCGACGTCGATCCCGGAGGCGTCCATCCCGCTCATCGGCCCGATGTCGAGGCCGGCAGCGCGCAGGCCGACCAGGAGGTAGCCGGCCTGGAGGTGCGCGTTGTCGCGGGACAGGCGCTCGCGCGTGGCGAGGTCGTCGGCGAACAGGGCGGCGGCGCCGGGCATGTGCGGCATGAGCTCACCGAGGTTCTCGTGGAAGTCGGTGTCGGCGGCCAGCACGAGGGCGAGCGGCGCGTCCAGCACCCGCTGGCGGTTCCCCTCGCCCATGTGGGCGGCCAGTCGCTCGCGGGCCTCCGGGGTGCGCACCTGGAGCAGGCGCAGCGGGGAGGTGTTGAGCGCCGTCGGCCCCCAGCGGACGAGGTCGTAGACGGCCTCGACGGTCTCCTCGGGAACGGGCTCGTCGGACCAGGCCCGCACGGAGCGGGCACCGCGGAAGAGTGCGTCCTGGGCGGTCGGGTCGATCTGGAACGTGGGGGCGAGTGCGGTCTCTGTCATGCCTAGTTCAACGCTCAACTACCCTCGAATCATCCCAGGTTCGACTGTGTGCCTCGTCACATCGATGTCCCCCGGTGCTCGGCCCGCCGCCTAGGCTTGTCCCATGTCCACAGATCGCCTCGTCCTCGGGATCGAGACCTCCTGCGACGAG
>NZ_JBFHHB010000336.1:0-2462 GCF_041597215.1 Actinotalea sp.
GAGGTCTCCCTCGGGGCCCGCGTTCGTCGTCCTGGGTGACTCAGGTGGTTGCGCGGCGCTCGGCGCCGTCGATCATCGGCTCGATCTCCGCCCGCACGGCCTCGACGGCCGCGTGGTCGGGGTGCAGGCGCATCGAGTCGAGGTGGTGCCGCGCCTCTGCCGGCCGCTCCGCCTCGAGAGCGGCGAGGGCGAGGTGCCGGCCGACGATGACGTCGTGCTCCCGCACCCGCCAGTGACCGACGCCGAGGCCGAGGGCCTCGACCGGGAGGTCAGCCCCCCGCAGGACGGCGAGCCCCTCCGCGAGGGCGGCACCGGACGGGTCCCGCTCGGCGGCCGTGGCCAGCCGGCGCATCGCACCCTCGCGATCGTCGACGATGGACAGCCGGGCGAGCTCGATCAACGGGAACCAGGCTCGCGGGTTGCCGGCGAGCTCCTCGGCGAGCGACCAGACCGCGAGGTCGGCGGCGCGTCGGGTCGCGTCGTCGTCGACCTCTGCCGACAGCGGGTCGACGGCGCTCGCCGACTCCGCCGCGTGCCGCCGGACGATCTCCGCCAGCGCGGCGAACGCGCGGGCGTCGTTCGGGTTCTCGTGGAGCGTCGCCCGCACGGCGTCCTCGTGGATGGTGTCGTCGTGCCGTGCCGACGTCGGCCGCCGCAGTCCGACCGTCGAGGCGGAGACCGGGCGGCGGATCAAGTGGCGCAATCGCTGGATCAGACCCATGCCATGACGATAGCCGTCGTTGACCCGCCGCACCGGGGCAGGCTCCCGGAGGTCTCGGTTCGGCGACGCCGGCGCACCGTATGTCCTTGTGCGCTCCCTACAAGGAACGACACCCGACTCGCCCCCGCCACCCGTATGCTCGCTGCCATGGCAACGTCGACGGAGCCGCAGGCTCATACCCTGCGCCGACTGCACGACGGATCCGGCGTGCTCGCGGCCGCCGCCCTGCGCAAGCTCGACGAGGACCTCCCCTGGTACCGGGCCCTGCCGGCCGAGGACCGCTCGTGGACGGGGCTCGTCGTCCAGGCCGCGATCTCGAGCTTCATCACCTGGTACGCCGATCCGACCACCGCGCCGCACGGCGTCGGGGAGATCTTCACCGCCGCTCCCCCGGAGCTGACCCGGTCGATCTCCCTCCAGCACACGCTTCAGCTCGTCCGCCGGATCGTCGAGGTCGTCGAGGACCACAGCGACCGTCTCGCGGCCCCCGGGTCCGAGCGGGACCTGCGCGAGGCCGTCCTGCGCTACTCCCGGGAGGTCGCCTTCTCGGCGGCGGAGGTGTACGCCCGCGCCGCCGAGGTCCGCGGCGCATGGGACGCGCGCCTCGAGGCCCTCGTGGTGGACGCCCTGCTGCGCGGCGAGCGGGACGACGCCCTGCACTCGCGGGTCGCCGCACTCGGCTGGAGCGGTCACGGCACCGTGCTCGTGATGGTCGGCTACGCACCCCACAGGATCGACGAGGTGCGCACGGCCGAGCTCCGTCGCGCCACCCGGCGTGCCACGGACGACGCCCTCGTGGGGATCCAGGGCGATCGGATCGTCGTCGTGCTCGGCGGTGAGGGAGACCTTCGCGCAGCGGCCACGACGCTCGCCGACCGTTTCGGTCCCGGACCCGTCGTCCTCGGTCCCGCCGTCCCGAACATCGGTGAGGCCGGCCGCTCCGCGGCGGCTGCGCTCGCCGGGCTCTCCGCTGCCGCGGCCTGGCCGGGCGCTCCGCGCCCCGTGTCCGCTGACGACCTGCTCCCCGAACGGGTGCTGATCGGTGATGCGAGCGCCCGCTCGCGGCTCGTCGAGCAGGCGTACGTGCCCTTGTCCGCCGCCGGCGGGTCCCTTCTCGAGACCTTGACGGCCCATATCGAGCACGGTCGCTCCCTCGAGGCGGCGGCCCGCGTGCTCTACGTCCACCCGAACACCGTGCGCTACCGCCTGCGCAAGGTCGCAGAGGTCACGGGCTGGGACCCGCTCGACGCGCGCGAGGCCCATGTCCTGCAGGTCGCGCTCGCGCTCGGACGGCTCGGCGACGCAGGCGTCACGTTGTAGGTTCCGCACAAGCGCACCGCGCGAGCTTGGTGCCCGTCGTCGGGCCGTCCGCACGGCGTGTGCAGGCACAGTTGACGGGTGCTCGCACTCATCTGCCCCGGACAGGGCTCCCAGACCCCCGGGTTCCTCGCCCCATGGCTCGAGCTCGACGGAGTCGGCGAGCGTCTCGCGGAGTTCTCGGAGGCCGCTGACCTCGACCTGCAGACCCATGGGACGGTGTCCGACGCCGACACCATCCGGGACACGGCCGTCGCACAACCCCTCATCGTCTCCGCCTCGCTCCTGGCCCTCCAGGCGTTGCTCGACGGGCGCGAGGCCTCCTCGGTGGTCGACGTGACGGCCGGGCACTCGGTCGGCGAGCTGGCCGCGGCCGCGATCGCCGGCGTCCTGGACCCGGCGGGCGCCGTCGGCCTGGTGACGC
>NZ_JBFHHB010000337.1:0-2435 GCF_041597215.1 Actinotalea sp.
CGTCGTGCACTTCGCCGCGGAGAGCCACAACGACAACTCGCTGTCCAACCCCTGGCCGTTCGTGCAGACGAACGTCATCGGCACCTACACGCTGCTCGAGGCCGTGCGCCGCCACGCGGTGCGCTACCACCACATCTCCACGGACGAGGTCTACGGCGACCTCGAGCTGGACGACCCGGCGAAGTTCACTCCCAGCACCCCCTACAACCCGTCGAGCCCGTACTCCTCGACCAAGGCCGCCAGCGACATGCTGGCGCGGGCGTGGGTGCGGTCCTTCGGGGTGCAGGCGACGATCTCGAACTGCTCGAACAACTACGGGCCGTACCAGCACGTGGAGAAGTTCATCCCGCGCCAGATCACCAACGTGGTCGACGGCGTGCGGCCCAAGCTCTACGGCACCGGCGAGAACGTGCGCGACTGGATCCACGTGGACGACCACAACGCTGCCGTCCTGGCGATCCTCGAGCGCGGCAGGATCGGCGAGACGTACCTCATCGGCGCCGACGGCGAGCAGAACAACAAGGACGTCATCGAGCTGATCCTCGAGCTGATGGGCCAGGACCCGAAGGCCTACGACCACGTCAGCGACCGCCCCGGCCACGACCTGCGCTACGCGATCGACTCGAGCAAGCTGCGCGAGGAGCTCGGCTGGACCCCGCAGTACGAGAGCTTCCGCGACGGTCTCGCCGCCACGGTCGCCTGGTACCAGGAGAACGAGGCGTGGTGGCGCCCGCAGAAGGACGCCACCGAGGCGAAGTACGCGGCGCTGGGGCGCTGAGCCCCCGACCGGGGCGTCGCACGTCCACGACTCCCCGGTCGTCCCATCTCCACAGTTCCTCCACCCGATCGGCCCCAGGGCTCCGCCGTCGGGATGTGCTCGCCTCGTAAGATCGTCCGCTGTGACCCCTCGCCATGCCGTCCGGCCGCGCCATTCCCTCCGCCACGCCCGCAGCATGCGCAACCACCACGTGCTCCGCGGGGTCGCCCTGGTCACCACGGCCGTGCTGGCGACCACCGTCGGCGGTGCCGCGGCCGCCTACAACCGGCTCCAGGGGAACGTGACCGTCGCCGATGTGAGCGCCCTGGTCGGGGAGGCCCCCGAGCAGCCGGCCCCCGACCCCGACGACCCGCTCGCCGGCCAGGAGGTCAACATCCTCTTGCTCGGCTCGGACGAGCGCGACGGCGAGAACGGCGAGATCGGCGGCGACGTCGAGGGCATGCGCTCGGACACCACGATCGTCGTGCACATCTCGGCGGACCGCACGCGAGCAGAGCTCGTCTCGATCCCCCGTGACTCCATCGTCGACATCCCCTCCTGCACGATGACGGACGGCTCGACCTCCTGGGCGCAGAGCGACGCCATGTTCAACACGGCCTTCGCGATCGGCTGGGACCAGGGTGGCGACCTCACCTCGGCCGCCGCGTGCACCATCAAGACGGTGCAGGCGAACACGGGCCTGACGATCGACCACTTCGCCGTGGTGGACTTCGTCGGGTTCATCAGCATGGTCGACGCTCTCGACGGGGTCCCCATCTGCATCTCCGAGCCGCTCTACTCGGCCGATGCCGGTCTCGACCTCGACGCCGGCTACCAGACCCTCGACGGGACGACGGCCCTCGCCTTCGCCCGGGCTCGCAAGGGCACCAACCTCAACGGCTCCGACCTGCAGCGGACCGGACGCCAGCAGGAGCTCATCGCGGCGATGGTCCGCCAGATCCAGTCGCAGAACATCCTCACCGACGTGCCGAACCTGATGAGCTTCCTCAGCGCCGCGACGGCCTCGCTGACCGTCGACCCTGCGTTGAGCTCGCTGACGGACATGGCGGGGCTCGCCCTGAGCCTGCGCTCGCTCGACCGGAGCGCCATCACCTTCATGACGATCCCGGTGACCGCCTGGCCGGAGGACCCGAACCGCGTCGTCTGGACCTCCGAGGCCGCGACCGTGTGGGCCAACATGGTCGCCGACCAGCCGATCGTCGCCACGGCGGAACCGGCGGCCGACGCGTCCGCGGACCCGACCCCCTCCGCGACCACCAGCGCCTCACCCTCCGCCGACCCGAGCGCCTCGAGCAGCGCGACGCCCTCGACCGACCCGACCCCGTCCACGACGACGACCGCCGAGCCAGGCGTCGACCCGTTCACCGCCGACGACATCACGGCCGTCTGCGGCTGACGCTCGCGCGTCGCCACCGCTCCCCTTCGCCTTCCCCGTACCCTCAAGCGTGCCCTCCGACCGCGACCCGCACGACGGGAGACCGACGAGCCGCGCCCGCAACGGCGGAGCCGCGCGCCCCGTCCCCCCGGCGGGCGACGGTCGCGGCACCGCCCTCCCGCCGAGCTTCGCGCCCGGCGGACGGCCACCGGCGCGACCGGAGGACGACGGCACCGTCCCGATCGGCCGTCCGGCCCGACCCACGAGCGGCCAGCAGACGCC
>NZ_JBFHHB010000338.1:0-2428 GCF_041597215.1 Actinotalea sp.
CGTTCTCCCCCACGGCTCCCGCGCCGACGACGACGACGTCATAGGTCCGCTGCTCTGCCATGGCTGCTCCCCGCTCGGTTGAGCTCCATCGTGACCCGGGGGCGGCCCGAGTGCCAGAGGGAAGCACAAAGGCCCCTGATCAGCGTTTCCGCTGGTCAGGGGCCTTCCTGTGCGCCATCAGGGACTCGAACCCCGAACCCGCTGATTAAGAGTCAGCTGCTCTGCCAATTGAGCTAATGGCGCGCGGTGCACGAGGTTAGCACCAGGTGGGCCCGGGAACGAAACCGGGCTCCTCGGGGCGCTCAGCGCTCGTCGGCGTCCTCGTCCTCGTCGGCGCTCTCGGGCTCGTCGCCCTCGTCCGAGGGCGCGTCGTCGGCACCCCACCAGGCGACGTCGGGCAGCCCCTCGTCCTTGAGGATCGTGGGAGAGGAGGGCCCGTGGGGGTCCGCGAGGTCTGCCAGGAGGGCGAGAGGGACGCCCTCCATCCGCAGGTGCATCACCCCTGCCGACGCCTCGTCCTCGTCCAGCGCGTCGGTCATCGCGGATTCCTCCTCGTGCGGGGCCGGGTCGGGGGTTGTGTCCTCGTGCGGGCTGGCGTCCACGACTCTCCCACCTCGTCCGTCCCACCTGCTCCTGCGCAGGAACTCCTGCAGTCCTCGTCGGGCCGATCATCGCTGAGCGGAGGCGCTGGCACAAGGCGGGCGCGGTCAGTCACAGGTAGAGCCCAGTTCCCTTGCCCTCGGCCTCGGGCTCGGCGACCCCGTGCAGGTCCCGCTCGCGCAGCAGGACGTGCAGCACGCCGTTGAGCTCCACCTCGGCGCGGTCCTCGGGGTCGAACAGCACCCGCTCCCCCGTCTCGACCTGGCGCACGTGCGGACCGGTGGCCACCACGCGCCCCCACACGAGACGCTTGCCCATCGAGGCGGTGGCGGGGATGACGATGCCCGAGGAGGACAAGCGCTCGGAGGACTCGTCGTCCAGGTGCACCAGGACGCGGTCGTGGAGCATGCGGATCGCCGGACGGGCGGTGGGGCTGGTCACGGGCAGGACGGTACCGGAGGTGACGGGTGCGACGGCTGGCTACGCTGTGAACCCGATCGAAAGGACTCCTGATGACCCGTCTCGCCGTCGGCGACCTCGCCCCCGACTTCGCCCTGACGACCGGCGACGGTGCCACCTTCCGCCTCTCGGAGCATCGGGGCCGCGGAGTGGTGATCTTCTTCTTCCCCGCGGCGATGACCCCTGGGTGCACGCGGGAGGCCTGCGACTTCCGCGACTGGTCCGGTTCGCTCGAGGCGGCCGGTTTCGACCTCGTGGGGATCTCACCGGACGGGCCCGCACGCCTCGCGGAGTTCGCCGAGGCCGAGGGGCTCACGTACCCGCTGGCCTCCGACCCCGAGCGGGCCGTCCTGGGCGCCTACGGCGCGTACGGCGAGAAGAAGCTCTACGGGAAGACGGTCGAGGGCGTGATCCGCTCGACCTTCGTCATCGACGGCGACGGGCGGATCCAGGTGGCCCGGTACAACGTGCGCGCCACCGGGCACGTCGCCTCGCTGCGTCGAGAGCTCGGCCTCGACTGACCTGCCCGGTCGCCAGGCCGTAGGCTCGGCGGCGAGCGCGAGTGGCGAAATGGCAGCCGCGCCAGGTTTAGGTCCTGGTGCCCTCGGGCGTGCGGGTTCGACTCCCGCCTCGCGCACAGCAGCCCCGTTCCAGCACTCCTGCGTGCGGGTCGTCGGCCGGGTCACCGGACCAGGGGCGCCCGCCGCAGGTGCGGAGCGATCAGGGGCCACTCGTCGAGCACGGCCCTCCGGGCATCGAGCTGGGCCACCTCATGGCGCCCCGCCTGCACCTCGAGCGCGGCGGCCGTCCGGCCGGCGCTCAGCTGCGCGATCTCCCCGAGCAGGGATCTGCCGACGACGCCGTCCTGCACCCGGCCGAGCAGGTCGGTGAGCCTGGCGAGGTGAGTGGCGGGCTTTCGCGCCGCCGGCAGGACAGGGGTGACCATCTCGGCCGCGTAGCGAGCCCGCTTCGCCAGGACACGTGCGCGGTGCCAGTCGCCCGGGCGCCCGTCGAGCTGCAGTGACTGCGTTGCGCGGCGCGCGCGGCGCAGCGTGTGGGCGAGCAGGTCCGGGACGACCTCGGCGATCGGCGCGTTCGCCCGCTCCGTCAACCGAGGCGCGACCGCGGCGTCGACGAGAGCGACCAGGAGCTCGACGTGCCGGGGGGAGGACAGGACGGACGCCGCCCTGTCGAGCGCCACACGCTCCTTCGCCCGCAGGGACTCCCCGACGGCACGACCTGCACGCTCGGCCAGCGGAGCGGGGAGCGTCGCAGCACCGGCGAGCAGCAGCTCGAGCTGGACCTCGAGGTCGCGCGCCTCACCCCAGGTGGTCGCCGTCTCCTTCAACCCGTCCCGCAGCCCGGTCGC
>NZ_JBFHHB010000339.1:0-2424 GCF_041597215.1 Actinotalea sp.
CCCCGGGCGCCGGGAGGGACGCGCACCCCGCCCGGTGGTCGCCCTCCCTCGCAGGGGACGACGGTCGCCGTCGTCGAGGAGGTGCCTAGATACCGCTGACCCCGAGCAGGTAGCCGATCCCGAAGGTGGCTGCCATCGCCAGGGCGCCGCCGAGGACGAGGCGCAGCATCGCGCGGCGCCGGCCCGCTCGGCCGAGGTGGGCCGAGACCGAGCCGGTGGCCACCAGGGCGACGAGCACGGCGGCGAAGGTGACGAGGATCCGGGTCGACTCCGACGCGAGGGAGACGGCGAGCAGCGGCAACGCCGCGCCGACGACGAAGGCGATCGCGGAGGCGAGGGCCGCGTGCCACGGGTTCGTCAGGTCCTCGGCGTCCAGGCCCAGCTCGGCGTCCAGGTGCGCCTTGACCGGGTCGATCGCCGTGAGCTCCTCCGCCACTGCACGCGCCGTCGCGGGTGAGAGCCCCTTCGCCTGGTAGATCCCGGCGAGCTCGATCAGCTCCCCCTCCGGGTCCTCCGCCAGCTCGCGCCGCTCCCTGGCGATGAGCGCCCGCTCGGTGTCCCGCTGGCTGCTGACCGAGACGTACTCCCCCAGCGCCATCGAGACGGCGCCCGCGACGACTCCCGCGACACCCGCCGTGAGAATCGCCGTGCGGTCGGTGGTCGCCGCAGCGACACCGATGACCAGACCGGCGACCGAGATGATGCCGTCGTTCGCGCCGAGCACCCCGGCGCGCAGCCAGTTGAGCCGCGCGCGCATCCCGTTGCCGTTGTGCGGCTCGGCGGCGGTCGCCACCGGATCGGGCTCGAGGGTGTTCATGGGACGACGGTAGGCAGGTCAGCCCCCTCCCCGCCAGCAAGGCAAGGCTGTCCGAAGTCCCCTGCCGGACCCGAGTTCCGGTCCCGCTGCGGACGGTGGGAGACTGGCACGAACCTCTCGGCCCCTGGGCGGGAGGGCACCGAGACGAGGAGGCTGGACGTGGCAGCACGAGTGGTTGTGGTCGGAGGCGGGTACGGCGGCGTCGCCGTCGCTCGAGCGCTCGACGAGGTCGCCGACGTCGTGCTCGTCGAGCCGAAGGACGCCTTCGTGCACGCGACGGCTGCGCTGCGCGCCGTGGTCGACCCCTCCTGGAACGACCGGGTCTTCTACCCCTACGACGGCCTGCTGACCCGTGGACGAGTCGTCAGGGACCGCGCCCGGCTGGTGTCCCCCGGCCTCGTCCGGCTCAGCACGAACGAGGCCATCGAGGCCGATCACATCGTCCTGGCCACCGGGACGGGCTACCCCTTCCCTGCCAAGTACCTGGAGTCGAGCGCGGCAGCGGCGAAGGCCCGCCTCGAGCGCCTCCGCGCGGACATGGCCGCCTGCGAGCGCATCCTCGTCGTCGGCGCCGGCGCCGTCGGCCTGGAGCTGGCGGGCGAGATCACCTCCGCCTTCCCCCACCTCGAGGTCGTGCTCGTGGACCGGGAGAACCAGATCCTCCCCGGGGACTACCTGCCGGAGCTGCGGACCGAGCTCCTCGACCAGCTCGGCGCCCGCAAGGTCACGCTCGTGCTCGGTGCCGAGCTGGCCTACCTGCCCGGTCCGGACGTCGGGGTCCGGGAGCCGTTCACCGTGCGCACCACCGCGGGGACGGAGGTCGCCGCGCAGATGTGGTTCCGCTGCTACGGCTCGGACGCCCCGACCGATCACCTCGACGCCGTCCTGCGGACCGGGATGCACCACGACGGCACCCTGCCCGTCACCCCGCACCTGCAGCTCGTCGGGCAGCCCACCGTCTGGGCGGTCGGCGACCTCACCGATGTCCCGGAGGACAAGCGGGCCACGGCAGCGCGCGCCCACGCCGCCGTGGTGGTGGCGAACATCCGTGCCGTGATCGAGGGCGGGGAGCCGACGACGACCTACACGGCCGCGCCCGAGCTCTTCGTCGTCCCGCTCGGCCCCGACGGCGGGGCGTCGGAGGTCGTCGACGAGGACGGGAGGCGTCGCGTGCTCGGCGCCTCCGAGACGAGCAGGATCAAGGGCGCCGACCTCTTCGCGGGGTCGATGGCCTCGTTCTTCGGCCTCGACGAGAGCTGAGGCCGCAGGGCTCATCCGCTCGCTCGTCCTGAGGCGCGCGACCGGTCGCCCTCAGCCGCGCCCACCCGCAGCGCGCAGCGCGGCCTCGAGGTCGTCCAGGGCGAAGGGGTCCAGCGGTGTCCGCACGGGACGAGCCGAGACGAGCTCGGCGAGCTCCGACGCGGCGCGCTCGACCCGGGAGCTCAGCGGGGTCGCGTCGGACGTCGCCGACGGCGCGTCACCGAAGTCCTCGGTCGCGGCGAACACGCCGGTGGGCACCACGAGCATCCGCAGGTGGCTGAGCAGGGGTCGCAAGGAGTGCTCGAGCGCGAGGGCGTGCCGGGCGGTGCCCGCGGTCGCCCCCATGA
>NZ_JBFHHB010000340.1:0-2392 GCF_041597215.1 Actinotalea sp.
CCATCGCCATCGGCGCCTGCGCGATGGTCGGCCAGGCCAAGGTCTCGTGGCTGGGCTTCATCCCGGGTGCCTTCGCCGGCACCTCCTGCTTCTTCGGCACGAACGGTGACTGGCAGGCCACGGCGATCGCGCTCGTGCTCGGCGCCGCTCTCGGCTGGGCCTCGGAGGCCGGTGGCGGACTGATCGCCAAGATCGGCGCGAGGCCCGCCGTCGAGCCGGCGGTCTCGGAGAAGGTCTGACCACAGGAACGACGAACGGCCCGGCCCACCCCCTGGGGCCGGGCCGTTCGTCGTCCCCGTGGCAGCGCACAGGGCGGGCGAGATCGGGGGGAGTAGTGTCGGTGAGGCGATCCACGGGTCGCCAGAGGAGCAGTCATGAGCACCGCCGCCCACCGTGCCCCGCCGGGGACTCGATCCCGTTGACGCTCCTGACCTTGGGTGTGGTCGGGACCTCGCTCAAGCCGGACGAGCGTCGTGTCGCGATCCACCCCCGTCACCTCGAGCGCATCGACCCTGACCTGCGCGCGCGCATGATCCTCGAGGAGGGCTACGGGGAGCGGTTCGGGTACACCGACGAGCAGCTCAGGGGGCTGGTCGGCGCGCTCGGGTCGCGCGAGGAGGTGCTGCGCACCGCAGAGGTGGTCCTGCTGCCCAAGCCTCAGGCTGCTGATCTCCGGGCCCTCCCGGTCGGCGCCGTGCTGTGGGGCTGGCCGCACTGCGTGCAGGACCCGGTGCTGACCCAGGTCGCGATCGATCGTGGGCTGACCCTCATCGCCTTCGAGGCGATGAACCACTGGACAGCCGACACGGGCTTCAGCCTGCACGTCTTCCACGCGAACAACGAGATGGCCGGCTACGCCTCGGTCCTGCACGCGATGCAGATCGCCGGCATGACCGGTGACTTCGGCCGCCGGCTCACCGCCGTCGTGATCGGCTTCGGTGCGACCGCTCGGGGTGCGGTCACCGCCCTGTCCGCGCTCGGCGTCCGCGACATCGAGGTGCTGACCCAACGTGCGGTCGCCTCGGTGAACGCCCCGATGCACGCCGCGCGGATGGTGCACCTCGACCAGGAGGACCCCGCCACCCACCTGAGCACCGTCGTGACCGAGCACGGACCGGCGGCTCTCGCCCCGTTCCTCGCCCGGCACGACCTCGTGGTGAACTGCACGCTCCAGGACCCCTCGGCTCCGAGCATGTTCCTGCTCGAGGCGGACCTCGCGGCGTTCGCGCCGGGGAGCCTGATCATCGATGTCTCCTGCGACGAGGGCATGGGATTCGCGTGGGCGAGGCCGACGTCCTTCGCGGCCCCGGACTTCATGGTGGGCAGGCACGTGCGGTATTACGCGGTCGACCACACCCCCTCGTACCTGTGGGACTCGGCGAGCTGGGAGGTCAGCGCAGCGATCCTTCCCTTCCTGCGCACGGTCATGGAGGGCGAGGGGTCCTGGGACACGAACGAGACGATTCGGCGGGCCATCGAGGTGCGGGGCGGTCGCGTGGCGAACCCCGCGATCCTGGCCTTCCAGAACCGCGCGGCAGTGCATCCGCATGAGCTCGACGTGACGCGGCAGCTCCTTCCGGGACTGGGGGCCCACCACAGGCCGTGACCGAATCCCGGGCACGGAGCACCGGACGTGCCTAGAGTGGGTTCCGGAGGCGTCTGATGACGTTGCTCAGCATTCTCGATCGGTTCCGCCCGGCAGGAGCGCCCGGATCCGCCGGTGCGGTGGGCGTCCCCGCGGTCGACGAGAGCGGCCCAGCGGCGGAGCTCGCCCCGGTCTTCGCGGCCCTCCGTCCCGCCGTCGACTCCGCACGTGATCGAGTGGCTCGAGCGAGGCTGGCCGCGGCCGAGGAGGTCGACGGGGCGCGGGAGCAGGCGAGCGCCGTCACCGCTCGCGCACGGCTCGAGGCCGACGCCGCGCGGACCAGGGCGGCGAACGAGGTGAGTGCCAGGGCGGCGGCCGCGGACGCGGACGTCCGGGAGGCGGCCCGTCGGGAGGCGGAGCGGCTCGCGGTCACCGGCCGGCGCCGGATCGCTGCCCTCGCCCCTCATCTCGCCGCGGCGCTCGTGGACGGCACCCCGCAGGACGAGTCATGACCTCCGACTGGGTGGCGGCCTCCGTCCGCGCGCGGGCGATGGCCCGACGACGCGCAGGAGCGGGCGCCTGCCGTCAGGCGGCGGCCTGCGCGGACCTGCGGTCGGCGCTGCGCCGCCTGGACGGCACCGCCTACGCCGAGCGCTGGGGGGTCGACCAGGGGCTCGAGAGGGCGCAGGACGCGACGCTGCGCACCGTCCTGTGGCAGCTCCGGGTCCTCGCCGGGTGGCTGCCTGCCTCGGGGACGCGCCTGCTGCGGGCCGTGGCCGCCGGCTTCGAGCGGGAGAACATCCTCGG
>NZ_JBFHHB010000341.1:0-2375 GCF_041597215.1 Actinotalea sp.
CCCTGCTCGCGGCGCAGCTCGACGCGAGGGGGACCGCCTCCTCGACCGCGCTGACGCTGGCGGACGTGAGCCCAATCGGGAGCTACGGGACGGCGCAGGTCGCCAACGCCGCGGCGATCGTCGCGGCGGGCCAGGCCATGGGCCTGTCGGTCCGTGACCAGACGATCGGGGTCATGACGGCCATCGGAGAGTCGTCCCTCCAGGTGCTCGACCACGGGGACGGCGCGGGCCCCGACAGCCGGGGGCTCTTCCAGCAGCGCGCGAACGGGGCCTGGGGGTCGCTGGCCGACCGCATGGACCCGACGGTCAGCGCGACCAGCTTCTTCACCGCGCTCTCCCGCGTCCAGGGACGGGACTCGATGACCCCCACGGCGGTCGCCCACGAGGTGCAGCGCAACGCCGACCCGCAGCACTACGCCCGCTACTGGGACGACGCCGTGGCGATCGTCGCGCATCTGACCGGGTCCAGCGCCTGAGCACTGTGCCTCGGGGTGGCCCGCGCGCCTGGTGAGGGGTGCGGTCGCCCTCCGGCGAGGCTCGGTCTAGGCGTGACCGTGCGCGGCCGAGTCCGGCTGGACCGACCAGTCGGCGGGCTCGTCGTCCGTGTCGACGTCGGCGATCGCCTTGGTCTGGTGCACCTTGCCGGGCTGGTGGTGCTGCGGAGCGTAGATCGTGTAGACCTGCATCGGCTCGTCGCCGATGTTGGTCACGTTGTGCCAGCTGCCCGCCGGGACGAGGACGCACCAGCCGTCGGTGACCTCCTGGTCGAAGGTCAGCTCGTCCTTGGCGGGGCCCATCTGGACCCGGCCGCGACCGCCGTCGAGCCGGATGAACTGGTCGGTGTCGTGGTGCACCTCCAGGCCGATGTCACCGCCGACCGGGATCGACATGAGGGTGAGCTGGAGGTACGCGCCGCTCCATGCCACGGTGCGGTAGGTCGAGTTCTCGAGGGTCTCGGTCTCCAGGTCGAACGACTGAGGACGTGGACCGATGTCGTCAAGGCTCATGCACCGACCCTAGCCCCGGAGGTACCGCGTCGCAGGTCCGAACCGAGGGCGCCGTGCGACCTCGCCACCGGTCCGTGACCGTGCCGCCGCTGGAGCGACGACCGCTCCACGCGCGCGGAAGGGGCCGACCGCCGGCCGGCCCCTTCCGTCGATGTCCCGCCGCTCTACGACAGGTACTGGTTGATGAAGTCGAGCACCGCGGGACGGTCGACGCGGAAGACGCCGCCGGTCCCCCCGCAGGACCCGTTGAGCCCGAACGAGGTGACTCCGGCGATGACCATGCTGTCCCCCACGAAGTTCGGGCCCCCGGAGTCACCGAAGCAGGTGCCACCCGTGCTCCCGTTGTTCGACAGGAGGAGCGACTGCTGACCGGTGAAGCCGGTGTTGATCTGCACCAGGTGCGGGTGCGCCACCATCCGCACCCTGGTCGACTCGAGCTGGAGGTTGTTCGGGTTGTTGTTGACGCGCTGCAGCCCGTACCCCACCGCCGTGAACGTGGTACTGGCGCGCGGCTTGAGGGAGTCGAGCTGGTCGGGCGCGGGCAGTGTGCCGTACGACGCTCCCGCGGGCAGGTCGATCGGCTGCGCGAGCTCGATGACGCCGACGTCGTTCAGGTAGAACGCGGCGCTGGTGTACCCCGGGTAGGTGTGCCACGCGGTCGCCTCGACCGTGTTCGGCCCACCGCCGAACGGATACGTCGGGTCGTTCTGCACGTCCGGCTCGGCGAAGACCCGCATCCCGCTGAACTCACCCTCCTCGCCGGTGCAGTGCCCGGCGGTCAGGACGACCGTCGGCGAGATCAGCGTGCCCGAGCAGCGGGATGCCGGCGCTCCGTCGACCTCCATGAGCACGAGCACCACCGCAGGGTGCCCGTCGTTGTCGAGCTCGCCGTAGGTGATCGCGGACGCCGAACCGGCGCCCAGTCCGAGGGTGACGAGCAGAGCGGACAGCAGCGCGATGACGCTCGCGCGCCGTCCTGTGGACAGCGGAGCATGCAGACGTGGTGCCTTGGACATGAATCCTCCCCCTGTGCGGGCAGGGCCTTTGGTGGCACCCCGCCGAGAATCGGATCTGGGGTGACGACCCCCTGCCGCACCCCCACGTGCTGCGCACGCTAGGCCCGCAGCGACGGGGGGTCAACAGCCCGGGTCAGACCCGCTCGAGACGATGCGCGAGGCGCACTCGCCGGCAGGGCGCCCCCGGCGCACGCGCACGTTCGCGACTCCGCAGGGCGATAACCTGTCGGACGGGGTCCTGCCGGACGCTGTCCCTGGGCACGTCCGTCGACACCCCGCAGGTCCCGCCCCCGTAGCTCAGTGGATAGAGCATCGGACTTCTAATCCGCAGGTCGCAGGTTCGAATCCTGCC
>NZ_JBFHHB010000342.1:0-2368 GCF_041597215.1 Actinotalea sp.
CTGGAGACGCCCGACGGCGGCGCGCTGACCGTCGTCTCGGCGTACATCCACTCCGGCACGGAGAACACCCCGTCGATGGACGAGAAGTACGCCTTCCTCGCGCTGGCGACGGAGCGGATGGATGCGCTCCTCGCGGGCGGCGGGCACGCGGTGGTGGGCGGGGACCTGAACATCGCGCATCGCGACCAGGACCTGAAGAACTGGAAGGGCAACCGGGGCAAGGCCGGCTGCCTGCCGCAGGAGCGCGCCTGGATGGACCGGTGGTTCGCGTCCGGGTGGGTGGACCTCGGCCGCCGGCTCGCGGGGGAGGACACCCCGGGGCCCTACACGTGGTGGAGCTTCCGCGGGAAGGCCTTCGACACGGACACCGGCTGGCGCCTCGACTACCAGGTGGCGACCCCTGGCCTCGCCGCGCTCGCCACGGCGGCCGAGGTCGACCGCGCCGAGAGCTACGACACGCGGTTCAGCGACCACGCCCCGTTCGTCGTGACCTACGCGCTCTGAGGGGAGGGCTGCGCCCGGTACCGGTCGGTCGTGCCTCCTGCGGAGGCGGGCGACAATGAGCCGTGGCCTCCATCGTCGTGCACCGGTCGGGACCGGGCGTCGTCGGTCTCACGGAGGTGGATGACGGGGGGAGCCCGACCGCGACCACCGAGGTCGCCGTTGCCGACCTCCCGGCCGCCGTCGCCGGACGGGAGCCCGCGCAGCCGCGGTGGGTCTGGGACGACACGGCCGGCTGGTACCCGCCGTTGCTCGCCGCCGGGGTTCGCGTCCGGCGCTGCCACGACCTGCGGCTGTGCCACCGGATCCTGCGGGGGAGCGCCCTGGCGGCCGGTTCGACGCTGGCCATGGCCCCACTTGGTCCCTGGGACGAGCGTGCCGCGGAGGAGGGCACGTCGACGGCCGGCGCTCCGAGCCTGTTCGACGCCTTCGAGGAGGACGACCTCGTGGCCGGGCCCCGTCCGGACGGGGGTGGCGGCGGGTACCGGCACGACGACGTCGCCGAGCACGCCCGCCAGCTCGCGGCCGTCGCGGGGTCGGACGCCCCGGGCCGGCTGCGCCTGCTGCTCGCCGCGGAGTCGACGGGCGCGCTGATCGCCGCCGAGATGCACCACGACGGGATGCCCTGGGACGTGGCCGTGCACGACGAGGTCCTCACCTCGCTGCTCGGCCCACGCCCGCCGGCGGGTGGGCGTCCCGAGCGGATGGAGGCGCTCGCGGCGGAGGTCCGCGCCGCCCTGGACCACCCTGGCCTGCGGCTCGACTCCCCGCCCGATCTGCTGCGCGCGCTCCAGCAGGCGGGTCTGCCGGTCACCTCCACCTCCAAGCACGAGCTGCGCGGGATCGAGCACCCCGTCGTCGCACCGCTGCTCGCGTACAAGAAGCTCTCCCGGTTGCTCAGCGCGAACGGCTGGGCGTGGCTGGAGCGCTGGGTGCACGACGGTCGCTTCCGCCCGGACTACGTCGTCGGCGGGGTGGTGACCGGCCGGTGGGCGACGAGCGGGGGCGGGGCGCTCCAGCTCCCGGCGCAGATCCGCTCGGCGGTGCGCGCCGATCCCGGCTGGGCGCTCGTGGTGGCCGATGCCGCTCAGCTCGAGCCGCGCGTGCTCGCCGCGATGTCTGCGGACTCGGCGATGGCTGCCGCCGGTCGGCATGCGGACCTCTACCAGGGCCTCGTCGACTCGGGCACCGTCGAGACGAGGGAGCAGGCCAAGTACGCGATGCTCGGCGCGATCTACGGGGCGACCACGGGGGTCAGCGCCGCGCTCATGCCGCGGCTCACCACGGCGTTCCCGCGGGCCATCGCCCTGGTGGAGGAGGCGGCGCGCGCGGGGGAGCGCGGCGACGTCGTCTCGACCTGGCTCGGGCGGTCCTCGCCACGGCCGAGCGCCGCCTGGCAGGCCGCGCGCGAGGCTGCCGCCTCGGAGGGGGCCGACGCTGCGGACGTCAGGGCGGCCCGGCAGCGGGCGCGGGACTGGGGGCGCTTCGCGCGGAACTTCGTGGTGCAGGGCACGGCCGCCGAGTGGGCGCTGTGCTGGATGGCGTCGTTGCGGCGGAGGCTGTCGGAGATCGACGGCCGCCCGCACCTGGTGTTCTTCCTGCACGACGAGGTCATGGTGCACTCCCCGGTCGAGGTCGCCGAGGAGGTCGCGCAGGCCGTCAGGGACTCGGCGGCCGAGGCCGGGCGCCTGCTGTTCGGCGGGTTCCCGGTGGAGTTCGCGCTGCAGGTCGCCGTCGTGCAGGGATATGACGAGGCGAAGTGAGCGGGGCGGCGCTCGCGGGCTGTGCGCCGCGGCACGGGAGCGGCGCACGCCCTGCCGGGGCGTCGGTGGCTGATGGCAGGCTGACGCCATGGACGAGCAGCCGA
>NZ_JBFHHB010000343.1:0-2343 GCF_041597215.1 Actinotalea sp.
CGCGACCGCAGTGGATGCTGCCGAGATCATCGCCGCGTCGAATGTGCTGCCACCGCCGGCGAGCGCGGTGAACGCGATCTGCGCACTGGCCCGGTCCGAGGCGAGGCCGGACCAGGAGATCGTCGTCGTCCCGGTCGCCGTCGTGGTGGTCGTGGCGAGGGACGAGACGAATACGTTGGCCCTGCCGCCACCGGAGACCGAGTTGATCGCGTTGATGACGGTCGTGAACCCGTTGTTCGAGCTGATCCCGGACAGGATCGTGTTGGTCGAGGTGAGTCCGGCGACGGCGAGGGTGGTGCCGTCCGTCGTCGCCGGGGTCAGGCCGGTGCAGGCAGATGACCCGCCGGCGGAGTTGTTGACGACGGAGGCGGTGCCGGTCTTGTCGAAGGTCCCGGCGACCTCGACGACGACGCACGCAGACGACGCGGCGCCGAGGGTGAATGTGGTCGTCGCGGAGTCGCCCGACGTGACCAGGCGTGTCCAGAAGTAGAAGCCGAGGTTGGACTGCGAGGAGAGACGCGAGGTGTACGAGCGTCCCGCGCCAGCGGTCGGCGCACCGGTCTGGTAGGCGTCGGCCGCCATGATGGCGAGGAGCGTGTTGCCGGGCGTGGGGGTGGCGCCGAGAGTGACGCCGACCGAACCCGTGGTGCCGATGGCGGAAGCGGACTGGACGATCGGTGCCGGCACTCAGCCCACCTCCATCATCAGCACTGTGGGAGATCAGGAAGCGGGCTGCCCGGCGTTGGGGCCGTCGTGCCACACGTTGGCCGACATGGCCACTGCGGGTGCGTCGACCGACGTGAACGGCCCGTAGGCGCCACCGCGGGGGAACACGGTGGTGGTGATCCGGTTCCCCGTGATGCTCACGTCGGACACGCGGGAGAGGACGTCGCGGCCCGCCTCGTACCCGCCGTAGACGGTGAACGCGCCACCGCCGAGCAGGTTGTCCTCGATGCGGATGCGCTTCATGGAGTCTGCCGACCCGGTCGAGAGCAGGATCGCCGACGTCGCCCCGTCGCGCATGATCACGGTGTTGTGCCGGATCAGGACATCGTCGGACCCGAGGGACTGCATGCCGTCGTTGTGCGAGTCGGCGGTCACTGTGAGGTCGTGGATGTAGGTGTCCTCGACGATGTCGTTCGACCCGATCTTCAGCCCGTCGATGGTCCCGTGGATGTTGCACCGCCGGATCGTCTTGTTGTACCCGGCCACGGCGCAGTCGTTGGCGGGGTTGCCCATGCCGTCGAGCTCGACGTCCTCGAGGACGAGGGTCGCGCCCTCATCGTTGAGGATGTTCCAGTACGCCTCGCACCGGCTGCGCGAGTTGCGGATGGTCACGGTCCCCGCCGACCTCGCGATGACGAGCGGGACCGTGATGTCCTTCCCGTCGATGACGGTCGGCGTGGTGATCCGGGCCGGGCCGGTGTAGGGCGCCAGGGCCACCCCTGCCGGGACGCCCGTGTTCGTCGCGTCCGGGAAGCCACCCGCGGGCACCGGGTCCGGGTCCGGCGTCGGCTCCGGCGTCGGCTCCGGCACCGGGTCGGGCACCGGGTCGGGCGCCGGGTCGGCGACGTCGATGGCCTCGGCGAGCTTCTTCGCCGCCGTCGCGTTGGACAGCAACGAGCCGCCCACCGACTGGATCTTGGTCAGGCGTGCGAGCAGCGCGTCCTTGTCTGCCTGGGTGGTCACGTCAGCGTCACCGCCACGGCACCGATCGCCGTCGTCAACTTGTCGCCGATCGCCAGCGTGCGCGGGGACGAGAGCGCCTGCCAGTCGGTGCGCTGCGTGCCGCCGGTCGAGGCGGTGTAGACGGCGCCGTGCGTGATCGTCGCGGCACCGGTCGCCGCGGCGGTCGTGAGCACGGCGTTGGTCGCCTTCACTGACGGGTCGGCGGCGGTCGCCGCCGCCCAGCCTGTCGCGCCGACCGCGGTCCGCGCCAGGTTCGCCGACTCGGACGTGCCGTTCTCGGACCATGCGATGTAGTCGGTCGCTCCGCTCGTCGGGAAGCGTGCGTCGAGAGTCGCCTGCGACTCCGTGATGGTCAGGCCCATGGCGGTTCTCCTTCGGGTGGGGGTTGTAGCTCGGGTTACAAGGTCAGAGGACGGGGTCGAGGTCGAACACGCGCCCGCCCTCGGTGCGGAAGGTCACAGCCCGCGATGGGGTGTCTGCGCCGTTCGTGTGGCGGAACCAGTTGGAACCGCCGTCGAGCGAGGGGACCTGGAGGAACAGTCGCCCGCCGCCGTAGTCCTGCACGCGCAGGTGGTGCAGGTGTCCGGCGAGCAGCACGTCCGCGTCGCCGATGGGCTGCCGGCCTGCGGACTGGCCCGCCCACCACTTCTCGTA
>NZ_JBFHHB010000344.1:0-2330 GCF_041597215.1 Actinotalea sp.
ACCGATCCCTTCTCCGCGACGTACCGCGCCAGGTCGGCCGGGAGACCGAGGACGAGGTCGTCCCAACGCTCCCCCGGGCTCCTGCTCAGCAGGGTCCCCGTCCCGTCGACATGTCCCTGCACCAGGTGACCGTCCAGGCGGCCGTCGGCCCGCACGGCGCGCTCCAGATTGACCGGCGCACCAGGCGTGAGGGCGCCGAGCGTGGTGCGGGCGAGCGTCTCGGGCATGACGTCGACCGCGAACCGTCCGTCCTCGACCCGGGTGACGGTCAGGCAGACACCGTCGACGGCGATCGACGCGCCGATCACGGTGCCGTCGGTCACCGTCGGCCCGGAGAGCACGAGACGGGCGTCGCCCGCTCCTGTCTCCATCGCGACGACGGTGCCGATCTCCTCGACGATCCCGGTGAACATCAGACCTCCTGTGGACGAGCGACGAGCAGGGCATCGGGGTCGAGGTGCCGCACCTCGACGGTGCGCAGGCGCAAGGCATCGGCGAGCGTGCCGATCCCGAGGTCGCCGACGACGGGACGGCCGGCACCGAGCAGCACGGGTGCGACGTAGGCGTGCACCTCGTCCACGAGTCCCGCGCGCAGGAAGGCCGTGGTCAGGACGGGTCCGCCCTCGACGAGCAGGTGCCGCACCTCGCGCTCCCACAGCGAGGCCAGGACCTCGGCGGGATCTTGCGAGGAGAGGCGCACCAGCTCCCCACCGGGCCCGTGCAGCCGCGCCGCTTCAGGGACCTCACGACGACCGACGACCACCCGCAGCGGCTGGTGCGGGGCGAGGCCGCCGTCGGCGGTACGAGCGGTGAGCTCCGGATCGTCCCCCAGGGCCGTCCCGGTGCCGACGGCGATGGCGTCGACCCGGGAGCGGACCGAGTGCGCGTGCGCACGTGCGGCCGCCGAGGTGATCCACCGGCTGCTGCCGTCCGCGGCGCTGACACGGCCGTCGAGGGTCGTGGCGATCTTCAGGGTCACGAAGGGCCGCCCGCGCCGCATGCTCCGCAGCCAGACGCGGAGCAGCTCCTCGCCCTCCTCGCGCAGGGCCCCCTCGACCACGTCGACCCCCGCCGCCCTCAGCTCCGCGGCGCCGCCCCCCGCTGCCGCCGTCGGGTCGGGGACGCCGAGCACGACACGGGCCACCCCTGCGTCGAGCAGGGCCCGGGTGCAGGGCCCCGTGCGGCCCCTGTGCCGGCAGGGCTCGAGGGTGACCACGGCCGTGGCACCGCGCACCTGCGCTCCGCGTGCCCTGGCGTCCTCGAGGGCCGCGACCTCCGCGTGGGGGGTTCCGGCACCTCGGTGGAAACCCTCCCCCAGGACGGTGCCGTCAGGCGAGAGGAGCACCGCGCCGACCCGAGGGTTGGGCCCCGTCTCCGGTCCGCGTGCGGCGAGATCCAGGGCGCGGCGGGCGGCGTCGATCTCAACGGCGCTCGGGTGCTGGGCGCCGGGCAGGCGCGTGCCGTCGACCGACCTCGGTGCCATGCCACCTCCCGGAGCGCTCAGGCTCCGGGGGTCGGCGCGACGGGTCGTCGAGCCACGACGACGACGTCCCCTGCTCCGCAGAGCGGGCACGCCCTCGCCACGTGTTCCTCCCATCCGGACTTTCACCGTCGGTCCTGGAGTTCCACCAGGTCAACCGGTCCTGACGTCCCCTCGAAAGGAGGCGCCGCGGACCGGGTCGCGGACTGTCACCGCCGGCTCGGACTTTCACCGACCCCGGAGCACGTGTGTGTGTTCAGCGCGTCAGTCTGCCACAGCTCCTGCACCATGGGCGTGGGACCTTTCGGCCAGCCCGCGCAGCTCGGCGATCGTCGCCGGGAGGTCGTCGGCGCCGTAGACCGCCGAGCCCGCGACGAACACGTTCGCCCCGGCCTCCGCGGCGCGCTCGATGGTCGTGGCGGAGATGCCCCCGTCCACCTGGAGCCGGATGTCGAGGCCCGAGCTGTCGACGGCCTCTCGGGCACGACGGATCTTGGGGAGGGTCACGTCGAGGAAGGACTGACCGCCGAAACCGGGCTCGACGGTCATCACGAGGATCATGTCGATCTCGGCGAGGAGCTCGAGGTAGGGCTCCACCGGCGTCGCGGGGCGCAGGGCGAGCCCCGCCCGCGCACCGAGGCGCCGGAGCTCACGCGCCAGCCGGATCGGCGCACGGGCCGCCTCGGCATGGAAGGTGACCGAGGAGGCACCGGCCTCGGCGAAGCCCGGAGCCCACCGGTCCGGGTCCTCGATCATCAGGTGAACGTCGACCGGGATCGGGGAGACCGCGACGATCCTCTCCACCACGGGCAGGCCGAAGGTGAGGTTCGGCACGAAGTGGTTGTCCATG
>NZ_JBFHHB010000345.1:0-2194 GCF_041597215.1 Actinotalea sp.
ATCCTCGTCGGGCGCGCGTGACGGGCGTGCGCGATCCTCGGCCCGTCCGGGTGCACCCGCGCTCCCGTCCGGACCGGCCGAGAGCATCGCGTCGAGGCGCTCGCTCCCGGGCCGGTCGAAGGTCACATCCGGACGCTAGGAGCCGCGACACCCCCTCGCGGCCAGGACCCGGCCACCCTGTGGATCCGCGGGCCGGCGCGATCCTGCGCGCGGAGTCAGACCACGACGTTGACGAGCGTCGGCGGCCGCACGATCACCCGTCGCACCTCACGGCCGTCCATCGCCCGCTGCACCCCGGCGCTCGCCAGGGCGATCTCCCGCAGCTCGTCCTCCGTCGCCTCCGGGGAGACCTCGACACGGTCGCGCACCTTGCCCTGCACCTGCAGGACGCAGGTCACCGTCTCCTCGACGAGGTAGGCGGGATCCGCGACGGGGAACGCCTCCCTGGCGAGACTCTCGGCGTGACCGAGACGGGCCCACAGCTCCTCGGCGAGGTGCGGGGCGAACGGGGCGACGAGCAGGACGAGGCACTCGGCAGCGGCCCGCGGGACCTGGGCGAGTCCGGTGAGGTGGTTGTTGAGCACGATGAGCCGGGCGATCGCGGTGTTGAACCGCATCGCGTCCATCTCGGTGCGGACCTCGTCGATCGCCTTGTGCATCGCGCGCAGGGTGGTCTCGTCGGGGTCGTCGTCGACGACGGTGAGCTCGCCGGTCTGCTCGTCGACGACGTTGCGCCACAACCGCTGCAGGAACCGCTGCGACCCGACGACGGCACGGGTCTCCCACGGGCGGGACAGGTCGAGCGGTCCCATCGACATCTCGTAGAGCCGGAAGGTGTCGGCGCCGTAGGCCTCGTACATCTCGTCGGGCGAGACGACGTTCTTCATCGACTTGCCGATCTTCCCGTACTCCCGGGCGACCTCCTCACCGTTCCAGCGGTACCCGGTCGAGGACGACTCGTCCTCGACGACCTCGGCAGCAGGCACGTACTGACCACGCGCGTCCGTGTACGCGTAGGCCTGGATGTACCCCTGGTTGAACAGCGTGCGGAAGGGCTCGATGCTGCTCACGTGGCCCAGGTCGTACAGGACCTTGTGCCAGAACCGCGCGTAGAGCAGGTGCAGGACGGCGTGCTCGACTCCGCCGACGTACAGGTCCACCCCGCCGCTGACACCGGCCAGGTCGTCGTGCTTCGGGCCCATCCAGTAGGCCTCGAGCTCGGGGTCGACCACGAGCTCCCGCGTGCCCGGGTCGAGGTAGTTGAGGTAGTACCAGCAGGACCCGGCCCAGTTGGGCATGGTGTTCGTGTCCCGGCGGTAGGTGCGGGGCCCGTCCCCGAGGTCGAGCGTGACGGTGACCCAGTCCTCGTTGCGCCCGAGCGGGGGCTCCGGGGTCGAGCTCGCGTCGTCGGCCGCGAAGGTCCGCGGCGAGTAGTCCGGGACCTGCGGCAGCTCGACGGGCAGCTGGGCATCGGGCAGGGCGATGGGCAGGTCGTTCTCGTCGTAGACGATCGGGAACGGCTCACCCCAGTAGCGCTGACGGCTGAACAGCCAGTCACGCAGCCGGTAGGTGACGGTGCCTGTCCCCATGCCCTTGGCCTCGAGCCACGCGATGATCGCGCTCTTCGCCTCGGTGACGCCCCCTACATCAACTCCTCCAACGCCGACCTGGTCAACGGCGGTCTGGATCTCAACGGACTGAGCGATGTGACCGAAGGCGTCGCCGCCACCAACGCCTGGCTGGAGGCCAACAACCTGGGCGAAGCCACGGTCACCTACAAACTTCGCGACTGGCTGTTCAGCCGGCAGCGCTACTGGGGTGAGCCGATCCCCATCCTGCACGGCCCCGACGGCGAGCTGCGGCCGGTCGACGAGGCCGAGCTGCCGTTGGAGCTCCCTGACGTGGAGGACTTCCGCCCCCACGCCTCCGAGGACCCGGACGCCGAGCCGCAGCCGGCGCTCATGGCCGCTCCGGACGAGTGGAAGCTCGTCGAGATCGACGGCACCACCTACCGCCGCGAGCTCAACGTGATGCCCCAGTGGGCCGGGTCGTGCTGGTACTACCTGCGCTACATCGACCCCGGCAACGACGAGGCGCTCGTCGACCTCGACAAGGAGCGCTACTGGATGGCGCCCAACGGCGTCGACCTCTACGTCGGGGGAGTGGAGCACGCGGTGCTGCACCTCCTGTATGC
>NZ_JBFHHB010000346.1:0-2188 GCF_041597215.1 Actinotalea sp.
ACGGCTTCGCGGGAGTCGACGCGCGAGGGTCGCCAGTCGGTCGCGACGGCACCGAGGACCGCGTCGAACGTGTCCTGCGTCGGGGCGGTCATGCGGGCACGACCTTCCCGCCGCGCAAGGCGTAGTACGTGTCCGCCTTGATGCGCTCCCCGTCGACCCTCTTGGCGACGACGCCGAGGATCTCGCCGTCGTCGTTGCGCTCGGTGAGGACGATCCAGCACCCGATCGCGCCCTTCGCGGCGCCGTCGTAGCCGGTGCTGATGGCGACCGATTCGGCCCCGGTTGTGCTTGCCTTCCCGTAGTCGCCGATCGCGAGCGCCGCACCCAGGTCACCCGTGGCAGACGCCGCACCCCGGCCACCCGTGGAGTGCCCCGACTTCGTCGGCGCCTTCGCGTTGCCGCGCACGTACTCGACCTGCGCCTGGATGAGTTCGGACAGCTCGACACGCTTCCCGATCCTGATGACACGACCGGCGACCTTCGAGTCACCACCCGTCGCCGCGACGGCCCCCTCGACCTCGACCTCGTGGTAGACCGAGGTCGCAGGCGGGTAGTAGGCGAACACGTCGATCGGCTGCGTGACCGCGTGGAATCCGGAGCTGCACACGTCCACGTTCCCGTCGTGGGTGTACTCCTTCCCCTCGGCGAACTGGAACCCCCGACAGGTGAGGTCGGGGTTGAAGCCCTTGATGGCCTTGACGACGTCGCTCATGCCGCACCGCCTGGTCGGGTCGGGATGACGACCCACTCGCCCTGCACGGTGACGGTCCGTCGCGTGACCTTGTGCGGCTCGGTCCCGCGCTCTCGTGCCGCCGCGATCCACTCGTCGCAGTCGGCCTCGTTGACCATGTGGTTGTCGCGCTTGAGGTAGTGGTGCTCGCCGTCGGTGCACCAGCAGGTTGCCCACGGGGCGACGGTCGCGGTGCGCTTCCCGCCGTACAGGTGCGCCTCACCGATCACGCGGCGCTCCCACGCGGCGGACTCGTCGAGCTCGTCCGGTGCGTCGACGTCGACCGGTTCGGTGCCGTCGTGGCGGGCGTAGTAGTTGTCGGCGGCGAAGTCGGTGAGGGTCACTTGTCCTGCTCCTTCCGGTCGGCCTCGTCGAGTGCGATGGATGAGGCGGCGATGATGACGATCACGGCGATCACGAACGCGACAGCCATCACGCACCCCGCAGGCGCGAGACCGGCAGCGTCTCGGCGGTCGGGCAGGGCCACGGCTTGCGGTCCTCGGCGCAGCGCCCGTCGTCGTCGCGCGTGTGGATGCCGGCGATGGTGCGGCACATGACGTCCCACTCGCCGGCGGCCGCACGGTCGGTGATCCCCGGCAGCAGGCTCGGCTCGTGGCGCGACGTGCGGGTGGTGTTGCGGCGGTCGATGCCGTCGAGGTGGTCGAGGCGCGTGTACGGCTCCGGGTCGATGAGGGTGGTCATGCTGGGCTCCCGATCAGAAGGACGGTCCACAGCGGGGCCGTGAAGATGGCGGTGATGAGTGCGGCGCGGACGGTGGCGCGCGTGGCGAGGTAGGCGCGGGTCGGAGAGGTCATGCGGTCACCCACTCGGCCCAGGCGTCCTCGAAGTCGGTGCCGCGCAACTCGGCAGCGACCTGCTCGGCAGTGATCCGGCCGCGCTCAACTTCGCGCAGGAGGTCGCCCATCGCCGATTCGATCGCCTCGTCAACCGCTCGGCTGACCATCCACCTGATTCGGGTCGCCTCGACTTCCTCGGGGGTCGGATTCTCGACCCTCACCCGGTGCCCCCTTGCCGTGACGCCCGAGGTTGCACCGGTCGGAGCGAGGGTGTCCGACTGGTGCGCGTACATCGCTTCCCGGTCGTCGAACTCTGCGCCGCAGTTGAGGCAGGCGGCGTAGGGCTTAGCGGCGCTCATGCCGGGACCTCGCAGTCGTCGTGCGTGGACACCTCGGCGTCGAACGCGGCACGGTCCTCGTCGGACGCGCCCTCCTGCAGCCATCCGCGCGCCCCGCACGGGCAGGAGTACCCGGCGATGCTGCGCAGCGTGCGCGGGTCGGGTGCATGCTCGGGGGCGGTGCGCGCGCCGAAGAGGGTCACGGCGACGCCCCCGAACGTCGTGTCCACCGTCGTCCACGTGTCGTAGTCCTTGACGGCCGAGACGACCAGGCGCGCGACGTCGGCGGCGTGCAGCGCGTCCGGCCGCGAGTCGTCGTCGTC
>NZ_JBFHHB010000347.1:0-2184 GCF_041597215.1 Actinotalea sp.
CCCGCCCCACCCGCACGTCCACATGACACCCTCGACACGTCCAGCTCCAGCCCCCGAGGAGATGACCATGAAGCGGATCGCTCGCAGCACTGCCGCAGGCCTCCTGGCGACGCTCCTGCTCCTCGGAGCGTGCAGCACCCCGGCCACCGAGCAGGCGGCACCGTCGGCCCCGTCGCCCACCGCGGCGGCGCCCGCTCCGGCACCGGCCGGCCCGGCGCCCGAGCCCTCCCCCGCGCCGTCGTCCGACCTGCTGCCCGTCGTCCCGGTGCGCAACGCGGCGCTGGACGCCGTAGCGCGGACCGAGCGCCCCGCACCGGTGCGCGTGACCGTCCCCAGCCTGGGCATCGACGTCCCGGTCGACCCCGTCGGCATCCAGGACGACGGCCAGATGGAGATCCCGCCGATGGCCGAGCGGGCCGGGTGGTACCGGTTCGGCTCGGCTCCCGGCGACGCGTCCGGCACCTCGGTCATCGCCGCTCACGTGGACTCGATCGCCTCCGCCGGCCTCGGTCCCTTCGCCCGGTTGCGTGACCTCGCCGTCGGCAGCGAGGTCACGGTGGACCTGGGCGACGGCGCCACGGCGAGGTACACGGTCGACGAGGTGCGCCGGGTGCCCAAGACCGATGTCGCGTGGAACCAGGTCTTCGTCCGCGACGGAGCACCCCAGCTCGCGCTCATCACCTGCGGCGGGACCTGGCAGCCCGAGGTCCGGCACTACAGCGACAACGTGATCGTCCTGGCGAGTCCGGTCCGATGACCGCCACGGCCCTGCGCCTGTCCACCGGGCGGACCGCACCCTTCCCGTGGCACCATGACCGACATGTGCAGCACCATCCGACGAGGGGGCCGGAGCTGACCAGGCCCGAGGTGACGACCCTGCGGTCGCCGTCCTCCTGGGACGACGCCGAGGTGGCTCGCGCCTTCGTGGCCGGGGACGAGATCGGCCTGGCCGAGGCGTACCGGCGGTGGTCTGCCTTCGTCCACACCCTCGCCCTGCGGTCCCTGCGTGACCACACCGACGCGGAGGACGCGACCCAGCAGGTCTTCGTCAACGCCTGGCGCGGGAGGGCAGGGTTCGACCCGGCTCGCGGCCCGCTGGCCGCATGGCTGACCGGGATCACCCGGACCGTGGTCGCCGACACCTTCGCCCGCCGGGCCCGCCAGCAGCGCGACACGCACGCGGCGGTCGCCACGATCACACCGGTGGTCGAGGCCGATACCGTCGGCATCGCCGACCGCATGCTCGTCGCCGACGAGATGGATCGGCTGGGTGAGCCGCAACGCACGATCCTGGCCCTCGCCTTCTGGGAGGACCTCACGCACGACCAGATCTCCGCACGTCTCGACCTGCCGCTCGGCACCGTCAAGAGCCATATCCGGCGCAGCCTGCTGCGCCTTCGCACCCGGTTGGAGGTGGACCATGCAGCATCCGGAGCCTGAGGACCTCGCGCTCGCAGCGCTCGGCGAGCCCATGGACGACGCCAGCCGCGCGCACCTCGACGAGTGCAGCCAGTGCGCCGAGGAGGTCGCGTCCTTCGCCGGTGCGATCACGGTGGGCCGCTCCGTCGGCGCGGAGGCAGGGGACACCCTCACCGCACCCCCGGCCCGCGTCTGGGACCGCATCCGCACCGAGCTCGACCTCTCGACCGAGCTCGACCCGGGTGAGCCGCTGACGACCCCGCTGGCCGAGGCACCGGCCGGGGTCGAGACGGCCGAGACGGCCGACTCGAGCCAGATCACGCCTCCCGCGCCCCTGCTCCGCGACCGCTCCTCGCGACCGGCGGCGACCGATGGCAGGCCGTCGCGCCCCGGCCGGTGGCTGGCCGTCGCAGCGGCGGCCGGGATCGTCGTCGGCGGTGGTGGTGTGACCCTGTGGAACGAGCGTTCCGAGCCGGCGCCTGCCGTCCTCGAGGCAGCGACTCTCGATGCCCTCCCGGACTGGGTCGGGGCCTCCGGGGAGGCGACCGTCCAAGTGGCTGCCGACGGCAGCCGCTCCCTCGTCGTGACCCTTGCGAGCGCGCCGTCGGACGGCGGGTACCACGAGGTCTGGCTCATCGACACCGATGTGACCAAGCTGGTCAGCCTCGGCGTGCTGGACGGGACCACCGGGTCCTTCGCCCTGCCGCCGGGTCTCGACCTCGGCGAGTTCCCGGTGGTCGACATCTCCGAGGAGCACTTCGACGG
>NZ_JBFHHB010000348.1:0-2122 GCF_041597215.1 Actinotalea sp.
CCACAGCGGGGCCGTGAAGGTGGCGGTGATGAGTGCGGCGCGGACGGTGGCGCGCGTGACGAGGTAGGCGCGGGTCGGGGCGTCGCTCATGCCGTTACCCCGCAGTCGTCGTGCGTGGACGCCTCGGCGTCGAACGCGGCACGGTCCTCGTCGGACGCGCCCTCCTGCAGCCAGCCGCGCGCCCCGCATGGGCAGGCGTACCCGGCGATGCTGCGCAGCGTGCGCGGGTCGGGTGCAGGCTCGGGGGCGGTGCGCGCACCGAAGAGGGTCACGTCGACGCCCTCGAACGTCGTGTCCACCGTCGTGCACGTGTCGAAGTCCTTGACGGCCGAGACGCCCAGGCGCGCGACGTCGGCGACGTGCAGCGCGTCCGGGCGGGAGTCGTGGTCGTCGCCGGGGCCGGTCAGGTGCGCGTAGATCGAGCTGCGCATGACGTCGACGGTGGAGACCTCGAACCCGGCGCCGTTCAGGTGCCGGACGAGCCGCATGGCGATCTGCATCTTGGCGAGGAGGTCGGTCATCACGCACCCCGCTTGCGGTTGGTGCGGCGGGAGGCGCGGGCGACCTTGTTGCGGGCGTTGCGCTGCGACTTCTGCTCACGGGTCCACGCCGACGCGACGGCGTCGGACACACGCTGCACGTCCTCGGGTGCGCCCTCGACGAGCACCGGGCTGGTGACACCCGCCGCCTTCGCGGCCTCGACGGACGGGTAGAGACGGCCGTTGTTCGGGTCCATCGGGTAGCCTTTCGGTTGAAGGTTGAACGACGCGGCCGCTGCCTGGGAGGTGGGCGGCCGTTGTCGCGTCCGGGGTCAGGCGTTGCGGGTCCTGGTGCGGACCCACGGGTCGGAGAGCGCCTGACGCTCGCGGTACACGTCCAGCGCGGATGCGGGGACGCGCCACGGCCCCCTGTCTCCGTGCAGGCGGTACGCGTCGATGAGCAGGCCGTCGCGGATGAGCACACGGACCGTCTCGGGCGTGGTGGCGAGCGCCTCGGAGACGTCGCGAACCGTCAGGTCGGGAGTCACGCGGCGATCCCCTGCGTGAGGTCCGACGGAGCGACGCCGAGCGCCTCGGCGATAGCCGCGACCTCAGCCGGGATGAGCGAGCCCTTGCCGTGGACCAGGTAGGCGCGCAGGCGCTCCTCGGAGAGCCCGCGGGTGACCCGGCCGAGCTGTGCGATCCGCACCTTCTTCTCGTCCGCGATGCGGGCGATGTTCTTCGCCGTGATGGCGTCTGTGCTGCTGTGCATGTCTGTGACCGTACCCCGCATCCGGGGGTCTGACACCCGAATCTGGGGGATGCCTACGCATCGTTACCGAACCGTGATCTTGGCCCGTGTCGCCGATCAGGTGGTGTGTGTATCCATGTAGGTATGTGCGACACCGACGACAGGTACACGGAGTACGAGAAGCGGGTCATCGGAGCGCTTCGGATGGTCCGGGAGGTCTCCGGGGTGGACCAGGTGCCCCTGAGCCTCGCCGCCGGCATGGGACGCAACCAGGTGAATCGCTACGAGCGACTCAAGGTGCATGCCACGCTCGGGAACCTCGAGAGGCTCCTGGTGGAGATCGGTCAGCTAGCGGAGCGGCGGACGAACGTGAGGACCGTCTACGACCTGCTCTCCCTGGCCGAGGGCAAGATCGCGCTCACCGTCGAGCAGTCGAGCGAGTAGCGCGGACGGGTCATCGCCGGATAGGCGGGCCCGCTCCTCGAAGCGTTCGATGGTCATCGTGCGCCATGCTCCCGGCCTGTGCACTGCTGCCCCCTCGCTCTCGCGTCCTTGATGAGACAGGTCTAGCACCCGCTCCGGACACGATCACCCGTCCGGCCTACGCCTCGATCTGCGCGAGCACCTCGGGTTCGATCGTTGGCAGTACCCCGGCCATCATGAGCGCCACGGCGTCGGCGTCGCCCTGCTGCGCGTCGGGCATGAGGTGGCCGTAGGTGCCGACGGTGGTCGTGATCTTCTCGTGGCCAAGGCGACGTTGGATGTAGGGCAGTGGCCGCCCCTGCGCGATGAGCCATGAGGCATGACTGTGGCGGCAGTCGTGCACGCGGGGCCGCTTGCCGATCGGGGTTAGGCCGGCGGCAGCGCACGCCTCGGCGTCGTTGGCGGCGTC
>NZ_JBFHHB010000349.1:0-2070 GCF_041597215.1 Actinotalea sp.
AGGGCGATGGGCAGGTCGTTCTCGTCGTAGACGATCGGGAACGGCTCACCCCAGTAGCGCTGACGGCTGAACAGCCAGTCACGCAGCCGGTAGGTGACGGTGCCGGTGCCCATGCCCTTGGCCTCGAGCCACGCGATGATCGCGCTCTTCGCCTCGGTGACGCCGAGCCCGTCGAGGCTGATCTCCTCGTTGGCCGAGTTGATCGCCACACCCTCACCCGTCCAGGCACCCCCGTCGAAGCCCTCGGGCGGGGCGACGGTGCGCACGTGCGGGAGCTCGTAGGCCTGGGCGAAGTCCCAGTCGCGCTCGTCCTGCGCGGGGACCGCCATGATCGCCCCGGTGCCGTAGCCCATCAGGACGTAGTCGGCGGTGAAGACCGGGATGAGCTGCCCGTTGACCGGGTTGGTCGCGAGGTGGCCGGTGAACACCCCGGTCTTGCGGGTGTCGGCCTGGCGCTCGACGGCGGTCTTGGCTGCTGCCTCGGCACGGTAGGCCGCGACCGCCGCGGCCGGGCTGCTGTGCCCGCCGGTCCACACGCCGTGCGTGCCGTCCGGCCACGCGGCAGGGACCTCGTCCAGCACGGGGTGCTCGGGGGCGACCACCATGAACGTCGCGCCGAAGAGCGTGTCGGGGCGAGTGGTGAAGACCTCGAGCTGCCGGCCGCCGATCAGGTCGAAGGTGACCGCTGCGCCTTCGGAGCGACCGATCCAGTTCCGCTGCATCGAGCGGACCTTCTCCGGCCAGTCGATGAGGTCCAGGTCGTCGGCGAGGCGGTCAGCATAGGCCGTGATCCGCATGTTCCACTGACGGAGGTTGCGCTTGAAGACGGGGTAGTTGCCGCGCTCGGAGCGGCCGTCGACCGTGACCTCCTCGTTCGCCAGCACCGTTCCGAGGCCGGGGCACCAGTTGACCGGGGTCTCCGAGACGTAGGCCAGACGCTGGCCGTCGACGATCCGACGCCGCTCGACGGCGTCGAGCTCCGCCCAGGTGCCGGCCGGTGCGTCGACGGGGAGCGCGCGGGTGCCGGCCGCGTAGGAGGCCTCGAGCTCGGCGATCGGCCGGGCCTGGCCGAGGCCGCCGTCGGGCCGCACGGCCTGCTCGTCGTACCAGGAGTCGAAGATCTGCAGGAAGATCCACTGCGTCCAGCGCACGTACTCGGCGTCGGTGGTGGCGAAGGTGCGCCGGGAGTCGTGGCCGAGTCCGAGGCGCCGGAGCTGACGACGCATCGTGACGATGTTCGCCTCCGTCGTCGTGCGCGGGTGCGCTCCTGTCTGCACCGCGTACTGCTCGGCGGGGAGGCCGAAGGCGTCGTACCCGAGCGCGTGCAGGACGTTGTCCCCGCACATGCGGCGGTAGCGGCCGACGACGTCCGTCGCGATGTAGCCGAGCGGATGCCCGACGTGCAGACCCGCGCCCGAGGGGTAGGGGAACATGTCCATGACGACGAACGAGCGCTGGGACGGGTCGGCGTGGTTGCCCTTCGCGTCCGTGAGCGCGCCGCTGGGGTTCGCGGTGTGGAACGTGCCGCGCTCCTCCCAGAGGTCCTGCCACCGCTCCTCGATCTGCGCAGCGAGGGCTGCGGAGTAGCGGAACGGGACCTCGGGCGCCCCTGCGCCCTCCGTCATGGTGTCGGGAGCGGTGTCGGGCGTATGCACGGGGCAAGGCTACCGTCGCCGCGGGCCCCCCGATGGCGGCCGATCGACCCGTGAGCAGGCGCAGCGGGCCCCGCCTGCGCACGGCTCGGCCCGGGCGATCGTGCGAGCACCGACCGTGCCGAGGCGCGGATCACTAGGCTCGACGGATGAGCACCGACGCCCAGGACCCTGCCGCCGCCCTCGCGATCGCCCAGGCCGAGGCCGAGGCGGCCACCGCTCGCGCCGCTGCGGCTCTGGCGGCCGCCGAGGCCGCCGAGGCCAAGGCCCGCGCCCTCAAGGCCGCCGTGGAGGCCGGCGTGACCCCCGCGACGACGGCCGGGACGACGGCCGGGACGGCCGCCGAGACGACCGAGTCCGAAGCCGGTGCTAGCGGGACGGTCGAGCCGCCGCCCGCCTCGCCCGGACCGGCCGCCCC
>NZ_JBFHHB010000350.1:0-2050 GCF_041597215.1 Actinotalea sp.
CACGGCGCGCACCGTGCAGCGCGCCGGAAGGTGCTCCCGGCATCGGGAGCACGGGGGCAGGGGTGCCCGGTGCGGCCTCGGAGTCCTCGCCGCCGACGATCGCGGCGAGAGGTCCCGCGGTGACGACACTCTCCAGGACGGTGTGCCCGATGGTCAGCCGCTCGGCGGCGATGCCGTCGTGTGCTGCGGTGACCGAGACGACGCCGCTCACAAGGGCTGCCCCGCAGCGTGCAGCAGCGGCGCCGAGCAGCACCCGGGAGGCAGGCGCGGGCGAGCCGAGGAGCAGGTGCGGGCCGGCGGCGGCCGCGGCTGCCGCGACGGCAGACGCGAAGGCCTCCGCCGGCTGGTCGGGGCCAGGCTCTGCCCACAGCACCTCATCGGGACCGAGGGACGCCGCTGCGTCGGCGAGCCGTTGCGTGCCCACGGCGACGATCGTCACCGGGCCGCCCGCGGTGCGCGCGAGGCCCATCGCCGCGCCGAGCAGCGTCGTGTCGGTCACGAGGATCCAGACGGGGGCGGTCATCGCAGCACTCCTTCAGTGCGCAGGGCGGCAATCAACTGGGCTGCGGCCTGCGTCGGGTCGCCGGTGAACAGCCGGGCAGCGGTGACCTCGGGAACGCGCGTGCCATGCGCGGTCACCGTGTCCTGAACTTCCACGCCCAGCTCGGTCGTCGTGACCATCTCGACCGGCCGCTTGCGCGCGGCGAGCAGCTCCTTCATCCCTGGGGCCTTTGGCTCAGCGGCCGTGGCGGAGATCATCAGCACCACAGGGGTCTGGACAGCGACGGTCTCGTCGAGGTCGCCGGTACGACGAACCGCCTCGACACAACCGTCGCTCGCGCTCGCCGAGAGCACGCCTGCGAGCGCCGGCCATCCGAGGTGCCCGGCGAGGGCAGCGCCCATCCCGAGGTGCTCCTCTGCATCGCCGACCAGCACGACATCGATCTCTCCTGCGCGCACCGCCGCGGCGAGGGCGTAGGCGGTCGATGCCTCGTCGATCATCCCGGGGACATCACCGATGCAGGTCGTGGCGGTGAGCCCGCGGGCCAAGGCCCAACTGGCGTCTCCGTCGCCGATCGTCAGCCCGACGGCGGTCCCGCCGGAGGTCGCCGCGAGGCGAAGGGCAGTCGCGACGACTGCGTGATCGTCCTCTCCCGCGGCCATCTTGGTGCTGCGCCACCGTACGGTTCCGTCGCTCTGCACGACGGCGCCGCCGACGTCCTTCGCCCACTTGTAGACCGCTGCTGTTCTCATCCACTACCTCACCCGGGGGCTGGACGCCCCGAGGTGCGGGGCGCTCTCTTCTCCCGTTCAGTGAAGTCCTGTGGGGCGGGCGGGCGGCAGCCCCGTCCGGCTACGGCGGGGTAACCGATCGGATACCCCGCGACGGCGCGTGGTGAGGTCGTCCCGGCGGCCGCCGTCACCCTGTCTGGCGGATCAGCCCACGATCCCCTGCCGAACGCCGAAGACGGCGACCTGGACGCGGTTGCGCATGTGCAGCTTCGTCATGATCGAGCCGAGGTGCTTCTTGACGGTCGCTTCGGAGAGGAACATCCGTTGGGCGATCTCGTCGTTCGACAGACCGTCGACGAGCAGGCACAGCACCTCGCGCTCGCGGTGGGTCAGGCGCTCGTGCGCCGGGGGGATCACCGTCGCTGTCCCGCCCGGCAGCCCGAACTCGGCGAGGACACGTGCGGCAAGCGTCGAGGACATCGCGGACTCCCCGCGCATCAGACCCGAGAGGTAGTCGTGCAGCCTGCTCGCCGACTCGTCCTTGCTCAGGTACCCGTGGGCCCCGCTCTGCAGAGCACGGAACACGTCCTCCCCGAGGCTGGACATCGTCAGCATGGCGACCCGCACCTCCGGATCCGCGGCGGTGATCAGTCGGGTGGCCTCCACACCGTCCATCCCGGCCATCCGCACGTCCATCAGGACAAGACCCGGCCGCAGAGCAGCCGTCTTCTGGACGGCCTCTGCACCGCACGAGGCGGAACCGACGACGGTGAAGTCCTCCCAACGACTGATCAGTGCGATCAGCCCGTCGCGGAAC
>NZ_JBFHHB010000351.1:0-2032 GCF_041597215.1 Actinotalea sp.
CGGTGAGCTCGAGGGCACCCCCCGTGCTCGTCGGGGCCGCCGCTGCGGGGTCCCGGCTCGTCGCGCCGGACCCCAGGTCGACGGTGAGCGGATCACCCGCGCCGACGGCGGTGGTGAAGATCCGCCAGGTGCCGTCGTCCTCGACCCGATCGGTGGAGGTGGGCGTGTCGACCGAGTCGAGCAGGGGCCGCAGGGTGTCGAGGGCTCCGCCCGAGGTGGCGTCGCCGGGAAGGTCGTCCCACAGGGTCATGAGAGTGCCCCGTCGCATCACGTGCCTGTGCAGTGTGCCCCGCCGCGAGCGCGGGGCATCCGGCCGGGCGCCGTCCTGGCGCCGGAGGGGCCTGCGATCGAGCCTTCGCAGGCCGTGCTCGCTCCCGGGCCGAGCCCGGGACACGAGATCCGTTGTCATGGTGCGGATCTGCTGTTCCACCCGGTCGACGCCGAGTGACCCAGGTCACGTTAGTGGCGTGGGTCACATCCGGTCAATGGTCTCCCGACTCCCTGCGAGCGGGCGCCCTCGCTCCGCGGCGATGAACTCCCCGCGAGCCAGGCGGCTGTGCCGGTAGGAGTACGCGACGTAGATCACCATGCCGATCGCGAGCCAGACGCCGAACCGGATCCAGGTGAGGGTCGTGAGGTTGATCATCAACCACAGGCAGGCGACACCGGAGAGGATCGGCAGCGCGGGCGACCACGGGACCCGGAAGCCGCGGACCAGGTCGGGGCGGGTCCGCCTGAGGATCGGGATGCCGAAGCTCACCAGGACGAAGGCACTCAGCGTCCCGATGTTGATCATCTCCTCGAGCAGCTCCACCCGGGACAGCCCCGCGATGAGCGCCACGACGATCCCCACGCCGACCTGGAGCCGGATCGGCGTGTGGAACCGGGGCGAGGTCCGCGAGACCGAGCGTGGGAGCAGGCCGTCACGGCTCATCGCGAAGACCACACGGGTGAGCCCGAGCAGCAGCACCATGAGCACCGAGGTGAGCCCGAGCAGGATGCCGACGGAGATGACCTTGCCGGCCCATCCCGCACCGACGAGCACGAAGGCCGTGGTCAGCGACGGCGCCCCGGAGGCCGCCAGGTCCGTGTAGCTCACCATCCCGGTCACCACGACGGTGACCAGGATGTAGAGCACGGTCACCAGCGCGAGCCCGCCGAGGATCCCGCGCGGGATCGTGCGCTGCGGATCCTTGGCCTCCTCCGCCGTGGTGGCGACGACGTCGAAGCCGATGAAGGCGAAGAAGACGAGTGCTGCACCCGAGAGCAGGCCGACGACGCCGTACGTCGTGGGCTCCATCCCGGAGAGGAAGGCGAAGAGGGGCTGGTCCAGTCCCGACTTCCCCGGAGCGGCCTCGGCCGGGGGGATGAACGGGCTGTAGTTCTCGGCCTTCACGTAGAAGAAGCCCGTCACGATGATGAAGAGGGTGATGCCGACCTTGATGATCGTGAAGACGCTGTTCACCTTCGCGCTCAGCCGGGTCCCGATCGCGAGCAGGGTGGTGAACAGGCCGACGATGACGACCGGCCCCCACTCCACCGCCACCCCGCCGAGGTGCACTGTCGTCGGGATGGTGACCCCGAAGAGGCCGAAGGCGTCCGCGAGGTACACACCCCAGAACTTCGCGATGACGGCAGCGGCGAGCAGCATCTCCAGGATGAGGTCCCAGCCGATGAACCAGGCCACGACCTCGCCCATGGTCGCGTAGGAGAAGGTGTACGCCGACCCGGCGATCGGCAGCGTCGAGGCGAACTCGGCGTAGCACATGATCGCCAGCGCGCAGACGACGGAGGCGATGAGGAAGGACAGGATGACGCCGGGGCCCGCGTAGTTGGCGGCGGCGGTCGCGCCGACGGAGAAGATGCCCGCCCCGACCGCCACGGCGACGCCCATCACCGCGAGGTCCCAGGCGCTCAGGGTGCGGCTGAGCGAGCGGTCGGGGTCATGGCTGTCCGCCATCGAGGTCTCGACGGGCTTACGACGCAGGACGCTGCGGTCGATCATCTCACTCCTCGGGAACGCGAGGGCTCC
>NZ_JBFHHB010000352.1:0-1984 GCF_041597215.1 Actinotalea sp.
CCGCCGATCGACGTCGACCCGGTGATCGTCGTCCCCCCGGTGACGGTGAGCGCCCCGGAGATCGTCGTCGGGGCGCCGAGGGTCGTGTTGCCCGTCACGCCGAGGGTGCCGCCGATCGTGGTGTTCGCGTCCACGTTCAGGGTGCCGTCGATGTCGGTCGCGCCGCCGATGTGCGTCGCCCCGGTGATGTCCGCGCTACCGGCAGACGTGAAGTCGCCGGACACGTGCAACGCCCGGTCGACCCACAGCCCGAGCGACTTCACCGTCACGCCCGCCTGCCGCAACGGGGCCGAACCCTCAAGGGCCGCGACCCGTGCAGCGAGACGGCGCAGGCGAGACAGCAGCGCCTCGAACCCCTGCTGCGGTGCGCGGTAGTCCGTCGAGGAGTCCTCAGTCGGCGGGGACCATTCGTCGGCCATGAGTTACCTCGCGTCCATCGTCGGGGCCATCGTGAGCTTCACGAAGTCGGTCAGGTCGCCGGACACCTTGAGCAGCCGCGCCCGGTAGTACGGGGCCGACCGCGCGAGCCGACCGAGCACCGGGTGGGACTTGGAGATCCACACGCGGCACCAGTCGCCAGGGCGCGGCACCTCGTCGGCCTCGACGGTCATGCCCCACGTCTGCCACGCGCGACGGTTCGCCGCGACGACAGCCTCCGCGTGCCGGTCGAGCGTCGACTGCACACTCACCGACGTGAACGACTGGTCCTGCTCGAGCAGCGGGTACCCGGCGTCGGTCAGCGTCAGGTCTTGGCGCATCGACATCAGAGACGCCTCGTCCTGCCCCTCGCCGACCGCCCACCCGCGCATCGTCATCGACGACCAGTCGCGATCCACGGACAAGCCCGCCGCGCCGCCGCGCACGACGGTCGTGTCCCACTGCCAGTCGCTACCCGACTGGTGCAGCAGCGGCGCGCTCGTGGTGCCCGTGCGCATGACCCACTCGATGCTCAGGTTGTCCGGCGTCAGACGAGGCTCGAAGGCGACGTCGGGGCCGCCGATGACGCCCATGATCGCCCGGACCTCGTCGGCCACCGTCGCGAGCTGGTAGCCGGGCCACTCGCGCTCGCTGGTGCCGACGATGTCCGCGGGCAGGACCACAGGCAGCGAACCGCCCGTGTGCGCCATGGCTGAGACGATGAGCCGCTTGGCGAGCGTGGCCAGGCTCAACCCTGACCAGCCCAGGGACGTCTCTGCCGGGTTCTCACCGGACGCGAGAACCTTCATGACCTTGCGGTGATCCCACAGCGACCACAGGCCGGCAGCGGCGACGCGCAGGGACGAGACGCCGTCGTAGGACCACGCCCAGATCGGGCCCGCCTCCATGATCTGCTCGCCCTTCTGGACGGCCAGGTAGAACGCGGGGCCCTCGAGGCAGGAGAGCAGGTCGGGCATCGCCTGGACCTCGGCCGACGTGACCGGGACCGTGATCTCGATGCTTCCCGCGTCGCGGTGCACCTGCTCCCACGAGGCCGCCGAGACGGGGACGGTCGACAGGATGCGACCGGTCCGCAGCTCGCCGCACAGGATCGTCACCTGCTGCGTGCCGGACGTGACGACGTCGGAGCCCGTGTCGTCGAACAGCGCGACGATGTCCGAGGCGTAGTCGGTGTACGACGCGCCGTAGTAGGACACGTCTGAGGCGATGACGCGAGTCGGGTCGCCGTTGATCGGGAACGCGGGGCGGGCGAGGCGCGTGGTGGCGCTGGCGGCGAGCTGCGTGGACGTGTCGCCGACGTACATGTCGACACTCGACAGCCCGTCGACCTGCCGTGCGACCGCGACCCGGTCGTCGATGCACGGGTTGGGGAACGCCATGCCCGCGATGTAGTTCGCGGTGTCGGTGTACCCCAGGCGCGGACCGGCAGTCCCGTACTCGGTCGTGGTCCACCCGGTGCCGGAGCGCGCGGTCACGTAGTACGTCGCCGCGTCGGGGGTCGACTCGTCCCACTCGGCGTATGCGACGGCAGCGAGCGCGGGGCCGG
>NZ_JBFHHB010000353.1:0-1969 GCF_041597215.1 Actinotalea sp.
GCTGCGCGGCTCGGCTGCGCGGCTCGGCGTCGCGGTTCGGCGGGGCACGGGGGTGGGGTGGCGGCGGTCGGGCGGGAGTGTGAAGGCTTTGCCCCGCCGGGCGACGCCAGGCCTTCACGCTTCGGCTGCGCGGCTTAGCTGCGCGGCTCGGCTACGCGGCTCGGCCGCGCGGCTCGGCGGGGCGCGGGGGTGGGGTCTGGGAGAGTGGGCGGGTGCGGTGGGACGAGGTCATGCGGACGGCGATCGACGAGGCGCGGCTCGCCGTGTCCAGCGGGGACGTCCCCATCGGGGCCCTCGTGATCGACGCCGACGGACGCATCGTCGGGCGAGGGCACAACCGTCGCGAGGAGACCGGCGACCCGACGGCGCATGCCGAGGTCCTGGCGTTGCGGGAGGCGGCCGCACGGCTCGGCACCTGGCGGCTGGAGGGGTGCACGCTCGTAGTGACCCTGGAGCCCTGCGCGATGTGCGCCGGGGCGATCGTGCTCGCCCGGGTGCCGCGGCTCGTGCTCGGGGCCTGGGACCCGAAGGCCGGGGCGACCGGGTCCGTGCACGACCTGGTCCGTGACCGCCGGCTCAACCATCGGGTCGAGGTGGTCGGCGGAGTGCTCGAGGAGGAGTGCGGGGCGCTGATCCGCGAGTTCTTCGCCGAGCACCGGGAGGGCTGAGGCGGCGCACGTCGCCGGCTCAGGCGAGTCGGTTCAGGCGAGTCGGCGCAGGAGCGTCGGCGCAGGCGAGTCGGCGGGGACCATCGGCCTGTGTGACAGATACCCCCGGGGGTATTGTGGGTGCATGAGCGAACATGTGCACGGCAAGGCCGTCCTCGACGAGCTGAACCCCCTGACCCGCAACCTGCGCCAGGCGATCCCCGACGTCTACGCCGGGTTCCGCGAGCTGCACCACGCCTCCTTCGCCCCCGGGCAGGCGCTGGACACCCGGATGAAGGAGCTCATCGCCGTCGCCATCTCCGTGATCGACGAGTGCGACGGGTGCGTGGCCTCCCACACCCGGGCCGCCGTCCGCGCGGGCGCGACCAAGCAGGAGTGCGCGGACGCGCTCGCGGTGACCTTCCTCATGGGCGGCGGGCCGGCGAGCGTGTACGCCCCGCGCGCCTACGCGGCGTTCTGCGAGTTCTACGACGCGGAGCATCCCGCTGAGGGCTGAGGGCTGAGGGCTGAGGGCTGAGGGCTGAGGGCTGAGGGCTCAGGGCTCAGCGGCCCAGCGCAGCGTCCAGAGCGAGCAGGGTCGGCGTGGTCCCGGCGTCGATCCGCACCGTCGCGAGGTCGTCGCCCCGGGTCGCGCCCCGGTTGACCAGGACCACCGGCCGGTCGGTCCTGGCGGCGTGCTTGACGAAGCGCAGGCCCGACATGACCGTCAGCGAGGTCCCGGCGACGAGCAGCGCATCGGCCTCGTCGACCAGTGCGAAGGCCCGTGCCACCCGGTCCTTGGGGACGCTCTCGCCGAAGTAGACGATGTCCGGCTTGAGCATCCCTCCGCAGCGCTCGCAGTCGGCGACGACGAAGCCCTCGGTCGAGGCGATCACGGCATCGGCGTCCGGTGCGATCTCGACGTCGGCCACGGTTCCGGCGGCCTCTGCGACGCCGGGGTTGAGCTCCTCCAGTCGCAGCGCGAGGGCGTCGCGCGTGGACCTGGCCCCGCAGGCGAGGCACACGATGTCCGCGTAGGTCCCGTGCAGGTCGACGACCTGGCGGCTGCCCGCTCGGCGGTGCAGCCGATCGACGTTCTGCGTGATGACACCGGTGAGCAGTCCGCGCTCCTCCATCCGGGCGAGCGCCTCGTGCCCGGCGTTCGGTGCGGTGCGGTGCACGTGCCGCCAGCCGACGTGGTTGCGGGCCCAGTAGGTGCGCCGGAACGCGGAGTCGGAGACGAACTGCTGGTACGTCATGGGGGTGCGCGGCGGGGAGTCCGGGCCCCGGTAGTCGGGGATCCCGGAGTCGGTCGAGAGCCC
>NZ_JBFHHB010000354.1:0-1918 GCF_041597215.1 Actinotalea sp.
AGGACCGACGCGCGTCGGCGCCGGGCAGCGTCAACCGGCCTCGACGGCCCCGACGCGGGCCACGCCCTCCCTGCGGCCGGTGCCCTCCGTGCGGTCCGCACGCTCGGCGCTGTCGCCGGCCACGTCGCCGTCCCCAGTCGCGACGGCACGAGGGCCCATGCGACGGCTCATCAGCTGGTCGAGGCCGACGCCCACCGCGAGACCCCCGACGACGGCGGCGAGGACAGCCGCGACCGGATGCCCCTCGAACCAGGCGCCCGCACCGATCCCGATCGCCGCCGAGTAGGCGGCCCAGATGACCGAGCCGATCGCGGCCAGGACCAGGTAACGGCGGCGCGGGTACCCCAGGGCCCCGGCGCTGACGTTCACTGCCACCCGGGCGACCGGGATGAACCGCGCGGCGAGGATGAACGAGGTGCCTCGGTTTTCGAGGGCGTCCTCCGCCCAGCGGACCGTCCTGGCTCCCCTCCCGGTGCGCAGCATCGGCAGCCGGTGGACGTCGATCCTCCTGCCGAACTCGTAGGCGACCAGATCCCCGACGAAGACCCCCGCCACGGCCGAGATCAGGAGCAGGGTGAGGTCGGGCGAGTCCCCCGCCACCGTGAGCGCCGCGAGCCCGACGATCGCCGCCTCGCTCGGCATGGGCGGGAAGAACCCGTCGATCACCGCGAAGACGAACATCCCGAAGTACACCAGGGGCGAGGCCGCGAACGACAGCAGCCAGGCGTCCACAGGCGCTCCTCGGTCGGGGTGAAGGCACCCGCGGCGCCGGACGAACCCCTCGATGCTAACCGCCGGACGCGGCTGGGCTTCCTGTGCAGTGCCGGTGAGTGTCGACCGGGACGAGCCCTCAGTCGAGATGCCTCTCGGCGGGGCCGTCGTAGGCGCTCAACGGACGGATCAGGGCGTTGGACTCCCGCTGCTCCATGATGTGGGCCGTCCAGCCGGTGATCCTGCTCGCGACGAAGAGCGGCGTGAACGCCGCGGCGTCGAAGCCCATGAGGTGGTACGCGGGGCCGGAGGGGTAGTCCAGGTTCGGGCGGATGTTCGTCCGGGCGAGCATCAGCACCTTCAGCGCGTCGTAGAGCTCACCGAGATCCGGCCGGTCGTAGTGGACCAGCAGGGTGTCCAGCGCGGCCTCCATCGTCGGGACACGGGAGTCGCCGTGCTTGTAGACACGATGCCCGAAGCCCATGACCTTGCGCCGGTCGGCCAGCGCCGCGTCGAGCCACGGTCCCGCGGCGTCAGCGGTCCCGATCTCGTCGAGCATCACCATCACGGCCTCGTTCGCCCCGCCGTGCAATGGGCCCTTGAGGGCACCGATCGCGCCGACGACGGCCGAGTAGAGGTCCGAGAGCGTCGAGGTGATGACCCGCGCCGTGAACGTGGACGCGTTGAAGGAGTGCTCGGCGTACAGGATCAGCGAGACGCGGAACGCGTCGACGACGACAGGGTCCGGGACCGTGCCGAAGGTCATGTGCAGGAAGTTCTCCGCGTACGGCAGGTCGTCCCGCGGAGCGACGACACCGTCCCCGCGGCGCCGGCGCTGGTCGTAGGCGATCACCCCCGGCACCTGGGCGAACAGCCGGAGCGCCGCTGCGAGGTTCGCCTCCCGCGACGGGTCCGCCACGTGCGGGTCCTCCGCCCCGAGGACGCTGACGGCCGTGCGCAGCACGTCCATCGGGTGCGCCGTCGTGGGCATCCTGTCCACGACGGCGCGCAGCCGCTCGCTCAGTGGTCGAGCGGCCCGCTCCTCGGCCTGGAGGCCGGCGCGTTCCTCGGCGGACGGGAGGTCCCCGTGCCAGAGCAGCCAGGCGACCTCCTCCACGGAGCACCGCGCCGCGAGCTCCTGGACGGGGTAGCCCCGGTAGAGCAAGGAGTTGCTCTCCGGGTCGACCCTCGAGATCGCCGTCGTGTC
>NZ_JBFHHB010000355.1:0-1822 GCF_041597215.1 Actinotalea sp.
GAGGACGCCAAGCAATGGCGGTGCCTCGGGTGCGATGCGCTGATCCTCATCCCCGGCGGGATGTTCACCAACTTCCGCCGCCACCAGGCCGAAGCCCTCGCCGCCGCTGGCCTGCTCGTGACCGACGACCCCGGCCCGACCGTGCAGGCGTTCTACGGGGACGAGCTGTGACCCCGACCCCGTGCGCCGCTCACCCAGGCACCGGGTTCGTGCACCTCGACGGGCCCTGCCACTGCTTCGCCGGCGGGCCAGCGCCCGAGTTCCCCCAACCCGACCCGCCCGGTTGGTACGACGACCACGGCTGGGACACCCGCGACGACGCCCACCGGGCCACCTTCCCGAAGGAGCACCCGTGAGCGACCCATGGGCGTGCACCTGGTGCGGGCAAGCGTTCGTCGTGCCCTCCCTCGCCCGCGACCACGAAACCACCTGCCCCGCACGGAGGACACGATGAGTGACCGTCACCCCATCGGCCACATGCTCGACGCCCTCGACATCCGCACCGGGCTCAACGACGGCGACCTCGTGGCCGACGCCGTCGTCATCCTGCGCATCGTCACTACCGAAGGCCGATCGGACGTCCGCACCACCTGGTCCGCCGGCATGGACTGGGTCACCCGTCGCGGCCTCATCGAAGTAGCCCGCGACGCCGACCGCATCCCACCGCAGGAGGAGACCGAGTGAGCGCCGATCGACTGCTCGCGCTGAACGCCAGGGACGACCTGCTGTGGATCGCCGACCGCTGGACGCAACTGCGTGCACGCCTGCGCCCGGGTGGAGGGGGCGCGCTGAACGGCATGCCACGCGGCGGCAGTCCGGGCGCCCCGATCGATCTGCACGTCTCGGACCTCATGGCCGAGATCGAGTGGAAGGTGGCCCGGCACTACGGGAACATCCTGCTCGACGAGACCCCACCGCAGCACGGATGCTCAGGCGCCTGCCACGGGTCACCGCAGCACCAGCACCAGGAGGGCTGCGACGGCGAGCACGTCGACGCGGACGCATGCCCGACACCGAAGTTGCCGATCACGACATCGCAGATGCCCCGCCTACTCGCCGAGGTCGCCCGGCGCTACGGACACTTCACCGAGGACGAGCGTCTGGCGCTCGACTTCTGCGACGACGCCAGCGACTACCGCGAGCGCGTGCGCAAGGTCCTCGAACGTCCTGCCCCGCCGGTCTACGTCGGCCCCTGCCGACACATGGGCGAGGATGGCACCGGATGCGTCGGCGAGCTCTACGTGAAGCCCGGCAAGGACGGAGGCTCGTGCAAGGAGTGCGGGACGACTTTCACGCTCCTGGAGCAGCGCGAGTGGCTCGAGGAGCAGTTCGACGATCGGCTGATGACGGCCGGGGAGATCGCGTCAGCACTCGTCGTTCTCGACGTGCCCGTGCCGATGGGCACGATCAAGTCCTGGATCGCACGGCGCAGGCTCATGGAGGCCGTGCCCGGCGACCGGCTCTACCGCTTGGCCGACGCGCGCGAACTCGCCCGAGAACGCCGTGGCGCTTGACCTTGGTGCGTCTGCAACCTAGCCTTCTGCTTAAGTGGGTTACACCCATCGAAGAGGCCCGGAGAGCAGTCGCTCCCGGGCCGTCTTCATGCCCCCGATCTCCCGCCCGGCACAGCCGGCCCGCGACCCCTCACCCTCGCGCGATGAGCCCTGTCCGGGCGGGAGCACAACCCACCCCAGCCGACCGCGTCAACGCGCGCCCGGCACACGTTCAAGCACGCGCGAAGGACGACTGAGACCTCGCACGCCGGGTCCTTTCGGGTCTTGCATCGGCGTACCTGCGCGGAGGCTGGGGGTTCGGGAATGGC
>NZ_JBFHHB010000356.1:0-1663 GCF_041597215.1 Actinotalea sp.
CGCAGCGAGGCGTAGTCGTGGCTGTCGGCGCTGCGCAGGACGGCGTGACCGGCGACGGGCTGGGCTGAGGACTCGTCCACGGGCGTTGACCTCGGATCCTGGCGAACGGTGTCGCCACCCCCACCCCGCCGCAGATCGGCGCCGTTGTCAACCGCTCGCCCGGAGCGGGCGGTCAGCCGGTGCCGGTACGGCGCGCTAGCGGACGTTCCCCTCGATCACGACATGCGAGGCCCCGCCGGGTCCGCTCGGTCCCATCACCCGGTCCAGGTAGCCGTGGATCCGCGAGCGCACCACCAGCCCGCCGATCACTGCCACCACCCCGATCGCGACCAAGGTCACGCCCAGAGCCACGGCGATACCCGACAGCCCCGCCGTGGGCGCGAGGAGGAAGACGATCCCGAGGGCGAGCTGCCCCACCCCGAGGACCACGAGTCCGGCGCGGCTGCGCTTCGCGCGACCGGACAGCAGCACGGCGGCGTCACCGGCAGCGCCGATGAGCAGGCCGATGCCGATCACCCAGCCGAGCACCACGACCGAACCGGAGAGGTTCACCAGCGCCGCCACCCCGGCGATCGCGAGCAGTGCTCCGGTCACCACCGTGGGCACCCTGCGGGCAGCCGGCCATGCCGAGACGGCCAGGCCGAGGGTGGCACGGCCGAGACCGGTGACCAGCATCCAGAGCGCGATGAGCACGGTCAGCAGGGTCACGGTCGCATCGGGCGAGGCCAGCACCACACCGCCGGTGGCGGCGACCAGGACTCCGACCACGAGCAGGGGGACCCAGGTGATGGTGGCGGCGGAACGCAGCGCGGAGGCGTCGGGGGTCATGCGACGACCCTAGGTTCGATTCCTGGAGCTTTCCTGTGCAGGGGCTGTTCGGCGCTCGGGAGCTCCCCTCCCCGCCCGGCCACAGCACCGACCACCGGGTGGCACGATCGGGTCATGGCACCACAGGTCACCGCGTGCCCCGCCTGCGGCACGAAGAATCGGGTCCCCGTCGCGGCGAAGGGAAGCCCTCGCTGCGCCTCCTGCAAGGCAGCGCTGCCCTGGGTGGTCCCCGCCACCGATGCGGACCTCACGGCAGCGCTCGACACGGGGCACCTGGTCCTGCTGGACCTCTGGGCGCCGTGGTGCGCGCCGTGCCGGCAGGTCGCCCCTGTCCTCGTCAGTCTTGCGCAGCGCTACGCGGGCCGGGTCAAGGTCGTCAAGGTCGACGTCGACCAGAACCCGCGCACCGCTGCCCAGTTCGACGCGCGCAGCATCCCCACGCTCGTGCTGCTCCGGCGGGGCACCGCGGTCCGCACGATCGTCGGAGCGCAGCCCGAGGCCGTGCTCGCCCGGGAGATCGACGCGGCCCTCGCCGCGGCGCACTGACGGCCCGCGCGGGAGCGACGAGCATCGCCCGCTCGACCGCTCCTCGGCGGCCGGGCCGGCTCACCCCGGTCCGTCCGCCTCCTCGATCCACAGGGCACGGCGAGGGCACGCGCGCACGGCACGACGGGCGGCCTTCAGACCGCGGGCGTCGAGGTCGCTCTCGATCAGCGGGTAGCCCCAGCGGTCCAGCCCGATCACCCGATCGGCCACGCGGGCGCAGGCCCCGACCCCCTCGCAGGCGACCGGGTCCACCCGGAGCCGCGTCCTCGACTCGGGATCGTGACTCATC
>NZ_JBFHHB010000357.1:0-1605 GCF_041597215.1 Actinotalea sp.
CCGGCTCGTCTTCCTCACCAGTCAGGGCAGCAAGCTCGCCGGCGTGGCCATCACCCAGGACGTGGCCTTCGAGGTCGACCACATCGGGACCGACGAGGCCACGAGCGTGGTCGCGCACGGACTCGCCCGTCACCTCACGGGCGCCGAGGCCGAGCGGGCCGCGGCCCTGCCGATCCACGCGTGGGTGCCGACCGAGAAGCACGAGTACGTCGCGATCGAGGTCAACCGTCTGTCCGCCCGGCACTTCACCCTGCGTCGCAACGGCGCGACCGAGGACTGACGCGACGGCGCGGTCCGCGTCGACCCGGCCGTCGGCTGCTCCCGACGAGCGGGCTCAGGCCTCGGCAGTCGGGACGCCGGTCACCGTGGTGAGCAGGAAGACGCTGTCCTCCAGCGCGAGGACAGCATGGCGCTCGTGGGTGAGGACAGTGATCTCCCCCGCCGCGATCACCGGCTGGTCGAACCCCGTCACCTGCACCCGGCCCTCGAGCACGTAGATGCTCGCCGCGGGCGGCGAGCTGTGCTCCCCGAGCTCCGTCCCGGCCGCCAAGGCGATCAGGCTCTGCCTCAGCACTCCGTCGTGCACCACGAGCTTGGCGTTACGCCCGTTCTCCGCGCTGCGCGCGGCCGCGAGCTGCTCGCGTGCCGCCTGCGACAGGTCGGTCATCTCCTCCTCCTCGCTGCTGAGCCGATGCGTCAGCGCCGCGCCGGTGACCGCCTCGTGTCCACACCTTCCCACCCGGGCCGCACGCCGCGCGCTCCGAGGCGGTCCGACCGGGAGCGGTAGACCACATAGGGCCGTCCGAGGTACCAGACCGGGACGCTGAAGACGTGGACGAGCCGGGTGAAGGGCCACAACGCGAAGAGGAAGAAGGCGGCGAGGGCGTGCAGCTGGAAGCCCAGCGGCGCCGCTGCCATGAGCCCCGGTTCCGGCGAGAGGTAGAAGATGCTGCGGAACCAGACCGAGACCCCGTCGCGGTAGTCGTACTCCCCACCGAGGTTGAGGACCGAGCCGGCCACGGTGTTCCACATCCCGAGGACGATCACCACGGCGAGGGCCAGGTACATCGCCTTGTCCATCCGGGTCGTCGCGCTGAACACCGGTCCGGTGGTCCGGCGCCGGTAGATCAGCAGTGCCATCCCGACGACGGTGCACACCCCTGCCACCGCACCGATCGAGATGGCCAGGAAGTGGTAGACCTCCTCGGACATGCCGACCGCCTCGGTCCAGGACTTCGGGATGCCGAGACCCATCACGTGGCCGAGGAAGACGGCGAGGATGCCGAAGTGGAACAGCGGGCTCGCCCACCGGAGCAGACGGCTCTCGTAGAGCTGGGACGAGCGCGTCGTCCAGCCGAACTTGTCGTAGCGGTACCTCCACACGTGCCCAGCGACGAAGATCACCAGGCAGACGTAGGGGTAGACGACCCAGAGGAACGTGTCGACGGGGCTCATCGGCGGGCTCCTTGCAGCGGCGCGTGGGCGTAGCCCTCGAGCGGGGCGGACATCGACGACGGCGGTCCGAACGGCTCCAGCCCGACGTCCTCCCCCGGCGGGCCCTGCGCCGCCAGGAGCGCGACGGCCTCGCGGTCCTCTCCGCGCAGG
>NZ_JBFHHB010000358.1:0-1552 GCF_041597215.1 Actinotalea sp.
CGCCCCCCCCCCCCGCCCGGTCCGTCCTGCCACGCCTCCTCCCCCCGAGGCGTGGCAGGCTTCATGAACGATCCGTGGCCCGCCCCCGGGCCCGGAGGGATCTGCGACGAAGGAGCACGATGACACTCGACGTGGCATGGGCACAGCGGTGGGTGCGGCGGACGGCCGCCGTGATCGGTGAGCACAAGAACGAGCTCATGGAGCTCGACCGGCAGATCGGTGACGGCGATCACGGCGAGAACATGAACCGCGGCTTCACCGCCGTCGTCGCCAAGCTGGATGCTCTCGAGGAGCCCCCTGCCCAGGTCGGTGACCTGCTCAAGCTCGTCGCCACCACGTTGATGTCGACGGTCGGCGGCGCCGCCGGGCCGCTCTACGGCACGGCCTACCTGCGTGCGGCCAAGGTCGCGGGCCTCGACGAGCTGGACGCCGCGGCGGTGGTCGCGGTGCTCGAGGCAGGTCTCGAGGGGATCGTCGCCCGTGGCAAGGCGACCACCGGCGAGAAGACGATGGTGGACTCCTGGAGCCCCGCCGTGCAGGCGGCGCAGACCGCCGCAGCGGACGGCGCAGCCCCGGGTGCGGTCCTCGAGGCGGCCGCGCAGGCCGCGGAGGCCGGTGTGCTGGCCACCGTCCCCATGCTCGCGACGAAGGGGCGTGCGAGCTACCTGGGCGAGCGGAGCGTCGGGCACCGGGACCCGGGTGCCGCGTCCTCCGCGCTGATCCTCCGTGCCGCCGCGGCGACGGCAGCCGACCCTGACCTCGGTACCGCCGCATGAGCCCGCGCGTCGCGCTCGTCCTGGTCTCCCACTCCCGTGACGTCGCCGTCGGTACGGCGGCGATCGCGGAGCAGATGGCCCCCGAGGTGGGCCTGTTCCCCGCGGGGGGAGTGCCCGAGGGCATCGGCACGAGCGTGGACCTGGTCCTGAGCGCTGTCGAGGAGGGGCTCGCCGCGGTCTCCGGCGAGGGATCCGGTGTGGTCGTGCTCACCGATCTCGGTTCCGCGCTGCTGACGACGGACCTCGTCCTGGAGATGATCGACGAGGACGAGGCCGCTCGGGTCCGCGTCCCCTCCGCCCCGTTCGTCGAGGGGGCGGTGACGGCCGCCGTCAAGGCGCAGCAGGGTGGCTCGGTCGAGGAGGTCGCGGCTGCCGCGGCCGAGGCGCTCTCCGCGGCGCCGGCCGCCGTCCCCGCCGAGTCGCCTCCGCAGGCCGAGGCACCGGTGGGCGACGAGGTCGTGGCCACGGTGACCGTCCGCAACCCGATGGGTCTGCACGCCAGGCCCGCCGCACTGCTGGCAAGGACGGTCGCCGACCTGGGAGTGCCCCTGACGATCGACGGCTCCGACGGCGCGAGCGTGCTCGGCCTGATGGCGCTGTCCGCCACGGGCGGGCGCGAGCTGACCGTGCGGGCGACGGGCCCTGGCGCGCAGGCAGCCGTCGAGACGGTCGTCGCGATGGTCGAGGAGGGCTTCGGCGAGGTCTGACCGCAGCGCCGGGACAACCCGGCCGTAGATTCTGCATTGCGTGCAAAGTTGCGTCGGGTGTAAAGTAGC
>NZ_JBFHHB010000359.1:0-1250 GCF_041597215.1 Actinotalea sp.
CGATCCGGGGCGCGCACACCGCCGACTGTGACCCGCAAGCGACCCCGTGCAAGGGCTGTGCACCACGCAGCGCCGACCACGGGACACTCTGCGAATGGTGCTACGGGCGACTCACCACCGACCTCGCAGCCGCACCCGGCGTCGTGCACCACCTGCGCGAGCTCGGTCGACCATTCGCGTCCGCAGCGCCGCCATCGGACCTGCGCCACTACCGCGACCCGGCAGAAGGCGACATCCGACCAGCCGAGTGGGACGCCGCCGACGAGCTGCACGCCATGCTCGCGTCATGGGCGCTGACCATCCTCGAGGAGCACCCGGATGGCGCGTCGATGGCCGGACCTGAGGAGGTCGGCGCGTGGCATACCCGCTACGGCACCACGGTCGGCGTCCACGAGGCCAAGGCGACCGCACGGCTCGCACGCTGGCTGATCGACCGCATCGAGTGGGCTGCCGGCCAGGAGTGGGCCGCGGAGATGCGTCGTGAGGTCGGTGAGGTGCTGGCGACGACGACCGCACGGTGGCCGGTCGTGGAGACGCGCTCTCGGACGGTTGCGGGCGTCTCGTGCGTGCGGTGCTCGCGTGAGTCGCTGGTCTACACGCCGACGACGTTCTATCGCGCGTCGCCGGAGATCCGCTGCTCGCACCCTGAGTGCGGCAGGCTGTACACGGAGGACGAGTTCGACGGGACGATCGGTCGGCTGGCTATCAAGCGGGGGTATGTGGCGTGAGTGCGATGGAGATCTGCTGCATGAGTGCGACTGGGCACGATTGGGTCAGTGTGCGCAGGACACTCGACCCGGACGATCGCTACATGTGCGTGCGCTGTGGTGTCGAGCAGGTTCCGGCCGCCCCTGCTCCGGAGTCCCTGCGCGCATTCCTTCTTGCCCGGATCGCTGAGGATGAGGGTGCGGCAGCGCACGGAGATGGCGGTGTCATGGATGAGGATGGCGCGACGTTCAGCCGCGCCCGCGTCCTGGCTCAGTGTGCGGCGCTACGGCGGGTGGTGGACCTGCTCTCCGAGGCGGAGGCGACCGGCGATCGGCTCGGCCCCTACACCGACGACGCGACGGTCGGCGCTGCGCTCGCTCTTGAGGCGACCCTCCGCGCTCTCGTCCAGCCCTACGCCGACCACCCCGACTTCGACCCTGCGTGGAGGCTGGCGTGAGTGCAGCAGGCGAGACCGAGGCCGCACTTGCGACCGTCACGCACCGATGCGAGGTGCAGAACCGGCTCATCAAGGCGGGCGTGGC
>NZ_JBFHHB010000360.1:0-1248 GCF_041597215.1 Actinotalea sp.
AAGCCCTGCCAGCACAAGCGCGCGAACCACCAGCACGGCACCCATGCGTGCTACGTCCTGGACCGCTGCCGGTGCCTACCCTGCGCGACCGCGAACAGCGCATACGAGTCCACCCGGGTGCGCAACATCGCCTACGGCCGCACGACCACGACCGACGCCGGACCGGTACGCGCACACCTGCACGCGCTCATGACCGCGGGCATGGGACTCAAGCAGATCACCGCGGTGCACGGCATCTCGGCCGGGTCCCTCACGAAGATCCTTTACGGCATCACCCGCGCCGACGGCACCCGCCGACCACCGACCACGAAGGTCCTGCGGCGCACCGCCGACCGGGTCCTGGCGATCAGCATGCCGACGATCGAGCAACTCGGCGCGTCCACGAACGTCGACTCCACCGGTGCCCGCCGCCGCATCCAGGCCCTCATCGCACTCGGGTGGTCCGTGCAGCGCATCGCCGACGACCACGGCATCAGCCGCCAGGCCATCGACGCCGCGATGCGACACCAGCCGATCTACGCCCGCAACGCCCTCGCCATCCGCGAGGCGTTCGACACGATCGGCGACCGGCGCCCACCTGAGCGGACCGCCGGGGAGAAGGGCGCGGCGGCCCGCTCGCGCAAGCGCGCCGAGGTCAACGACTGGGCCGTCCCGGCGATGTGGGACGAGGCAGACCTCGACGACCCCTACGCGACCCCACCGACCATGCGCACCACACGCCGCACGGTCGACCTGGACGAGTGGGCTCGGCTCGTTCGCTACGGCGAGAACCCCACCACGGCCGCGCGACGCTGCGGCGTCGGCGCGAAGAACGCCATCGCGACGATCGACAAGCTCGCCCGCGTCAACGACAGGGCCGACATCCTCGCACTGCTCTCCGAGACGAGGAATGCCGCATGAGCCCCGCCGAGGAAGCCGCCTACCTCCGCGCACTGGCCGACGACATCGCCGCCGACCTCCGCATCGGGCTCACCGCCCGCACTGTCACCGCCGCAGTCCTCGAGGGACGCGCCACCAAGATCCAGGAGGAGTCAGCATGACGTGCGCATGCGGAGGCGACTACACGCCCACCCCAGACGGGGTGCGGGTACACCGCACCATCGCGGGGCACACGCCCTGCCCACCACGACCCACCCCACCACCCGGTCGGCATCGCACCCGGCACTGCCTGCGCAAGCGGCACGAGACATGCGGGGGCGGTGTCGTCGGCGGGTACGCGTGCGAGTGCACCTGCCACAACCACGACGA
>NZ_JBFHHB010000361.1:0-1192 GCF_041597215.1 Actinotalea sp.
GCACACGCCCTGCCCACCACGACCCACCCCACCACCCGGTCGGCATCGCACCCGGCACTGCCTGCGCAAGCGGCACGAGACATGCGGGGGCGGTGTCGTCGGCGGGTACGCGTGCGAGTGCACCTGCCACAACCACGACGACGAGGAGGAGTCGGCATGAGCACCCTGCTCGCCATCGACCCCGGACCGACCGAGTCCGGGTGGGTCGTCATCGACTCCGCCACGTGCGAGCCGACCGCGTTCGGCAAGACCCCGAACGGCGAGCTCCTCCTCGCGCTCCAGCTCACCTCGCTCGGCACAATCCCCGTCGCCGTCATCGAGATGGTCGCCTCCTACGGCATGGCTGTCGGCGCCGAGGTCTTCGACACCTGTGTGTGGATCGGGCGCTTCGCCCAGACCCTCACCGACCGCACCGGCCGCGAGCCCGCGCTCATCAAGCGACTGCCCGTCAAGACCCACCTGTGCCACTCCGCCAAGGCGAACGACTCGAACGTCCGCCAGGCCCTCGTCGACCGGTTCGCACCCGCGCAACCCAACCACGGCAAGGGCACCAAGGCCGCCCCGGGCTTCTTCCACGGCTTCGCCGCCGACGTCTGGCAGGCGATGGCCCTGGCCGTCTACGCCGCCGACACCCGACCTGAAGGAGGCGAAGTGTGATGCCGATCCGCCCAGAGAACCGAGGACGCTACCCCGACGACTGGCGCGCGATCAGTTTCCGGATCCGCACCGAGCGGGCGCAGGGGCGCTGCGAGTGCCGCGGGGAGTGCGGCAGGCCTGCCGCACACATCAGCGCGGATGGGCGGTGCTGGAACCGGAATGGCCGTCTGGCCTTCGGCACTGGGTCGCGGGTCGTCCTGACCGTCGCCCACCTGGACCACACCCCGGAGCACTGCACTGACGACAACCTCCGGGCGATGTGCCAGGGATGCCACCTCAGCTACGACCGCGACCACCATGCCGAGACCCGCCAGCGCGTACTGCACGAAGCGCGCGTCGCCGGCGGCCAAGGCCTACTCGAGCTTCCAGGAGGCACCGCCTGATGGCCACCACGCCGCGCGAGAGGGTCGCGCTCATCGCGTCACTCACCGCGCACGCCACCCCGAGCACCGACGAACGCGTCCTGACCGAGATCGCCCTCGTCCTGGACGGTGCGAGCGTCCAAGACCTCGCCGACCTGCGGGCGGTCCGCTGA
>NZ_JBFHHB010000362.1:0-1146 GCF_041597215.1 Actinotalea sp.
ATCGCCGCGCGGCGACCGCGGTGACGACGATCAGGCCGAGGATGCTCAACGGCCCGTAGATGCCGGAGAAGTAGCCCCACTCGTACCCGAACGAGCCGCGGATCATCGGGCCGACGATCGTGCCCGTCGCTGACCCGATCAGGTACGTCACGAGGACCGCGTACAGGAAGCAATCGCGAGGTGTCATACACCGCATCATGCTCAGGTGTATGACACCTGTCAACACCCCCAGGAGGCCAGCCCGATGCAGCAGGTCAAGATCGGCAAGAAAACCTCCGGTTCCGTCGCGTGGCTCGACGCACCAGCAGCAGCCTCGTACCTGCGCATGGTCGGCGCCGGCTGCCCCAGTGGCGGCATCACCGACGCTGGCCGCACCAACGCCGAGCAGTGGGTGCTCTGGTACGCCTACCTTCGCGGCGACCTCGCAGCCACCGCCGCCGACCCCGGCACGTCGCTGCACGAGACCGGCCTCGCGCTCGACCTGGCCGAGCCCGCCCGTGCATGGGTGCGCGCGTGGGGCGAGCCCTACGGGTGGATCAGAGACATGGTCCGCAACGAGCCGTGGCACATGACCTACGTCGCCAGCCGCGACACCCGCGCCACGCAGACCGTCTCCAACCCGGTCGCCACCACGCCCACCATCCCCACCATCCCTGAGCCGACCGCTCCCACCCTCGACCAGGAGGACGACATGCCCTACACCGAAGACCAGTTGCGCCGCATGATCCGCGACGAGGTCCGCACCGTCCTCGGCATCGGCGGGGCGAACCTCCCGCTGTCCGAGGTCAGCAAGATCCCGTCCATCTCCACCATCGGCGAGCGGACCCGCGACGCACGCGACGAGATCAAGCTGCACCGGCAGGCAGCAGCCAAGGGTCAGGAGTGATGACCGAGGTGACCATCGCCCCGGCCATCCTCGGACTCGTCGGCGTACTGACCGTCGGCGTCCTGTCCCTCGTCGGCGTGCTCATCGGGCAACTCTGGTCGCGCATGGCATCGCTCGAGAAGCGGGTCAGCGCATCCGCCGAGTACAACCGGCGCCTCTGGCTGTGGGCGCGCAAGCACATCGACCTCTACTACCGGCACCGGGCAGTCGGCGCACCCGACCCCGACCCGATCCCCGAAGACCACGACGACTGATGCACC
>NZ_JBFHHB010000363.1:0-1122 GCF_041597215.1 Actinotalea sp.
CGCGCTGGTCGACGCCCTGCACCAGCAGCAGCGTCGCCGCGGTGTGCCGGGCGTCATGGAGCCGCGCAGGACGCACCCCGGCGCCCTCGAGGAACTTGACCCAGTGCACGGAGTGGTCGCGCGGGTCGATCGGGCGGCCGGTAACAGTCGTGAACACCCGCCCGGACTCCTGCCACTCCGAGCCGGCGTAGATCCGCGCCTTCCTCTGGACCTGCCGATGACGGCGCAGCGCTTCAATCATCGGCCGTGGCATGGGCAGCGTCCGCTTGCTCTGCCTGGTCTTCGGCTCGGCGAGCACGAGGCCGCCGTCGCGGCGCAGCGGGCACTTGGCGGGCTTCTCGTCGCACTTCGATGGGTCGTCGCAGCCGTGACGCCACCGTCGGCGCTCCGGGATCGACGAAAGAGCGAGGGTTTTGCACGCCGTCGACGAAGGTTCACCGAGTTCACCGGACGGTCCCGCGGGAGCCACCCCGCTGTCGCTCCCGCAGCACCCAGCCGTCGCCGGCAGGTCACCTCGCGACGAGCCCTCCCGCGGCGCGGGACGGACGTCGGTGGCCCTCCCGGCGCCTAGACGCCCCGTTCGATCGGGAGCCGCCCGGCCGCGACAGCGTGCAGGAGCGCGGAGTGGTCGGCCTCGGTCTGGTCGGCGTACGCGAGCGCGAACCGGGCCATCGCCTTGTCGACGTTGTCCGACTTCCCGGCGTACCCGGAGATCATCGACGCGCCGCTCGTGCGGGCGTGACCCTTCGCGAGCAGGTGGCCGACGATCCCCGCGTAGTCCGCGAGCGCAACGGCGTCGACCTGGTCGAGGGCGACGGTGCCCTTCATGTTGCGGAACTGCCGCACGTAGAACTGGAGCCCGCCGACGGTCGTCCAGCCGAGCAAGGGGTCGCTGACCGTCTGCAACGCCTGCTGGTACTCGACGACGCGTTGGCCCTGGTGGGCGTGCCAGGCGCTGTCCCCGTGCACGTGCGGGGCGAGCACGGACCGTCGGGCCTGCTTGAGCTGGAGGAAGACGACGTCGTCGGGGCTCGAGCCCTCCAGGAGCGCGATGTAGGCGCGCAACCCGACCGAGCCGACACCGACGACCCTGTGCGCGACGTCGACCAGCGTGTAGCCGCC
>NZ_JBFHHB010000364.1:0-1047 GCF_041597215.1 Actinotalea sp.
GCCGCCGTCCGTGTCGTCACGGCGTAGCGGTGGGAGTCCGAGCGCGCGAGCGTGACGAAGGTGGCACCGAGCAGCTCCCGCATCTGCTCCTCGCTCGGCAGCCACAGGGCGTCCTCCTGGGCGACGGCGTCAAGGGCCCACTCCGTGGTGCCGTTGAAGCCGAGGATCGTCCCGGTGTCGTACTGATGCGCCTCGATGGTCATCTCGCTGAGCGTGAAGATCTCGCCGTCCAGGTCCATGCCCGGGAGCACGAAGCGGTCTCCGGCCCGGGGCCGCCAGCCCAGGCCGGCGTCGCGCAGCGCAGCGGCGTGTCCCTCGGAGATCATCGGGCCATTGTCGGGGCTGGGTCCGTTGCCCGCCACGCGACGGTCGCACCGGGACCATCGGCCCTGACGTGCGACCGCCGTCCGGCGAAGAGTCGAGGTATGGAGCCGACCGTCCCCCTGCCCTACGGCCCGACCATGACTCGCCTGCTCGGGCCCCTGCACCGGGGCCTCGGAGTGCTCAACCGTCGGGTCGCCGTCCCGCTCCTGCGCTCAGGCCTCGGCCCCCTCCTCGCGACGCCTGCCACCGGGTCGCTCCTCGTGCTGCGCACCACCGGACGGACGTCGGGGCAGGTCCGTGAGGCCCCGCTCGCCTACGCCCTGATCGACGGCCGGATCGTGGTCGTCGCGGGCTACGGTCGCGCTGCGCACTGGTTCCGCAACGCGCTGCACGACCCGCGCGTGGAGGTCGTGCTGCCCGGTGCGGTGCTCGCCGGGCGCGCGGAGGAGATCACGGACCCCGAGGAGCGCCGGGAAGCCGTCGTGACGCTGATGCGCTCCATGGGGGTGATCGGTCGCCTGACGGTCGGCGATGTCGCTCATGCCTCGACGAACCGTCTCGAGGAGCTGGCCTCCACCCTGCCGACCCTGGCGATCACCCCGACCGCCGTGCTCGACGGTCCCTACGATCCAGGCGGCGCCGTCACCCGCGTCAATCTCGCGACGATCGGCCTCGAGACGGCCGTGCTGATCGCACTGATCCTGCGGTCCCTGCGCCGGCGCC
>NZ_JBFHHB010000365.1:0-1044 GCF_041597215.1 Actinotalea sp.
GATGCGCTGCACGGACCACCCGAGTGCGATGAGGGCCTGGATGCGGCGGCGGGCACCGGTGGAGTCGACGTTCGTGGACGCGCCGAGTTGCTCGATCGTCGGCATGCTGATCGCCAGGACCCGGTCGGCGGTGCGCCGCTGGACCTTCGTGGTCGGTGGTCGGTGGGTGCCGTCGGCGCGGGTGATGCCGTAGAGGATCTTCGTGAGGGACCCGGCCGAGATGCCGTGCACCGCGGTGATCTGCTTGAGGCCCATGCCCGCGGTCATGAGCGCGTGCAGGTGTGCGCGTACCGGTCCGGCGTCGGTCGTGGTCGTGCGGCCGTAGGCGATGTTGCGCACCCGGGTGGACTCGTATGTGCTGTTCGCGGTCGCGCAGGGTAGGCACCGGCAGCGGTCCAGGACGTAGCACGCATGGGTGCCGTGCTGGTGGTTCGCGCGCTTGTGCTGGCAGGGCTTGGGGGCGCGGTCGATCGCGGCGTGCCGGGCGACGCCGCGTGCGTGCGTGGCCCGCTCGCAGCGGCGCTTGTCGCATGAGTGCAGTCGCAGGGCGTGGTTGGCGAGGCCGGTCGTGGTGCGCTTGGACGTCCAGCCGCAGTCGGGGCAGGTGAGCACGGTGTCCCATGTCTGGCGGGCGGTCACAGCGCACCGCCAGGCCGCACGTACCCGTGCCGGTCGACGCCGGCGGCGTTCACCTCGACGTCGAGCTGGGTGCCGTCGCAGCGGGTCGTCGTGACCCGGTACTGGCCGTTCGTGGCGAGGCTCTTGATGCGCTCGACGGGGAACGTGGCGACCTCGGTCCCGTGGGTGGCGCAGTGGTGCAGAACCGTGATCGGGTCACCAGGGGCGTAGGGCGCATGGGTGGTCACGGCGTCACCTGCTCCGGCTCGCTCGACGTCGCCGTGTGGCACGGGCACGGGCACGCGATCGGCCCGTCGGCGATCTCGGACCATCCCGTTCCGGAGCACGAGCCGTGCTTCTCGCCCTTGCAGTCCGGATTCACGACGCCTGCTCCGCGTCTCGTGCGGCGATCGCTGCGGCGTCGGC